>CAYPQM010000001.1:0-76729 GCA_964412845.1 uncultured Streptosporangiaceae bacterium
CCCACCAGCCGAACAACTCAGGCCAGCATGCCAGTCGCGCGAAAGATCGAGGCTAAGGCAGGAGGCACATGTCGAGGGGCGTGCAGGGGATGTGCGGGTACGCCTGGTGAATGGCGGTCGCGTCGTGGGTGAGGTCGGCCTGATCCATGATGATCGCCGCGCGCGCCTGGCGGCCGACTTCGGGCTTCACCTGCCCCAGGGTGCAGGCGATGAGCCGCAGCACGGCAGGAGGTACATGACGCGGCGGACTGGTGCGCCCGGCCGCTGATTGGATCATGGCCGCGAGCTCGTTGAAGGTGAGGTTACCTGGGCCGCCGATCTCCAGCACACGGCCGCGGGTCGCGGAGTCGGTGACGGCTTGCTCCGCGAGGGCGGCGACGTCTGTTACCGAAACAAAGTTGATGGGGTTAGCCCCGCGGCCGAAGACGGAGGGGCGGCCGGAGCGGGCCGCGGTCTGGCTGAGCAGGTCGACCCACAACTCGAAGAACGCAGTGGCCCGCACGATGGTCCAGCGGATCCCGCTGGACCGCAAGTGCTGCTCGGCGGCGTACTTCATGCGCATCAGCTCCAGGGGGCTGCCGGCGGCGGCGCCAACGGCCGACATCATGACGAACTCGGCGCCAGCCGCCCTGGCCGCGTTGATCAGGTTGACATTGCCCTGGTAGTCGACTGTGGCCGGCGACCCGCCCCCGGGCCCGGCGAACCCCTGGACCGCTGACACCACAACCTCGGCATCCCGGACCGCCGGGGCGAGGCTGGCGGGGTCGCGCACATCGCCGCGCACAACCTGCACACGCGCGGCACTCAGCTGGGCCGCCCGTGCCGGGTCACGGGTCAGTACCCGGACCGGCAGCCCTCGCCCGGCCAGCCTGGTCACCAGGGCGGAGCCGAGCCGGCCGGTACCACCGGCGAGCAGGATCACGACGCGCCGCCCGGCGCGACCTGCCGCCGCACGGCCGCATCCACGCCCTGGCCGTCTGTGCTGACTGGTTCGAGGTAGAAGCGGGCCCACTCGGCCAAGCCGCCGGTCACGCCGAAGATCACCACGCCGCGCATGACATGACCAGACCCGTCGGGCCGGGTACCGCGATGCTCCCACTCCGTCCACACCGTGGGCCCGTCCACGGCGCGGCGCAGCACTTCTGCGCGGAGGTCCGGGATGGCGGCGAAGATCTGTTCCCAGTTCCTGCGCACTTGCTCCCGCCCGGTAAACCCGCGCTCCGGATGGGCCGGTGTCTCGTTGCGGTAACCCGGCGCGAAGCAGGCGACGAGCGCCGCCAGATCATGATCATTGGTTGCCCGGCACAGCCGCTCGACCATCGCCGCCGGCTCCCGGTCCGTGCTGGTGTCATCCATGCTGATCCCCGTCAATCTGCTACAGTTATATGTAATCGATACATGACTATGGAACGGAAATACGTTGACTGTCAAGCCGAAGCGCCGCTACGACTCGCCGAGGCGGGCCGAGCAGGCCCGCCAGACCCGGGCCGCGGTCATCGACACTGCGCAGCGGCTATTCCTGCGCGACGGGTTCGCGGCCACGACGATCACCGCAATCGCCGCCGAGGCAGGGGTCTCGGCCGAAACGGTATACAAGGCTTTCGGCGGCAAGCCGGGCCTGGTCCGCGCGATTTGTGAGACCGCGCTGGCCGGTGAGGGACCGGTCCCAGCCGAAGCACGCTCCGATGACCTGCAGCTGACGGAGCCCGACCCCCGCGCCATCATCCGGGGCTGGGGCAGGCTCACCGCCGAGGTAGCCCCGCGGGTATCACCTGTCCTGCTGCTGCTGCGCGCCGCAGCCGTCGCTGATCCGGAGATGGCTGACCTGCGGGATGAGATGGATGCCAGCCGCCTTCGCCGGATGACCCGCAACGCGCGCAACCTCGCTGACACCGGGCACATCCGAGACGGCATCACGGTCAAGCACGCCGGTGAAGTGCTCTGGACATACAGTTCGCCCGAGCTCTACGAACTGCTCGTCCTGCACCGGGGGTGGCAGGCTCGGCGCTACGGCGCCTTCATCGCCGACGCCATGATCGCCGCTCTCCTACGGCCTGAGGGGCCGAGGAGCCAGCCCGGCAGCCACCCCCGCTCCCCCGGTCCCGGCGAGAGCTCCGGCTCATCAGGGTGACCGAGGCGCCGCCGCTCCTGGCCCCCAGGCCGCGGTCTCAGGCCGCGGTCTCATACGCGACTCGGAGCCAGCCGAGAAGCTGGGCGTCAATATCGTCGGCGCCGGCAATGCGGACCCGGTGGGTGAACAGGGCGTTGAACTTCGCCGCAGACTCCAGCCGGTCGGTCACCGCGGTGCCGGGCGGCATGATGAGGCCAACGTCGATCCGGCCCGCCGCGGTGGGCTGGAACATCGCGAACTGCTTGCGCCTGCGCAGGCTAAGGTAACCCTTCTTGGCTGCGATCTCGACCTCGCCGAAGGCGAGCACCGTGGCCATCAGTTCGTCGTGCCAGGGCCGCAACGCTGCCTTCCGGCCCGAGTACATGGCGTCGACGGCGTCGCTGACGCTTCCGGTAGCTGGTTCGCTGCGCGCACGGGCCAGCAGCGAGACCCGGTGGGCGGCGCCGTGTGCCATACCGTGCTGCGTTTTGAGCAACGACACGACCTCGTTGTGCTTGCTCAGGCCGCTCTGGTCGATGACCGCGAACCAGTGCGCAAGCGATTGGCCGTAGGTGGCTTCGATGTTGCGGATCTGGGACGCAATGGCCGCGTCAACACTCCCGCTCACTGTGGCATCTCCATGATCATGAGCGGCCGGACCTCAACCGACCCGAAGCTCACAGCCGGAATGGTCGCAGCCCATTTCACCGCTGAAGCCTGGTCCGCGCACTCCAGCAGGTAGTACCCGCCGAGATGTTCCTTGATCTCCGCGAACGGCCCGTCGGTCAGCATCGTCTCGCCGTCACGCACCCGGATCGTGGTGGCGGCCGTGACCGGCTGCAAAGGCCCGCTGTCCAGCAGGACACCAGCCCTGGCCATGGCCTCAGTCGCGGCACCGTAATCGGCCAGCATCCGTCCGAACTCCGGGCTTCCCGGTGCCGGACCCGCCCCCGGCTCCCCGTAGAGAAGGCACATGTATTTCATGAGGTGACCTCCAGCCGCGCGCGCGACCATCGCCCGCGTCATCAATAGTCGAACGAAGAATCCCGGAATCGACAGCGTCCAGGACTTTTCGTGAAGTCGGCATGGATGGCCCGGCAACTGCCCGACCCGGCAGGGGGACCTCAGCAGCGCAGCCGAGCGGGACGGCGAGAACGATGGCTACCCTCGTACTCGTGGCAGATGAGACGTTTGACTCGCAGCCCGCGCGGAGACTGAAGGCCGGCGTTGCGGTGATGCTTGAGCGCACCAGCGACGAAATTAAGGCCATTCAGCAACTGTGGCCACGCTTCGAAAATCTGGTCGGCCTGCGCGGGCGCCGGATGTACGCGATGGTCGACACGGCTGCCGCCAGCTACGCGGCGTGCACACCCATCCGCGCGGACGATGACCCCGCCGGGTTCGGGCTCGATACCGGAGTCCTTCCGGGTGGCTGGTATCTCAGTGCCCGGATCATCGGTGAACCGCCGGAACTGTATGACCGCATCGGCCCTGCGATGCGCGCACTGGCTGCGCTGGCGACTGTGGATCCTGATCGCCCGCTCGTCGAGTACTACCGGCGCCACGACCAGATCGAACTGTGGGTACCCGTTCCCGAGCTTCCTGACCTGCCCGGCCAGCCGTTCCGGGCCGGATCGCGGCTACGTCACGGTGATGGCGTCGAGCTTGTCCCGCAGGTACTCATGGGCGACGACGGGCGGGAAACTGGTCCGGCCGATGGGCGGAGGCAGCGACTCGACGATGGCGTCGTGGTTCGCTTCGTAGAAGAAGATCAGCGAGAGCAGGTCCTCGTCGGGGGCATCCTGGTGCGGGGGCAGCACACGGTGCCGGGTTGACCGCCACCGGTCACCGGTCCAGCGGGCCAGCAGGTCGCCGATGTTGACAGTCAGGGCGGCGGGATCGTAGGGCGCGTCCACCCAGGTTCCTTCGAGGGTGTAGATCTGCAGGCCGCCGAGGCCGGGCTCGCGGTCGAGCACGGTGACCGTGCCGAAATCAGTGTGCGGCCCGATCCGGTACTGCCCCGGCTCAGGCGGCCGGGCCGGATCGGCCGGCGGGTACCAGTTCAGGTTCACCCCGTACGTGGGGTGGTCAAGGAACGGGGTGAAGAACCCTGGCTCCAAGCCCAGCGCGACCGCGCACAGCGCCATCAGCTCATCCGACAGCGCGTGCATCAGGCCGATGTAGTCGCTGACGACCGGCTGCATCCGCGGCACCTCAGCCGGCCAGATGTTGGGCCGGAACCAGCGGGCATCGATGACGGCGTCACCGGTCGGCCGCTCGGCGGCCAGCGAGAACGACTCTTTCAGGTCTGGTGGCGTTGGCGTGCCCTCGGCGTACCCGTTGGCCTCGGCCCCGGGCGGGATCCAGCCCCGGCCGCCGACCGCGATGGCGTAACGGGCCTTGACTTCCGCGGGCAGGGCAAAGAACTCCCGCGCCACGCCGCGCGTCTGCGCCCGCAGCTCCACGGGCACACCGTGGCCGGTGATGAGCAGGAATCCCGAGGTGCGCAGGGCCTCATCAACCTGCCGGGCGACTGCCGCTCGATCATGCGTGTCACCAGCGAACCAGGGCGCCAGATCGATGACGGGAACAAGCGCTGACACGGCATCGGCCCTTTCGACGAAGATCCCCCGCAGCACGATGATGCCCGGCGGGCAGCGCGGCAATCGGGCTCTTGACTTTTGCCTGGCCGGACGTAGCATCGCCGCGACTTGACCGGTAAAGCACAGCCGGTCTTGACACCCCAGCGGCTACCTGGACTTAGGCGCTTCCGCCGGTCCATCTAGCACGTCAAGCAGCCTTGGCATGCACCCGAAGGAGCGTTCATGAGCGGTTTCTCCAGGCGCTGGGGCGGCGCCACCCTGGCCATTGTGCTGACCGCGGCCGCCGGGGTCACGGCGATCGTCACCAGCGCCGCGCCCGCGCCGGCCGACACCGGAGCATCGTGCGGTGTAAATTACACAATCGGCTGGCAAACGCCATCCAATAGCCCGCCCGATTTCGGCGCCGCTGTCACCGTGACCAACAACTCCTCGTACGCGATCAGCACGTGGACGGTTACCTTGACGTTCACCGCCGGTCAGACACTCGTCGCGGGGTCGGCCTACAGCGCGAACGTGACCCAGAGCGGCTCGACGGTGACGGCGACCCCCGGCGGGAGCTACAACGCCAACCTGACCCCGGGGCAGAGTGCCACCTGGGGCTTTAACGGCGACTACAACGGCACGTCCAACCCCGCGCCGACGGTCAGCTGCGCGGGGCCGAGCCAGGGATCCTCCAGCGCGACCCTGTCCGGGCCGCTGGACCCGCTGGGAGTCAATACGGCCGCGTGGGACACCAACTTCGTGGACCCGGCGATCTCCAGTGATCTTTCCGCCGCCAGTACGGGCCTCATCCGGTACCCCGGCGGCTCGTGGGCCGACCAGTACCTGTGGCAGCCCAATACCGTCGCCGGCTCCGTCCAGCCGGTCAGCTTCGCCCAGTACTCAAGCCAGGTCGACGCCATCACCGGCGGGCAGAAATTCGTCACGGTCGACTACGGCTCCGACACCCCGCAAAGCGCGGCCGCCTGGGTGACCCAATCGGCCACCGCCGGCCAGGGGGTGGCGCTCTGGGAGATAGGCAACGAGGAGTACGGGTCGTGGGAAGCCGACTCGCACGCCAACCCGCACACGGCGTCGTCCTACGCGACCAATGCTCTCCCCTACATGCAGGCCATGAAGGCCGCCAACCCCAGCGCGCAGATCTGCTACGACTACGGGATGGACGGCACCCTGGCCCCTGGCTCCGGCGTGACGAATTTCCAGGCCTGGAACGACACGATCCTGCAGGCGGACGCCGCCGACATCAACTGTGCCGACGTGCACTGGTACCCGATCAACGGGGTGCCTGCCGAGAGCGACCAGTCGATCATGGAGCTGATCGACAACATCCCGGCCGCGGCCGCTGAGATCCACACGGCGCTGTCCACCTACGACCCGAGCGCGTATTTCGTGGTCGGCGAGACCAACATGTCCCAGACGGCGAACGCGTGGAACGAGCAGCCGGTCGGCGCGCTGTTCGCGGCCGCGAACAGCATGGAATGGCTGTCGTTCGGGGCGCAGAGCGTCGACTGGTGGGACGTGCACAACTACGGCACCCCGACCGCCGACTTCGGCATGTTCTCGTCCGCCAGCAGCGGCGAGCCGGCGGTGGACACCCCGTACCCGCCCTACTACGGCTACGAGCTGGCCGCCAAGCTCGCCGTCAAGGGGGCGAAGGTCGGCACCCTGGCCCTGTCCACCCCCAACATCTACAGCTACTACTCCAACCTGCCCGGCGGCTCGTACGCGGTCATGCTCGTCAACGCCGATCCGGCCAACGCCGCCACAGTGAGCACGTCCAGCCTGGGCGTCACCGGCTCCTCGGAAACCGAGTACACCTACGACAGCGCGCACCCGACCATCGCCGCCAACAGTTTCTCCGGTAGCTCCGTCTCGGTCCCCGCTGAGTCGGTCGTCGTGCTGACCAGCGCCAGCGGCACCGCACCCCCCACCCCCACCCCGACACCGACACCGACACCGACACCCACCAGGACCCCGACCCCGACCCCGACCCCGACACCCACGGCGACCACCCCGACCCCGACACCCACACCGACCGCGACCAGCACGTCCTCGGCGGCCGGCAGTTGCCAGGTGACCTGGTCCCTGGTCAACTCGTGGAGCGGCGGCTTCCAGCTCGGCTTCACGGTGACGAACTCCGGCGCGGCCGCGACGAACGGCTGGAATGTCAGCTTCTCCTGGCCGGGCGCGCAAACCGTCTCGCAGATATGGAGCGCGACCTCAACCCAATCCGGAGCCGCGGTCAGTGTGACGAACGCCAGTTACGACGGCGCGATATCAGCACGTGGTTCGACCACCTTCGGCCTGCTGGGAACCGGCAGCGCGCCCAGTTCGCTGACCAACGTGCAATGCTCGGCGCACTGACCTGCCGCTAGGCCGCGCACCCTGGTGCCGCCCCCATGATCCTGGTGCGGGCGGCACCAGGGATGTCAGCTCTTGCGGCCCGCCAGGGCCAGGCCGGCGCCGATGCCGATGCCGATGCCGGCCTCACCCCCCTAGCGGGCGACTTCAGCGGTTTCCGGAGCACGCCCAGGCTGAGTAGCTGCACCGGGCCAGTTGAGCACAAGTACTCATGACGGCGCAGACCGCCCGGCTGAGGATGGATGTGCGGTAGCCGACCGGGCAGGCCGCCTCATGAAGCGGTGGTGGCCATGCCTGACTCTTCCCTTTCCGTGTCTCAGCACCGATTGCCGCTGGTGGTGGAGGCGCTCGGCTATCTTGGCGCCGTCCTCGCCGTGGTGGCCGGGCTCATCGCCCTGCGGCAATGGTGGCCGGCCGTCTCCCCCGGCACTGGGCTGGCCTTCGCCGGGGTCGCCGCGGCCGCGTTGCTGCTGGCCGGCATCAAGCTCCGGGTCCATGACCATCCGGCGTTCGGGCGGCTCCGCAGCGTCTTGTGGCTGGCGTCGGCGGCGAGCTTCGCGGCATTCGCGGGCCTGATCACCGGTCCCTGGTTCTGGAACCTGGACCCGGCCAGCAGGCCCCTGGTGGCCGAAGCCGCCGCTACGGCGTATGCCGCCTTGCTGTGGTGGCGCTCGCGAGTGACGCTCCAGCACATCGCGATGTTCGCCGGCACCGCCGCGCTGACCGGGACGGCCATCGCGCAGATATGGCCCGGCTCGCTGCCCTGGCGGCCCGGCCTGGGGCTGTGGGTGCTGTCGCTGCTGTGGGGGGTTGCTGTGCACCGCGGTTACCTGGTCCCGCGGACAGCGGGCTATGTCGCGGCCGGGATCGGGCTCCTGGTCGGCGCGCAGCTGACGATGGATCTGCCGGCCGGGCAGGTGCTCGCCGTGGTGACCGTGGCTGGCCTGCTCGCGGCCGGGGTTGCCCTGCGCCGGGTCCCGCTGCTTGGCCTCGGTGCCCTCGGTGCCATCGCGATCGTGCCGCAGGTCGCCACCCGGTACCTGCCCAACGGGGCTGGGGCAGCCACCGCCGTTTTCGCCGTCGGCCTGGTCCTGCTCTGCGTCGCGCTCTGGCTCGCTCGGGCGCGGACGAAGGCTCAGCCCTCAGCTTCTGGCACGTAATGCCGTCCCTGGCCCAGCCGGTCACCATCGGCAGCACACCAGCAGGCTGCCCCGCGATTCACTCGATGTCCTTGAGAACCTTCTCAATGGAAGTCAGCCGGTCGTTTATCCGCACGAGTTCCGCGTGCACCGGGCCACTGCCACTGCCACCCCTCCTGATAGCCCTGATGATGAGCACAACCGGGGTGAGCAATATCGCTACCACGATAATCACGACAATGCCAAGGACGATCACATGCGACGCGCTCAGGCCGGACATCACGCTTTCCTTTCTCTGGTGGCGGGCACGCGAGGATTACTCAAGGGACTCGGCAATCTTCTCGGGTGTCAGCCGGATATCGAATCGCAGCAACTCGAAGTGACGGAGGGACTTCCCGTCGGCCGAGAACCGCAGGCTGCTGGTCACCAGGCCGGCGTCCTGCAGCCGCGCCAGGTGCACGTGCAGCACAGGCCGGCTCACTTCCAGGTCGCGGGCCAGCTGGCTCACGTGCGTGCCCTGGACCAGCAGCGTCGCCACGATGCGCCGCCGGGTGGGGTGATCCAGTGCCGCGATCACGTCAGCCAGCCGGCTCCCGGTGACCGCGTCGTCGGAGACCACTGCCCTGCCTCAGGTCCGAAGGTAGCTACATATGTCTCGTCAAGGCTACATGTGAAGCCTAGGCATATCAAGAGGCACGTTCTGGCGCACTGGAGCGTGCCCAGGGCCGACCTGATGGCTGGCCCAGAACGGGCCTGGTGGCGGCCCAGGACCGGCCTGGTGGTTAGCGGAACTCGGCGAGCGGGTTGGTCACGACCGCACGCCACCGGTCCCGGTGGCCGTCCGCGTGCAGCCGGTAGTACACCGTCTGGCGCAGCGCTGCGCCGGCGGGCCCGTCATGGCCACCGATGTTGTGGGCCAGCAGGTAGTGCGCGAACAGGACGCTCCCCGCAGGCCCGACTGCTTGCACCGGCTCGCCGAGTTCGATCTCCGGATACGGCCCGATGGTGCTCTGCCCGATCCGGCTGAGCTCGTCAGCACCACGTTCGGCCAGGTAGGACCCGAACCGCAGGTGCGTGCCGGGCCACACCCACAAGTTCCCCCGATGCAGTTCAAGCTGATCGGACAGCCACACCCCCGCCAGCATCGAGAACGTCCCGGGCCGCTCGTCCGGGGCGAGCGGCGTCAGCCCGTCAACATGCGGTCCGCCTGGCCGGTGCGGCCACGGCGGGATGGTGGTGGCCAGCTGGGCGAAGTCAGGCTCCTGCACGCCAAGATCCGCGCGCAGCAGCCCAGCCGCCAGCCGTCCGATCCCGGCGTCCCGGTAAAGATCCAGCAGCCAGTGGCCCGCCGCGCCGAACTTGGGCCACAGGGCGTACTGCCCGACCTGGCCCGGCTCGGGAGGCTCGGCCGCCAGCATCG
Organism: uncultured Streptosporangiaceae bacterium; assembly: GCA_964412845.1. Classification (GTDB taxonomy): domain Bacteria; phylum Actinomycetota; class Actinomycetes; order Streptosporangiales; family Streptosporangiaceae; genus JAWWPY01. Next base: position 9,634 of record CAYPQM010000001.1, read on the forward strand.
CCGCGGCCTGCTCCCGGCCCAGTGCGATCTGCTCCTCAGTCAGCACCCCGGGGATTACCACGTAACCCTGTTCCCGGAAGGTCGCCGATGCCTCCTGCGTGATCACTGCCATGCCAGTCACCCCAGCAGCACACCGGATAACCCGCAAGCGAATTTCCGGCCGGTCCCGGACATCCGCCCAGGCGCACGACCAGGCCTCAGCTGATCGTGCCCCCGGTCACCACCGGGTGGCCACTGCTGTGGAAGAAAATGCCCGGATAGCCGGCGGTCTGGAAGCCCTCGCTGGGGTTGTCCCGCAGCGTGCAGTTCTGCAGGCGCAGCGTGCCGGTGGAGTCGTTGCTGACGAAGAAGATGGCTCCGCCGCCCTCACGGGCGGTGTTGTCCTCGATCACGGTGCCGTCGACCGTCATGGTGTACAGGTCGCCGTCGGTGTAGATGGCCGCGCCGCTGCCGCCGCCAGGAGTGCCGGAACTGGCCGGGTTGGCGCCCCAGCCGATGGCCTTGTTCCCGGTCATGACGCTGTTGAGGATCACCCAGGACACGCCGATGCTGCTGAGCGCGCCGCCGTTGGAACAGACACCGCCCCGGAACGTGCTGCCCACGACGTAGACCGGCAGGTTGCCGTACTGGCTCAGCGCCCGGATCGCGGCGCCGCCGAGGTCAGGGCCGGCTGGATCGCAGCGGTTGTCCACGAACGAGGAGTTGATGACCTTGAGCTGGCCACCGCGGTCGAAGATGGCGCCACCACCTCCCCCGTCGTAGGTCCGGCCGGTGGAGTTGCCGCCGGTGAAAGTCAGGTTCTGCACGGTGAGCCGCGGCTCAGCCTGGTCCTGGCAGTGCGACGTGGTCCACTGCTGGCTGGGATCGCAGGTGTCCATGTACAGGATCCGGCGCACGCCCCCGCCGCTCAGCGTCACCCGGCCGCCGCCATCAAGGACCACGTCCGCGCTGGTGTTCACGACCTTGGCCGTCGCCTGCATGGTGATGGTCACCGGGGACGGGCCGCAGGAGAAGGTGATGATGCCCCCGGCCGCGACGGCGGCGACCACGGCCGCCGAGGTGCAACTCGCTGGCGTGCCGTTGCCGATCACATGCGTCGGGTGCGAGGTGTCGACCGGCTGGGCGGCGGCGGGCACCGAGGCGTCGCCCAATGGGTTACCGGGACTGGGCGCGGGCGATGGTGCCGGATGAGTCGCGGCTGGGGTTGGCGACGCGGCCGGCCGAGCGCTCCGGGTGGCTGACTGAGCGGGCCGGGCGCGGTGGGCCGGGTGGGTCGCACCGGCCGAATTCGCGGTGCCTGGGCCGGCCCCGCAGGCCGCCAGAGCCAGCGCCGACGCCGACGCCAAGGCGATCAGCGATATCCCGAAACCGCCCATCGCTCGCATGGCGCCCCATGCTAGTGGTCACCGGCCTGACCAGGCGTGCTGCCTCGGGTTCACGAGGCATGGACCACGCACCAGCGGGACCGGCAGCAGCAGGCTCAGCCGTCGAACGCCCAGGCCTGGAATCCCCGGTTAAATCAGGTCCCCGGGACGCAGCCGGAATACCTGCAGCCGCAGGTCGTGGTATTTCTCCGTCTCGCCGACCCACTCCATGCCCATCCGGCGCACCATCGCCGCGGCGCGCGTGTTGGCCGGCCGGACGACCGCGATGACCTGCTCGATGCCTTGCTCGAAGGCCCAGCGGGCCAGCGCGAGCCCGGTCTCGGTGCCGTAACCGTGACCCCACGCGTCCGGGTGCAGCTGCCAGCCGACCTCGAACTCCTCGTCCGGCGGCAGCGGCAGCAGGGTCGCCCCGCCGATCACACGCTTCTCCTCGCGAAGCTCGATCGCCCAGCGGCCGGCCGGGGCCATCATCCGCGCGTCCTCGGCCACCCACTGCTGCAGGACCAGCCGCATCGCCGCCGGATCGGGCACCTGGTCCATGGCCGGAGCCAGCCACCGCGCGACCTCGCCCGCACCGTAGGCGCCCAGGGCCGGCCCGGCGTCGTCGACGTGCCACGGGCGCAGGGCGAGCCGGTCGGTGAGCAACCTTTGGGCCATGGGCACACGATAACCGGGATGCATGGCGGCATCCGCACGCGGCAGCTCAGGCCGGCCTGGCCGCCCGGCTGGCCGCTCGTACTCGGACCGGGCTCCCTGACCTCACTGTCCCGGCCGCGGCAGCCGGTAGACGATATGGGCGCGCAGCGGGTGGCCGACGGCAAGCTTCGGATGATCAAAGTGCGCGTACGGCGTCATCCCCAGCCGCTGCATGACCGCCTGCGACGGCAGGTTGAGGACGGCCGTCATCGACCAGATCTCGGCCAGACCGACCCCCTCGAATCCCACGCCGACAGCAGCGGCGGCGGCTTCGGTGGCATAGCCGTGATGCCACGCGCGGCGCGCCAGCCGCCAGCCCACCTCCATGCCACCTGCTCCCGGGACCCCGTCGGGCATCGGCTGCAGGCCGGTGAACCCGATGAACTCTCCCGTGCCGGCTACCTCCAGGGCCCACCACCCGAACCCCTGCGTGTCAAAGAGGCCCTCGATGCGGTCAACGCTCGCGTCGCTGGCCGCCCGGTCCATGGTGGCTGGGAAGTACCGCATCACCTCTGGATCCGCGTTCATCGCCGCATACGGATCGCGGTCCTCATCGCGCCAGCGCCGCATCACCAGGCGGGCGGTATGCAGGCGGTCGAATCGAAGTGCCATCCTGGCAGCGTAACTACTGGCTCCCAGGGATGAGCTCACCAGTGACCCTGTCCCGGCAGGTCGCCAAGCAGGCACAGCGCGGCGCTGGCGGCCGTCACACTGTTGGTATGGCATCGCGTTCACTGTGGGGGCAAACGCCACGGGAAAGCATCGAGCACGAATGCGGCCGCCGCGGATCGGCCGCAGTGGTGGCGGGGTGCGTGGAACTGCTCGGTCACGGCGAGGCAGACGATGCGCTCATCATCGCGCTTGGTGGCCCGGCGGCACGTTCCGTGCTGGACAGCGGCCCAGCACCGGTCCACCAGTATTGGCTGCGGGTATGGGCAGCGAGGGCGTTGCTTTACGCCTGGGACGACCGTGCCTCTGGCGCAGTGCTGGCTGCCCTGGCGGATGAGTCCTGGCGGGTCAGGGAGATGGCGGCCAAGGTGGTGGCGCGGCACCGGCTCGGTGCGGCGCTCAGCGCCGTCGCCGGGTTGCGGAACGATCCCGTTCCGCGGGTCCGGGCGGCCGCCGCGCGGGCAACTGCCGTGCTCACCGCGAACCGGGCTTGACCACTGTGACCAGCCGACAGCCGGTCTGCCGCTGAGCTCGCCCGGGTTCGCCGTCCGGGCCCCGCCGGTCATCGGGCCGGTGCGGCACGAGGCTACTTCGCGGGGGCCTTGTCCAGTCCCGTCACCGGCTCGCTGACCTGGCCCGCATGATCGGCGGGCTGAGCAGGGCCGCCGGGCCCCGCCGGTAGAGCTGGGCCGGCCGGCCCCGGTCGCCGGCGGTGGACGCTCCGGTCGGTGTCACGAACCCCGGTGTGCTGGTCACCTTGCGGTGGAAGTTCCGCGGGTCCAGCGGCGCGCCCCAGACGATCTCGTACACCCGGCGCAGGTCGGCGACGGTGAACTCGGCCGGGCAGAACGCGGTCGCCAGCGGCGTGTACTCCAGCTTCGCCCTGGCCCGCTCGACACCATCGCGGAGAATGTCCCCGTGGTCGAAGGCCAGCGACTCCGGCTCGGCCGGCGTGTCATCCGCCGCGGCCCAGCAAGCCGCCGCGGCGTCCGAGCCGGCCACCGGCGCGGGCAAGCCGGGCAGCAGCGCGAGGTAGGCGACGGTGATGACCCGCATCCGCGGGTCCCGGCCCGGTTCGCCGTAGCTGGCCAGTTGCTCCAGGTGGCCGGCGGCCTCGGTGAGCCCGGTTTCTTCGGCCAGCTCACGGCGGGCCGCTTGCGGCAGGTTCTCACCCGGGCGGACGAAACCGCCCGGCAGCGCCCACCGGCCCTCGAACGGCGCGGCCCCGCGCCGGACCAGCAGGACGGACAGCCGGCCATCGCGGATGGTGAGCAGCACCAGGTCCACGGTCACCGCCACCGACGGGTACGCCTGCGGATCATAGCCAGCCACGCTGATCACGCTAGCCCATAATCGTCCACTTGACGAGAATCACGTCCCTCCTTTATCGTCGGATCGACGATAAAGGAGGCCCCGATGGCCGATATCACCCGAGCCCTGGTGCTGCGTCATCTGCGCGGCACCCCCACCACCCATGTCCGGCACCTGCGCCGCGGAAAGGTCGTGCACGATGGCACCGGGCTGTCGTTCTGGTTCCGTCCGCTGACCGCCGTGCTGTCCGAGATGCCGGTCGATGACCGCGAGCTGCCGCTGATGTTCCACGCCCGCACCAGCGATTTCCAGGACGTGACCGTGCAGGCATCGGTGACCTACCGGATCGCTGATCCGGCGCTGACCGCCAGCCGGGTGGACTTCTCCATCAGCCCGGTCACCGGGCGCTGGTCCGCCGCGCCGCTGGAGCAGATCGGCGGCCTGCTGACCGAGACCGCCCAGCAGCATTCCCTCGCGTTGCTGGCCAGGATGTCCCTGGCGGACGCACTGAGTTCGGGGGCGCTGGCCGTCCGCGAGCAGGTCGCCGACGGGCTGGCCGCGGACCGGCGGCTGACCGACACCGGGATCGACGTCATCGCGGTGCGGGTGGTGGCGATACGCCCCGAGCCGGAGATGGAGAAAGCCCTGCAGACCCCGGCCCGCGAACTGGTCCAGCAGGACGCCGACCGGGCCACCTACGAGCGCCGCGCCCTGGCCGTCGAGCGGGAACGGGCGATCAGCGAGAACGAGATGCAGAGCAAGATCGAGCTGGCCCGGCGCGAGGAGCAACTGGTCATCCAGCGTGGCGCCAACGCCCGCCGCCAGGCGGAGGAAGCGGCCGCGGCGAACCGGACAGAGACCGAGGCGCAGGCGTCCCGCACGCAGCGGCTGGGTGATGCCCGCGCGCACGCCGCCCGGGTGCTCGGCGAGGCCACGGCGGCCACCGAGGCAGCCCGCGTCAACGCCTACCGGGACTTGCCGGAGGCCACCCTGCTCGGCCTCGCCGTCAAGGAACTGGCCGTCAGCCTGCCACAGATCGGCACTCTCGTGCTCACCCCCGACCTGCTCACCCCGCTGCTCACCCGGTTCGCCACCGGAACCGGCCGCCAGGAGAACGCCGGCGGCGGGGCAGCATCCAGCACGGGGCAGGCCAGCCCGGGCGGCCCCGCTGACCTCCCCGGGCCGCCTTCATGACCCTGGCGCCCCGCGCGGTCCTGGTGCACCGGCACACCGAACTGGACGAACTGCTCGCCCGGCACGGCACGCGCGGGCAAGCCACGTTCTACCTCTCCACCAGGGGCCGCGACCTCACCGCGGTCGACGCCCGGCACGCCGCCCAGCGCAGCGCACTAACGGCGGTCAGCGCCGCCATACCGCTGGGCTGGCGGCGCGGCTCAGTCGAGCGGGCCGACCTCAGCCGGTTCCTGTTCGCCCCCGACGACATCATCATCGTGGTCGGCCAGGACGGGCTGGTGGCCAACCTGGCCAAGTACCTCGACGGGCAGCCGGTGATCGGCATCAACCCCGACCCGGCCCGCAACCCCGGCGTGCTGGTCCCGCACCCGCCGGCCGCGGCCGGCCCGCTGCTCGCCCTGGCCGCCAGCACATCGGCCGGGCCGCATATCGAGGCCCGCACGATGGTCGAGGCCGTCAGCGACGATGGGCAGCGTGTGCTCGGGCTCAACGAGATCTTCCTCGGCCACGCCAGCCACCAGACCGCCCGCTACACACTCCGCCCGCCCGGCGGCAGGCGGGAACGGCAGGGCTCGTCCGGCATCCTGGTCGGGACCGGCACCGGCGCCACCGGATGGTGCCGCTCGGCCTGGCTGGAACGCCACAGCGCGCTGGCGCTGCCGCGGCCCACCGATCCGGTGCTGTGCTGGTTCGTCCGGGAAGCCTGGCCGTCGCCGGCCACCGCGACCAGCCTCACCGAGGGCCTGCTCACCGCCGCCGCAGAGCTTACGATCATCAGCGAGTCCGAGGGACTGGTCGCCTTCGGTGACGGAATTGAGACGGATGCGCTGATACTCAGCTGGGGCCAGCAAATCACCGTCCATACTGCCAAACGGAAACTCCGGCTCCTCCACTAGGCCGCTGGCAGGTCGCGGCACGACCCGCCAGCCGGCCGGATGGGGCGAAGGTACCCGCGCCGCCCTCACCCACTCTGAAGGATTCCCATCGTGGCCACCCGCAACAGGATTGCCATCGTGGCCCTGACCGCCGCGGCGCTCGGGCTGCTGATCCTGCAATCCCTGCTACACGGCCATCTGACCGGGATCGACGAGTATGACGACGGGGTGTACCTCGGGTCATCGCTCGATCTGATCCACGGGATCATGCCCTACCGCGATTTCGCCTTCATCCAGCCACCGATGGCCGCCGTGTGGCTGCTGCCTTTTGCCGCGCTGTCCTTCCTGACCGGAACAGCGCACGCGCTCGAGGCGGCCCGCATCTTCATCGACCTGATCGCCGCGGCCAACGTGGCGATGGTGGGACTGCTGGTCCGCCGCCGGCCCACACCGCAGGTGCTGGTGGCGATGGGCGTGATGGCCGCCTATCCGGCCACGGTGATGTCGGCTCAGACCGTGCTGCTGGAACCGCTCCTGGTGTCCGGCTGCCTGGCCGGCCTGCTGTGCCTGTTCGACGGGAACCAGGTCACTGCGTCGCGGCGGCGGATCCTGGCCGCCGGGCTGCTGTTCGGCGTGGCGGGCGCCACGAAGCTGTGGGCCGCCCTGCCGTTCGCCGCCGCGGTGCTCGTCACCTGGCCGTCCGGGCCGATGGCCCGCCGCCGGCTGGTCGCGGGGGGCGCCGCCGGGTTCCTCGGCTGCTCGCTCCCGTTCGTCATCGGCTCGCCGGCCGGCTTCATCCAGCAGGTCTTCGTCATCCAGGCCATCCGCAACGGCGGCGGGTACCCGGCGGCGGAGCGCCTGGCCGACCTTACCGGCCTGCCCGGCCTGTACTCCCTGGTGTTCACGCATCCCGCGGCCGGGACCGTGCTGCTGGCGGCGGTGATCGCCGCGCTGGCCGCGCTGTGCTTGATCGCCTTCACCGGGCGCGGCCAGCCGGGCCCGGACGCGCTCGACCGTTTCGTGCTGCTGGCCACCGCAGCGACCGCGGCCGGCCTGCTCAGCTCGCCGACCTACTACTACCACTACGCCGGGCTCGAAGCGCCGTTCATCGCGGTGCTTTATGCCGCCCTGACCACCCGGCTGGCTGGCCGGTTCCGGGTCTCCTGGGCCGCTGCGGTCCCGCTCGTCGTCGCGGGCCTCATGCTCGGGGTGCGCCTCGACGCGATCGACTCGGCACCTCCGCCAGCGCAGGTTGCCGCCGCGTTCCGCGGCGACATCCCGGTGACCGGGTGCGTCTTCGCCACGAATCCCACGGTGGCCATCCTCGACGACCGCTTCACCGCCGACGTCCGCGGCTGCCCGCATGTCGTCGACTGGCTGGCCCAGCAGCGGGTGCTTGACCACGGCTTGGCGCTGCACCTGTCCGACGTGCGCAATCCCGTGTGGCAGGCCGAGCTCCTGCGCTGGATCAAGTCCTCGGCCGCCATCGTGGCGGACACGCACAACCCGGGCTCAGACCGGGTCATCATGGCCTACCTGCGCGGCCACTTCCACGGCGAATGGAGCCGGGGCACGCGTCACTACCTCTACGTGCGGATTGATACCGCCACGGAACAGACCGCGAGCCGCCGGGGGAAGCTGAAGCTCACCCCGGTCCGTGCTCGGCGGGTAGCCGTCCGGGAAACCGGCGGCGGGCCACCGCGGGCGTGATCACCGGGGCCTTACCATTGGGCCTGACTATCGGGCCTGACCGCCGGAGCTGCCGTTGGCGCGTACCGGCCTCATCTTATTAACGCGCTGCCTTATCAACGCGGGGCCAGCGAGTCCGCCTGTATGGTTACGACTCGTGACGATCGTGCCGGATACCAAGGACTGGACCTGGGTGCTGAAACAGCCGTGCCCGGAGTGCGGCCTGGACACCCAGAGCTTCCCCCGCGACGCCATCGCCGGGATGATCCGGGTCAACGCGGCGGCATGGCTGGGCGTGCTGGCCGGTCCTGGGGATGTCCGGCGCCGCCCGGCGCCGGACGTCTGGTCGGCACTGGAATACGGCTGCCATGTCTGCGACGTGTTCTGGCTGTATGACGAACGGCTCCGGCTGATGCTCATGCTCGACGCGCCGCAGTACCCCAATTGGGACCAGGACGCCACCGCCATCGCCGATGAGTATGCCAAGCAGGATCCGGCCGTGGTCGCGGCCGGCCTGCGCGAGGCCGCCGACGTCATCGCGGAGCGGTTCGAGGGGCTGTCCGAGGATCAATGGCTGCGGACCGGCAGCCGCAGCGACGGGGCCCGGTTCACGGTCGAGTCGTTCGCCCGGTATTTCATCCACGACCCGGTGCATCACCTCTACGACGTCACCGGCGTCCGGCACGCCGAGCGCGTCATCCGCTGACCCGTCAGCGATCTGTCAGCGGCCTCAGCGCTCTGCGGCCCGCGTGTCAGGACGTCCGGGCGCTCAAGGATGCCCCTTGTTCACGCGGAAACAGCGGAGAGCCACCCAAGGAGACCAGGCCAGCGCCACCCCCAGGACGCCAGTCCAGCGCCACCCCCAGGACGCCTGCCAGCGCCCCCGGGACGCCAGGCCAGCGAAGCACGACCCGGACGCCAAGCCAGCGAACCACTCACCAGAACGTCAGGCCGACGCGTCTTCCCGGGCGGGCCTGAGACGCTGCTCACGGCGGAGCGCGGGGCCCAGGACGGCGAGACCGGCCAGCGTCCCCGCACCGGCTATCAGGAACGCGATCCGGGGCCCGGTGAGTGCGACCAGCGGGCCAGCGCCCGCGAAGGCGATGGCGGAGCCCAGCTGGGCCGCCGTGTAGACGGCGCCGAAGGCCCGGCCAAGCAGGTGCGCGGGCGCGGACTGCTGGATGAGGGTGTCGGTGCCGGCCAGATCCGCGGTGTTGCCCGCGCCGGCCACTGCCTGGGCCCCCGCGGCCAGCACGATGGTGGGGGCCAGTCCGGTGGCCACCGTCCCCACCGCGCCCAGGGTGACGCCGCCGATGAGCCAGTGCACCGGCGACCGGCGGCGTGCCCGCGCGGCCAGGATGAGCGACGCCACGACCATCCCGGTCCCGAAAGCCGCGATGGCCGCGCCATATTCGCCGCTTGATCCGTGCAGGCTCCGCTGGACCAGGAAGACGAGAGCGACGTTGTCGATGGCGGCGAAGGACACGAACACGAGGGTGCCAAGGACCAGTGCCCGCAAGACTGGTGAGCGCGCGGCGTACCGTAGGCCGGCCCAGGTTTGCGTGATGAGGCCCCCGGGGCTGTCGGCGGGCTGCGGTGCCATCCGGCCGAGCCTGGTCAGCAGCAGCGCGGAGACGAAGAACGACGCCGCATTGGCCGCGAACGCGGCGGGCAGGCCGGCCAGTGCGACCAGCACGCCACCAATGGCCGGGCCGGCCACGATCTGCATGTTGAGGGAAAGACCCAGCAGCGCATTGGCACCAGGCAGCCGGTCGGCGGGCACCAGCCGGGGAACGCTGCTCTTGCCCGCTGGGGACATGAGCGTCGAGAGCAGCCCGGCCATGGTGACCAGCGGCAGCAGCAGTGCGACCGGTGGCCGGGTCGCGGCAATGACCGCGTAGATGATTCCCTGGCACGCTTCACACCCAGCCAGCAGGCGGCGTTGATCGACCCGGTCGGCTATCGCACCCGCCAGCGGGCCCAGCAACTGCGGCAGCGTGTTGCAGAGGAGCGCCAAGCTGACCGTGCCTGGCCCGGACGGGGCCGTGAGCAACACGAGTGCCACCCGGCCCACGCCTGAGCCGGTCGCTGAGATGGTCCGGCTCAGCCAGAGATAGCGGAATCGTGCTGACTCACGCAGCAGCCCCGGCCGCCCGGACCGCGGCCGCCGCCCAGGGAGCTGCCGCCCAGGGAGCTGCCACCCAGGGAGCTGCCACCCAGGGAGCTGCCACCCAAGAATCCGCTGCCGCCCAGGGATCTGGCGCCCAGGGATCTGCTGCCCAGGAGTCCGCCGTCGCGGCCCAGTCCGCCGCTGCCACCGCTGCCACCGCTGCCGGAGAGTCCGTCGCTGCGGCTGAGTCTGGGCCATGCGGGCCACGCTGCCTGATCCGTTAAGCTGGGGCAGTTATTTCGGGTCTAACCGAAATGGATCTTCGTGACCGTTGTCTTCCGGTTCCGCGCCGAGGATCTGCTGCAATGCAGGTTCGCCATCTCACCGCTCAACGAGACCGGCGACGCGCTCAGGTCACTGACCCAGCCCGGCGGGGAGTGCTACCACCTGCCCTGGCAACGCCAGGTGCGCGGGAGGCTTCCGGAACTGGGGATCGGGCCGCTGCTTGCGCTGCTCTCGTTGCGCGGCTACCAGCCGGACTTTATCTCTCCTGCGCCCGCTGGGCCATTCACCGAGATCGACACCGAACTTGACCGCGTACGGGCGACCCCGCCGCAGCGGGTCGCCGCCGAACTGTCCCAGTGCCTGGACAACCGTCCCGCTGGGCTAGCCGCGCTCCGCGAGCACCCCGAACTATCCGGCGACCCGGCGCAGGTCCGGGATCTGCTCGCCGGCATGCTGTGGCGCGCGTGGTCAGCGCTGGTCGAGCCGTGGTGGCCCAGACTGCGCGACGTGCTGGACGCCGACATCACCTTCCGTGCCCGGCAACTGGCGAACGCGGGGGTCGCGGCCACCCTCAATGACCTGGACCCGAAGGTTTCGTGGCGCGACAGCGTGCTGAGCTTCGCCATCGCCGCAGACGAGGAACTCGACGTCTCCGGGACAGAACTTGTGCTGATCCCGAGCGTGTTCGCGTGGCCGGGCGCCGCCGCCAGCTTTGATCCGCCGGCTGTGGTGTACTCCGCCCGGGGCATCGCTCAGCTCTGGCAGCCGCCCGCCCGGGCCGACGGCGACCTCGGCCGCCTGATCGGCAAGACGAGGGCAGCCCTGTTGCGCGCGCTGGCCGAACCGTCCTCCACCACCGGCCTGGCCGCGCGGTGCGGGGTGCCGGTCAGCAGCGTCAGTGAGCACCTCGCCGTACTGCGCGCCGCTGGCCTGGTCTCCACTCGCCGCACTGGGAGATTCCTCCTGCACCAGCGCACCGCCCTGGGCATAGCCCTGTCCGCGGGTGGCTAACCAGCGTCCGCCGACGGCTGGCAACAGCCGTCGGCTGGCAATGGAGCCGTCCGATGTTTAGACTTGCCTAAATGTTTAGGCAGGGCTAACATGACATCCAGCGGGGCGAGCCGACCGAGGGAGGCTGCGGTGGTCCTAAGACGCGTGGTTCGAACCGCCGAGCGAGACGATGGCCGGGGCGAGCGAACTGATCTCGCCCGCGCATTCGTCGACGAAGTCACCTGGTATATGAGCGAGCATAAGATCTCGCGCGCCGACCTCGCCCAGTCCATGGGCGTGTCCGCCGGCCGGGTCAGCCAGATCCTGTCGGCCGAGGAAAACCTGACCCTGCGCACCCTTTCCAGCGTGGTCGACGCTCTCGGGGCCGAGCTCGAGGTCAGCCTGCACTCGGTCGATGGGCCGGGGGAAGTCCCCGGAGACAACGAATAGCCCGCCTGACTCGCCCGACGGGTAGCCCCACCCCGACGGATCGTTTCTGTCCGACCGGTAGCCCCACCCCGACGGGTAGTCCTGCCCGACGGATAACCCCCGCCCGATAGGTAGTTCTGTCCGCAGTCGGTGGACCTCACGGGTGCGACCGACGTGATCCGGCCCGCTGACCTTGGGGCTGCAGGCGCAACGGACGTGCATAGCGGTCAAGACGGCGGAATCCGGCGTTGTAGGCCACAGCGAGCAGGCGGCCCAAGTCGCGTTGCGCATCATGACGAAGCAGGCTGCCCAGCCGGTTGAGGTCATCGAGGCTGCGCCGGTACCGCGCTTCTTGCGCCAGCCGTGACGCATTCAGCGTCGTGACCACCTTGGCCCGCCCGGCGCTGCCGTCGACGACCCGGGCCACATCAAGCCTTACCTCGATATTCCGGGTCAGCGCACTGATCCGGTACCGCCTGCGCTCCTCAGCCGATAGCCGCTCGTGCAGGTAATCGTGGTAATAACGGGCCGCCATGGCCAGTTCGTCAGTGTCCCAGGCCGGGTCAGCATGCGCGTCACACCAGTCCATCCGGTCTTCAGCCATGCCCTCCTGCATCCGGGCGATAAGGGAGGTGATCCAGAACGTCGAAGCGTCACGGTAGAGATTGGGCCGGTCCCCGTTGTCCGGGCGTATCTGTCCGAGCCACAGCCCGCTGGGCGCGACCACGCCCAGGCTGACGAAGGCCGACGGCAGGTGGTGCACCACGAGCAGCGCGACGAGTGCCGCACAGGTGGAAAGCACACCGGTGAGGCCGATGACCGCCAGAGCCCACCATCGGCTGCGCGGGCCGAACGTCCGCCCCTTACCCTCGCAACGCAGTTGCAGAAAGAATGCCGCCGACACACACGCCAGAACGAAGGTAATACCCAGGCCTAAAGTTCCATGGGGCATGCCGTGCCCTCTCTCCGCGCCGGGCCCCTGGTCTGCTAGGTCCTCGGGAGGAAACGTAATGTGGTCGCCGTGTGCACCAGCATCGTTCCTGACCACGGTGCAGGGGAAGAGCGTTTCCCGGATCGGCAGGCAATCCGTCCGGGCCCGGCCATTTGGTCCGGCCCTCATTAGGACACACCTGGTTCGGTCCCGTCCGTCGGGGTGCCGTGCTGACTGACCGTTAGGTGCGCGGTTTGGTCCGAGCGCGGCTAACGGCTGGTACCCAGCACTTCGGCGGGGTCCGCGTCGTTCACTCTGCGCACAGATGACTGCCACCGCTACCTGCCGGCATCGCATGATTATTCGAACAAAATTACCAATTCGGACTTGATAGCTTGGCCGCGCTGACCGGCGGCGTTGCCCGCGCCTGGCTGGCCTGAGCTGTTGATGGCATAAGCGGGATGTGAGCCCCGTCACGGTCGGCGGGATCGGATTGTCTTTTCCCGGCGTGCTCCTGATGCAAGTGATCATGCAGATCCTGCGAGACTGAGGCTGACTTGTCGATAGGACTGCTCGCCTGACGCCGGCTGCGAATTCCCGCCGTGCACCGCGGACTACCGGGGGCTGCCAGATGGAACCTGCCGCACCGATGTCCGCTTCGCCGGTGCCCGCGCCCGGGCACGAGTCGGCGGCCCAGCGGACCCGCGGCCTGGCCGCCGCGCGTCGGCGGGCCACTGCTCTGCTCGCGGGGGTAACGGTTCTGTTTGTGGCCGTGACCGCGGCCGGCCCCCACGGAATCCTTCTCGGCTACGTGCAGGCCGGCGCAGAGGCCTCCATGATCGGAGGCGTTGCCGACTGGTTCGCGGTGACGGCCCTCTTCCGCCATCCCCTGGGCCTGCCGATACCGCACACCGCGCTGATCGTCGAGCGCAAGGACCAGTTCGCCGCCACCCTCGGCCAGTTCGTGCAGGAGAACTTCCTCAACGCCGGCGTTCTTGCCGAGCGGATCCGCTCCGCTCGTGTCGTTCCACGCCTGGCTGCCTGGCTGGCCGACGAGGCCAACGCCGCCCGCTTCGCCGGTCGCGCGGCGGATCTGGTCGTCACGGTGGCCGAGACTCTCCGCGATGAGGATGTCGAGCGCGTGCTCACCGCCGAACTGGCCCGGGCGGCAGATGCCATCGAGGTGGCGCCGCTGGCTGGCCGGGCCCTGCGGGCCATCATTGCGGGAGGCCAGCACGCCGAGTTTTTCAACGCCATCGTGTCCGGCGCCGACCGCTATCTCGCCGGCCATTACGCGGAGCTTCGTGAGCTGTTCGAGGCCGAGTCACCCCGCTGGGTGCCCGACACGGTTTACCGGCGGGTCTTCGACCGTCTCTACACTCGCCTGCGCCAGCGGCTGGCCGCGATGGCCGCCGATCCCGGCGACGAGGCGCGGCATCAGTTCGAGGAGTGGATCGCCGGGCTCCCCGACCGCCTCGAGACATCCCCGGAGCTGCGCGAGCGCGGAGAGCGCCTCAAGCGCGATGTCCTGGGTAGCGCCGGCCTGCGGGACTGGTCCTCGTCGCTGTGGCAGAAGGCCAAGGAGGCGCTGCGGGTCCAGGCTGCTGATCCGGAGTCTGAGCTGCGCCGCCGGCTGGCCGATGCTCTGGTGGCGGCCGGCCGGCGCCTAGGGTCGGACTGCCGCCTCCAGGAGGGCCTGGAGCGCGTGGTCGAGTCAGGATCCAAGGCACTCGCCGATCAGTTCCACGACGAGCTCGCCGGGCTTGTCACCGGGACTATCGAGCGGTGGGACGCCACCGAGACATCAAGCCAGCTCGAACTGCTCCTAGGGCGCGATCTGCAGTACATCCGCATCAACGGCACGGTAGTGGGGGCGGCCGTAGGGCTGGCCCTGCACGCCATCGTCCTCGCCCTGGCCTAATTCACGCCCATCTTGAGGCGGAGCCTGGCCCTGCCAGGCAGCGCGTGCTTCCTGACGCGGGCCGACACGGTTCCTCCCAGCCCGGCGGCGTCCGCGCCCTTCACGTCGATGACGGCACCACCGCCACCGCGACGAGGCCATCGGCGGTCGCCACGCTCCCTAACGGATGACCTGCGCTCCTCTAGTGCCCGGAGCCGGCGAGATCAGCGAAAGCAAGTATTCGGCGTCGGCGCGGCCAGGGGCTGGACACGCACCTATTCGTGCTCACGTCAGGTAGTTCTCAGCAAGATCTACAGCCCGAGGATGGCCAGGATCAGATCGCGAAGGCCGCCTGCGGCGGCTTAGCCGAGTCCGATCTGCTTCGCCTGCAGCGCGGAGTCCCAGAACGCGGAAATCGCGATGAGCCGGTCGCCCTGCCATTTGCTGGTCTGGCCGAAGTCGAGGTCGAACGCCTTTCCTGTCGGGGGAATCACTGTGCCGTCGGGCAGCACCATTTCCCCGGTGAAGGTTCCGGTGGTGCGGGTGACCACGGTGATCCAGTCGCCGCGCCCGAATTGGATCGGGTACGGATCGTTGTGGACGTGGACGTCGGGGAAGATGCGAAACATCTGCCGTACCATCGCGGCGTGCGCTGCCCGTCCGTAGATCGGGTCGGCGTTGCCGGTCACGTAGGCGATCATGTCGGGGTGGTGAACCGCGTTCATAGCCTCGATGTCACGTTCGTTGAACGCGTCGTCGCCCTGCTCCATGAGCGCGAGGAGGTGTGTCGTCCGGCTGGTGTCGGGCGTAGCAGTCATTTGGGGCTCCTGTTCTGGTCGGTGGGTCAGCTGGTCACGGTTCGCTAGTCCACGGCCGAGTGACCCTAGGCTGGTGCATGCTCTAATTTTGTGGTAGACCCTAACCTTAGCACTTAATCAGCCGACGGCTCGGCGCGCCGGAGTCGGCGTAGCGCCACGAGGGCATACGGCGACAGCGCCCGACTCCCCTCGTCCAGGGGGCAAGGCGGGCCCGCCTCAAGATAGATAGGGGTGAGCCGATTTCTAGGGTTGAATCAAATCTTGGAGCGACCAGCTACGCTGTCGGGATGGCCACCACCGGGCTGCGCGAGCTTAAGAAGGCGCGCACGCGCCGGCTCATTGCCGATACCGCGGCCCGCCTGTTCGCCGAGCGCGGCTACGAACGTGTCGCGGTTAGCGACGTGGCGCGCGAGGCCGAGGTCGCCGAGCAAACGGTCTACAACTATTTTCCGACCAAGGAACAGTTGGTCACCGATCGTGAGCAGCAGGTTCAGGATCGGCTGTGTGACCTCATCCGTGCTCGCCCGCCGGGCGTTACTCCGGCCGCCGCGATCCGCGATTTCGTCCTCGAGTCCGTCGCTGGGATTCGTGGCATCCCGCGGGAAATCTGGCGTGGCGAGCTCGGCTACCTGGCGGCTATCAGTCCCACCGTCTACCGGCTGGTGCTGGAGTTGACCGACCGCCAAGCTACCGCTCTCGCCGGCGCGATCAGCGACACCACCGCCGTCGCGCCCGAGATCGCCAAACTCCAGGGGATCGCCCTCGCCGGCGTGTTCCAGATCATCATCAGCGAAGCCGGCCGGCGCACCCGCGAGGGCCAGAGCCAGACGAAGATCGCTAAAGACCTGCGTCCAATGGTCGAGAACATCCTCGACGAGCTCGACCGCTGGCTCAGCGCTTCAACACCGCCCGCGCGGCGCTAGTCGGGCCGCGATCGTTGCTGTCAACCGTGCGTCACCCCAGCGCTTGCAGCCAAGTTGGATGCACCAGAGCACGTTGCCCCTCTCCCGTTCACTGGCCGAAGTCAGGGTCGACCTCGTCCGCCACCGGACTGATCTGGCCTAGGGGCCCGCAGGCCGCGGCGACGGACCGCAGCCAGCCACGCCCAGCAACACCGTGCCTGCCAGTACCGCCACGCGCCTGGCTATCACGGGACCTCCTCCTCCTCCCGCCGCCGCGGCCCTGTGCGGCCACACGAGGAGTCAACGGGGCATCCCTTAAAGCGGCCTTTGATTGGCCCTCTGGCCAGCCCGCTAGCCCTCGGCACGACACGTGCGACTGCGCCCTTCGGCGCCATAACGGATGATCTGCACGCAGGCAACCGAACGAGCCAAAAGCCAGCCAAGGCAAATATTCGGCGTTCGGCGGCTGACTGGCGGCGTGCGAGCCGTCCCTCGTCGTCGTGTGCACGCTGACGGTGCCGGCCAGGCGGTGTCGTGAGGCTCACTCCGGGGTGCGGGCCGAGCGGGCGCCCCTGGAGCGCAACCATTCGATCACGTTCTCCTGGCGCGTCCCGAGCCCAGCCGCGGCGTCCAGCGCTGTGCCTTCCGCGTAGCCCGGGACCCAGTTGACATCGGCGCCCGCGTTCAGCAGTCGCTCCGCCGCGCGGCGCTGGCCGGCGACACCGGCGTGCCAGAACGCCTGTGAGATCTCTTCGTGGCCGGTCTCCGGCGTGAGCAGAGCCTCCAGCCGGCCGGGCATGCCCAGGGCGGCGGCGTGCCAGAGCTTGCCGACTCGGGCGCCGCGGGCCGCGAGCAGGCGAGCGACATGCCAGCACCCATAGCCAACCGCGTTGTCGAGGGGCGTCCCGATAGATCCGCCGGGTGTCTCCAGATCAGCGCCGCCATCGATCAGGGCCAGCGCAACATCGGCGTCGTCGCTGCTTGCGGTCCAATGAAGCGGGGTCTCGCCGTGTTCGTCGTCGGCGCTCCGGGCGTTGGGATTGGCTCCGGCGTCGATGAGCAACGCGACGACAGCAGGCCCGTTGGGGAAGTAGCCCGGCCAGTCACTGACGATGTGCAGCGGAGTGCGTCCCTGGGCGATCCCGTTAAGCCTCGACGCGGCAAGGTTGGGCTCTACCTCGAGCAACCGGGCCAGGGCAGCGACGTCACCGTCCCGGATGGCGACGATGGCCGCGACGGCAACACTGTCGTCCATCACAACAGCACCGTAACGCCTGCGCCCTCAATGCGTCTGCTCGCGAAGGGGCAGGGGTGCGGGGTCGGTCGGCGGGACCGAGCCGGGCACTTTGGTTGAGTTCGAAGTCGCCGCGCTGCTGGAGGCCGCGGGCCAGGCTTCGCGCACCCACCGCTGCGTGCCGGGCCAGGTGCCGGACTCGCGGAAGACCCTCGCCGCGTCCACCAGGTCCTCGCCGGGGGGCACACCAGCACGCTTGTTGGCGAGGCCAGGCCAGGCGGGCCGGGGAGCACTTTGCGAGTGAAGCGGGGCCGACTCCGGTGCGCTGGGCCCGGGTGGTGGCGCCGCGGCCGTTTCGTGACAGCGAGGCGGACTCCTTGGCTTGGTCCTACGCCGGGTGCTGTGGCTGCTGGGCCTCGACGCGTCGCTTCAGGGCTTCGACGTTGGCTGGCATTTCCTTGTGGGCCTGGCGGCGGACGATGAGCGGGACGAGCAGCTTGCCGATGCCGTGCCCGTCGAAGTCGACCGCGATGGTCAGCCGGGAACTGGTTTCGGTCAGGGGTTCCACGGTGACGTCAACGGTGGCGCGGATGGGTCCGTCGATGCCCTGCACCCCCCATGTCCTGGGTGCGTCGATGTGGGTCAGCTCGGAGGTGACGGCCCGGCTGGCTCCGCCGATGCGCCGGGTGGTCAGGCACTTCGTGCCTGCCTGCGCGAGGCCGGGCTGGTCCAGGTGACCGTCGATGACGCCCTGCTGCCATTCGTGGAAGCGTGTGGGGTCGGTGGCGTAGGCGAACACCTCTGCTGCGGGCCGGTCCACCACAGTGCTGGCGATGGTCGGTGCCATGTCAGCGGCCCTCGAGCAGGGCGGCGTACCGGGCCAGGTAGAGCGGCCATCCCTGGTCGCCGTCGACGCCGTCGCTGACCGACTGCCAGCCGGGACCGTGCCGGTCGAGGTGGCGGTGCTCTAGTTCGACCCGGGTGCGGTCCGGTCCCTCGGCCACGAACCGGACCTCGACCTCGCTGGTCAGCTCCGGATCGGTCTCGACCTGCCAGTGCGGGCTGATGTCCCAGCTGAATACCACGCGGGCTGGTGGCTCGTAGGCCAGGATCCGCGCCCACCGGCATTCGCTGCCGTCCACGGCCCGGTCGTAGATGTGCCCGCCGACGTGGGGCTCGAAGACGGTCTCGGCGATCGCGGCCGCGAGCAGGTTGTGCTCCGGCGGCTTGAAGTCGCCGAACCTCTCGGTGAACGCTGTGAAAGCCTGCTCGACCGGTGCGTTGACCACCATCCGCTTGCGGACAACAGGGACCTCGGTTCGGGTCATGGACTCTCCTCCGCCGCTTGTTCGGCAACGTCTGCGTAGCTGGCCAGAGCCCTCTGCCAGAAGGTGTCGAGCTGATCGCGCAACGCGGCCACTGCCGCCGGATTGAGCCGGTAGACACGTCTGGTGCCGACCGCGCGTTCGCTGACCAGGCCGGCGTCCTTGAGGACCTTCAGGTGCTGGGAGACCGCCGGCCGGCTGACCGGCAGCCCCGCGGCCAGTTGTCCCACCGCCTGCGGCCCGTCGGCCAGGCGGCTGACGATGGCACGCCGGGTGCCGTCCGCCAGCACGCTCCAGCCGTCACTCACTCGGTCAGGATCCACTAACGGTTAGTTTTGCCTAACGGAGCGGCGGCCGTCAAGACCCTGCACCAACACCGGATCACGACCTGCTTCACCGGCAGCAGCAGCCGTGACCGGCGGGTCAGTTCCCGGATCCGGTCGCGGGCATGCTGCATGGCCTTGTCCGTGGGCCCGTGGGCCAGCGGGCCAGCGGGCCAGCGGGCCAGCGGGCCAGCGGGCCAGGAACACTACTGGCCGCTTCCCGTTCAGGCACGCAATGGATAACCCGGCCGATGTTCACCCCCCGTCGCGCCCGGATGACATGTCAGGCCAGGGTTTTCCCGTCGGTCGGCTGGCGGGCGGCGGTGATCTGGCTGTGGAGTGCTTTGAGGGCGGCGACGTAGATCTCTGAGAAAGTGGGGAAGGGCTGGATGACATCGCGCAGCACCGGCAGCGGCACCCGGGCGCGGATAGCCAGCGTGGCCTGCTGCAGCCACTCGCCGGCTTCCGGGCCGAGCGCGTAGGCTCCGGTCAGCCGTTCACCGTCACTGAGCAGGGTCAGGAAGCCGTTGGACTCGGCGTAAGCGTGCGTGTAGGTGGCCGTCTTGGCCACCTCGGACACCAGGGCGGTCGCGGTGAACCGGGCCTCGGTGACGCCTACCGAGGCCGCTTGCGGATCGGTGTAGACGACGTCCGGCACGGCCTGGTAATTGGCCTCGCGAGGCTCGCCGAGAATGTTCGCCGCGACGACCTCGCCCTGGTACTTGCCGACGTGGGTCAGCAGCCGCACGCCGGTGACGTCGCCGATGGCCCAGAGCCGCTCACCGGCGCGCAAGCGCGCGTCGACCGGGATGCCGTGCCCGTCGGCCTGGACGCCGACCGTCTCCAGGCCGAGCCCCTCGACGCGCGGACGCCGGCCCGTGGCGACGAGCAAGCGGTCACCACGCAGCTCGCGGCCATTGTCGAGGACCAGGACGTAGTCCTCGCCATCGCGCCGCGCCGCGGTTGCGTGCACGCCGAGAAGCAGCTCGACGCCGTCCCGGCGCAGGACCTCGCCGAGCGCCCCGCCGAGTGGCGCGGGCTCGCGGGCGAGCACGTGCCCGGCCCCCTCGACGAGGGCCACGTCGCCGCCCAGGCGGCGGACGGCCTGGGCCATCTCGGCGCCGACCGGCCCGCCGCCGAGTATCAGCAGGCGGCGCGGGATGGCCTTCATGCCGGTCACCTCGCGGTTGGTCCAGACGCCCTCGAGCTCGCGCAGACCCGGGATAGGCGGCACGACCGGATCCGAGCCGGTCGCCACGACAACGTGCCGGGCGGTATGGCGAACGCCATTCACCTCCACCACGCCCGGCCCGGCTAGCTTGCCGCGGCCGCGCAGCAGGTCGATGCCCTTGCCCGCCAGCCAGCGCTCCTGGCCGGCGTCAGAGTAGTCCGAGACCATGAAGTCACGCCAGCCCAGCGCCGCCTCGACATCGACCTGCGCGGTGGCCGCCGCCTCCCGCGCGCCATGCACCGCCTCGCCGGGGCGCAGCAGCGTCTTGGACGGGATGCACGCCCAGTAGGAGCACTCGCCCCCGACCAGCTCGCGCTCGACCAGGGCCACCCGCAGCCCGCCGTCGGCCAGCTCTCCGGCGCAGTGCTCGCCCGGCGAGCCGCCACCCAGGACGATGACGTCGTAGTCGCTCGTCACAGCGGTGGCTCCTCTCCGGCCTGCTCCCGGACCATGTACTCGGCGTACCAGTCCGGCCAGTCCGGATCCGGCTGGCCGGTCCGCTCCTCATGCCGACCATGCGCCGCCGCCGCACGGCGCAGGGCTTCGGCCAGATCGGATGCGGAATCAAATGATGTCTGCATCGGAGGGCTCCTTTCTAGCTGACGGTCGGCCCGGCGACCAGGCCGGCCATTACCAGCGTCGGTCCGCTCACCGGCCCGGCAGGCGGGTGGTGATTTCCTGGAGCAGCCAGCCGTTGCCGTCCGGGTCGCTGAACGAGGCAAACGAGCCATAGCTCTTGTGGTCCGGAGCCGGGCCAGCCACCCGTCCCTCGGTCCCGGCGTGGTGGAACACCCCGCCCGCGTCGTGGAATACCCCGCTCACATCCACCCCGCTGGCGGCCAGCCCGGCCCGGGCCGCCTCAATGTCGGTCA
This sequence comes from uncultured Streptosporangiaceae bacterium, assembly GCA_964412845.1. Classification (GTDB taxonomy): domain Bacteria; phylum Actinomycetota; class Actinomycetes; order Streptosporangiales; family Streptosporangiaceae; genus JAWWPY01. Next base: position 30,803 of record CAYPQM010000001.1, read on the forward strand.
CGGTGAGCTGCAGGCCCTGCGCCGAGCCCGGCGCGGCCGACGTGATCCCAGTGCCGAAGATGACCGAGCATGCCGAGCCCGGAGGGGTCATCTGCACCACGCGGAAGTCCGCACCGATGGCGAAGTCCGCATCCTCCCGCCAGCCGAGCGCCTTATAGAAATCCTTGGCCCGGTCCACGTCGGCGACCGGAAGCACCACAACCTCAAGCTTCATGTCCACGACATCGGCTCCTCTGCTGTTGATGTCGGTGGCCACTACCGGTGCCACCGGGACTGGTCCTGGCATCCACATTCGCGCCACTCATCGTCGAAGTCCAGTACCGGATATCCGATCGCCGAGAGGAGGCGGGTGGTGGTGGATGACCGGTCCTGCTCATCGAGGAATAATGAGACCGCAAGCCGCCCTGCCGGGTTCAGGTTCACAAGCAAAGGCCTTGGACATGTCCGTGCCGAGCCATGCCGACGTCATCGTCCTGCACCGCCGCCCGGGACCCGCGCTGCGTCCCGGCGACCTGGTCCCCGAGCGCCGGCCGCTGCGGGACCCTGGCCCCGGCGAGGTTGTGGTGCGCAACATCGTCACGAGCGTCGATCCGTACCAGCTGCGGATGCTGCGCGGCTCGTCCGAAGTCACACCGGTGGCCATTGGCGAGCCGGTCCCGGCCAACAGTGTCGGGGTGGTCGCGGCGTCCGAGGACCCGGACGTGCCGGTGGGTGCGCAGGTGGCGACCTACACGGGCTGGCAGTCCTACGCCACCACCACGATCGCGCCGATCGAGATCGCCGATCCTGCGCTCGGCGGGCCACTGGACTGGATCAGCGTCCTGAGCACCACGGGCGTGACGGCCTACGTGGGGATCCACGACATCGGCCAGGTGCGGGCGGGCGGCAGCGTGCTCGTCAGCGCCGCCACCGGCGCCGTGGGCGGGGTGGCGGTCCAGCTCGCCAAGGCCGCAGGCGCGCGCGTCGTGGCCATCGCGGGCGGCAAGGATCGCACCGATCATGCCGAGCAGGTGCTGGGCGCCGACGTCGCGGTCGACTACCGTGATCCCGCGTTCCCGGAGCGCCTGCACCGGGCCGCGGGTGAGGGCATCGACGTGTTCTTCGATAACGTCGGCGGCCGCCAGCTCACGCTCGCACTGTCCGTACTCAAGAACTACGGTCTCGTCGTGCTGTGCGGGTCGGTCAGCAGCTACGCCCGCCCGGACGACCCCGACGGCGGCGCCGACCTGCGCGCCGCGGTGTTCAAGCGGATCACCCTGCGGGGCTACATCGTCAGCGACTACTACCCGAAGCGGCTGCTGCCGATCCGCGCGGAGATCGGGGCGCTGCTGCGGGCGAAGCAGCTGCGGGCGGTGGTCAGCGAGTTCGAGGGGCTTGAGCGCGCGCCCGAGGCCCTCGCGACGGTCTTCGAGCGCGGCTCGCCCTATATCGGCAGGCGGGTCGTCCGGATCTCGGCGGGCTAGGCCACTTCCCGACGCCGCCTAGGAGGCGCTCACCATGGAATATCTCGTCACCATGACCACCCACGTCCCGGATGGAACATCAGCAGCAGCCGTTCAGGACATCCGCACCCGCGAGGCCGCACGCTCGCGCGAACTCGCGGCGCAGGGGCACCTGCTGCGCCTGTGGCGCCCGCCGCTGCAACCAGGCGAATGGCGCACGCTCGGCCTGTTCGCCGCCGACGATGGCGCCCAGCTCGAGGATGTCCTCGCCTCGATGCCGCTGCGGGTGTGGCGCACCGATGAGGTCACGCCGCTCACCCCACACCCCAGCGACCCGGCGCTCACCAGCAGCTGACGAAGGGAGCGGCCATGAGCGAACCGGACCTTAAGGTCGCCATCATCACCGGAGGTTCTCAGGGCATCGGCGCCGGCCTGGTCGCCGAGTACCGGCGGCGGGGCTGGGCGGTCGTCGCCACCTCCCGGACGATCAAGCCCGCCGGGGACCCGGCGGTGCTTACCGTTGATGGGGACGTGGCCGAGCCCGCCACCACCGACCGGATCATCAACGGCGCACTCGAGAGCTTCGGGCGCATCGATACCCTCATCAACAATGCCGGCCTCTTCATCGCCAAGCCGTTCACCGACTACACCGCCGACGACTACGCGGCTGTGATCGGCGTCAACCTCACCGGATTCTTCAGGCTGACCCAGCGCGCCATCGCCGAGATGCTGAAGCAAGGCCGCGGCCACGTTGTCAACATCACCACCACCCTCGCCGACTACGCCAGCTCCAGCGCGCCATCAGTTTTGACCTCACTCACCAAGGGCGGCCTCGCCTCAGCCACCAGGTCGCTGGCCATCGAGTACGCGTCTCGTGGCATCCGGGTCAACGCTGTCTCGCCGGGCATCATCCAGACGCCGATGCATCCGCCGGAAAGTTATGCCGCGCTCGGCCCGCGGCTCCCCCCAGTAGGGCATGTGGGCCAGGTCAGCGACATCGTCGACGGCATCCTGTTCCTGGAGTCATCGCCGTTCATTACCGGCGAGATCCTGCATATCGACGGCGGCCAGATCGCTGGCCACTGACCAGGCGCCCGCCGAGCAGGATCTCACTGCACGGTGAGGACCCATGCTCCCCGACCCCGAACCCTGGATGCTGCGAGGCGGTCACCCGCCCGACCGCGCCGCGAGTTCATTCGCGCGGCTCCTGCCCTCAGGGGTGCTCGACGGGTGCTTCGACATCGTCGTAGACGCGGGCCGCAGCCAGCAGCCCGTCCGGGCCGCGCTCGTAGACCCCGATTCCCGCCTGGGGCGGCAGGTCGTGGCTGCCCCAGCGGACGCAGTTGTATTCCAGGGCGCAGCGCACGCCGTCGTCGGTCACCGTGCAGTGCTCGAGGCCAATGCCGCCGCCCGCGCTGAAGTACGTGGTGAAGAATGAGCGGAGCTCAGGGGTGCCGCGGTGGGCGTAGTGCGGGCCGATGGGCTCGCTGAAGTACCCATCCGGCGCGAAGGTGCTCACTATCGCTTCGGCGTCACCAGCCTCTAGCGCGGCCTGGTAGCGGCCGACGACATCACCGGGGTGGACGGCCCCGGGCTTGAGCATGGGCGGCCTGACGTGGTGCCGTCCGTCAACCGGCCATTGGCTGCAGTAGGTGCGGAACACCACGGACCAATCGTCGGGGGATTCGGCGACGACCGCCACCGGCCAAGCCACTTCCTGTCCGTCGTGGGCCACGTGCGCCAGCAGTTCTACCACGGCCCGCCCGCCGACGACGGTGGAGGCCACGGTCTCGATACGGGCGTGCAGCCCGGCCAGCCAGGATTCATTCCGGCTGACGAACTCTCGCAGCTGCTTGTGGCCGCGGATCTCGCCGGCCCGGGGGTCATGGATCACCACCTCACCGGGCCACACGGTCTCCAGAGCGTGGGTGTCACCTTGGTTCAGTGCGGTGAAGTACTGCGCAACCGGATCAGCCTGACCTGCGGCACGAGTCTGCCTGCGCGCCAGCTCCACGGCACTGGCGAAGTCCGGAAACCACGGCATCTCAACCCCCATGCTCCGTTTCTCTGCCGACTGCCGTCCTTCGGCAACCTACTCATCCCCAGTGCTGATCCGATGAAAGCCCCGCACCGCCAGAGAAGCTGTCGCTGGGGGCGTTCGTGCTCCGGCCGGCCGGAGCGAAGCCCGGGCCAAATGACGTGGATTCCCACGTTCAGGATCGGCTGGCGCGTCCGTAGCATCGCGCTCATCAATGGCAGCATCCAGGGCCCAATAGCCCGTTGGGTCTCGGTCAGCGGCCAGAACGGGGAGAATCACGATGGCTCAGCAATGGCTCTATGCCCGCGACCAGATCACCATTAACTCAGCTCTTGAAGCAGTGATCGACGCCGAGATCACGGCTAGGCACCTCAGTGCGGGAGACACCATTGTGCTCGCCGCGCGAGTATGCACCCAGGACCCTGCATACGGGTGGCGACCGGGCAGCAGCCTCGTGGCGCCGCTCAACGTGATCATCGTCGCCGACAGCTACGTTCTCGGCAAAGGCGCGGGCACCGGCGGCATCGACGTCAGCAGCCCTGCACCCGGGGGGCCAGGAACCGCGGGCGGCACGGGAACGCCAGGGATCGCTGAGGCTGCCCCCTACGAGCCCGTTCCTGGCGGGCGGGGCGGCAATGGCACCCCGGGCGGCGGCGGCGGCGCGGTCACCGGCACCATCACGATCATCGCGAGCACCCTCGACCCGGTGACGCTGCGCTCGGTGGGCGCGCCGGGCGGCGCAGGCGGCGCGGGCGGCGCCGGGGGCGCCGGCGCCCCCGGCAAGATCATCAACAAGCCGGGCGGTTCGGTCTCCATGGCGGCCCCAGGCGGACCGGGCGGTAACGGCGGCGCGGGCGGCGGCGGCAGCGCCGGGGGGACCATCACGGTGAGCTACGTGACCGCGGGGGCCGCCGGCAGGCTGCAGACGACCGCCGCAGCGGTGGCCGGTGGCGCCGCCGGACCGGGCGGAGCGGCGGGCGCCCCCGGCTCCTCCCCGGTCGGAACAGCAAAGGCAGCAGCGGGGCAGCCGGGCCCGAACGGTCAGCCGGGCCCGAACGGCACAATAGCAATCTCGGTGATCCCCGAGTCCGGGTACTGGACCGCGGTGGCCGGGATCCTCACTCCGGCGAACCTCGCGGCGTGGGCGGACTACCGGCTGGGTGTGGGCCGCTACCTCTACCGCAGTTTCAACGGGGCCAGCCCAGCGGACGCCGCCGACCTGATGGCCGCCTACAGCGAGTTCGGGGCGGTCAGGAACCTCGGCGTCGCGGGCCCGGCCGCGCAGGCCGCCCAGTGGTCCGGCTGGATCGCAAACAACCTGAATGCGCTCGGGCTGCCCTATGACATCTGGATCAAGCCAGACTTCGACAACTTCGAGCAGGCTTACGTTGGCTATGCGCCACTCATCGCGCCGCTCGTGCAGGCCGTCTTCCAGCTGATCACGGCGGCGGTCAGCGACAGCGGCATCTCCGCCGAGCTCGGCGTCCTGGCCAAAGAGGCCCAGAACGAGCAGGCCGCACTGGGCGCCGACCTCGCCGCCGCGCAGTTGGTCGCCGCCAACGATCAGGGCCTGCTGGCCAACCTCAACCAGCAGATGGCAACGCTGCAGAACCAGATCGACGCGGACAAGGCGGCCCTGCTCCAAGCGCAGTACCAGTTCACGTCCGGTCTGCCGCTGACGGCGGCCTGGGATGTGATTCAGGCGGTCGCGGCCCTGACACCGGCGGCCGGCCCTGTGCTCGGGCTGGTGGGTCTCATCGTGCCCTCCACCGCGGCGCCCTCGACGGCCCAGTCGGTGGATAACGGCTGCATGGAGCAGAAGGGGAACACGTCGCAGAGCCAGGCGCAAAACCAGAACTCCGGCGGCCTGAGCGGGCTGGTCGGCAAGACCGCGCAGGTAGTGAGCCTGTTCAAGTCCCTTTCCGAGAACAGCAGCGCGACGGTCAGCGCCGATCAGGCGGACATTCAGAAGCTGACCGCCCAGGTCATCAACCTGAAGTTCCAGATCCTCCAGCAGGCCGACCAGTTGGCTGAGGCAAAGCTTCAAGTCGCCGCCGTGCAGGCGCATCAGGCGGCCTGCGCCGCTGACGTCACGGCGATCCAGGCGGGGATGACGGCCGTATCCACCGACATGTCGGCGATCGCCGACCTGGTCGGCACCTTGATGGACACGATCGCGCGGATCAGTGAGTACGTCGTACGTTACGTTTTCCTGGCGGCGCGCGCGCTGGACATCTTCGCCTTCACGGACGGTTCGGTCGTGGCTCCGGCCAGCGCGGCGCTGCAGCCGATGGGCAACGTCTTCCAGCTACCGCTGGACTTCGGTGCCGTCGTCCCTGACATCCTCGCCGACGCGCTGCTCGCCCTGCGCCGGAACTCAGCGACCCAGGCCCTGAGCCTGTTCGGCGCGCTCGCCGCGAACTGGGCGCAGGCACCGGCCTGGTCGAAGTACACCCAGCAGGGCACCGACCTGGCCAATGTCTTGAGCCCCGGGCAGGTATGGATCCCGGTCACCGATCCGGCCGCGCTGGCTGAACTTCGATCAACAGGCAGCACCACATTCCAGATCAGCCTCGCGAACCTGCCCGCCGACAGCTACGAGCTGAAGATCTCGCGCATGTACCTGAACCTGCTCGGCGCGACATCCACCGCACCGAGCCTGAATGGTTCGCTGACCCACGCCGGCTACGCGCAGGCGCTCCGCCGCGACGGGGCCACGCTGGTGCTCAGCTCTCAGCCGATGACCAGCTTCGTCTCGGTCGGGCTGACCAGCGGGCAGGTGCCACCACCAGCCACCCAGCCGATCCCACCCAGCCCAGCGCCAGCGCCCGTCGGCCCGGTGCCGGTGATCCCGCCGGTAAAGCCGAAGGCGCTGGCTGGCCCGGCCGGCCCGGTCTCGGCCGCGAACCTGCAGATGTTCTACGGCCGCAGCCCGGTGGCTACCTGGTCGTTCACCATCGTGGATCCGAACACGGTCGATCTGTCGGGTCTCACCGAGATCCAGGTCGGGCTCGAATTCCTCGCCATCGACCGCTGACCACCATCCCGGGAACGAGGCTGTGAAGGAGCAAGCCATGACCAGGACTATGTATGACGCGGTCGCCTGGGAGAACATCCCAGCCGACGCGGAAATGGTCGCCGGATACATCGACGGCCCGCGATCGCAGTGGCCCGCCCAGGCGTGGGACCGCTTCCCGCACGCCGTCAAGGTGAAGATCACCGTCGACCCCGCCGACAACGCGGGTGACGTCCTAGACGTCGAGACCGGCGACGCGCGCCCCAGCGACGCTCCCGGCTGGATCCGGCGGCGCCTGGCGGCCGGCGCGCGGTTCGTCACCATCTACTGCAACCGGTCCACGCTGCCGGCTGTCGTATCGGCCTGCGGCGGGCTGGCGTTCTACCGGTGGATCGCCACCCTCGACGGCACCCGCGACATCCCCGGAGCCGCCGCCGTCCAGTACCAGGGCGGCGTCACGGCGGGATACGACATGTCGGTCGTCCACGACGACGCGTGGCATCCCTCCCCCGGGCCGGCACCGAAGCCCGCACCGCAGCCGTCCGTCCCCCATGGTGACCTCGGCGGCAGCTGGCAGGGACCTATCTGCGCCGGGCAATGGCCAGGTGCCAGCGTCATCGCCGGGATCGCGAGCGGCCATGTCTACGTCAAGCGGCAGGAGACCGGTCAGAGCTGGGCCGCGGCCCAGCAGGTCAGCCAGGGCCCGGCGAAGGCCGTCTCGCTGGTCGTCGGACCCGGCGACCAGGGTGAGCTGTTCTATGTGGCCGCGGACACCGGCCACCTGATCCAGATGACCACCAGCGACCGGGGCGCCAGCTGGGCGTAGCCAGCCACCCGGCGGCCGCAGGAGAGCGGGCCACCGATCTGGCCCGCTTTCCTGCGGTGCGGACCTTTTGGCAGGTCCGGGAAACCTTACGCTTTCCCCATGCAGGGGGAAATCCTGGGACGCGACAGCGAATTGCGGCTGCTCGGGGAGTTCCTTGCTGACCTGCCCCGAGCGCCCCGGGCGCTGGCGCTTTCCGGGGCAGCAGGCGCGGGCAAGACGACACTGCTCCAGGCGGGCGCCGCGCTCGCCCGCAAGCACGGGCACACCGTGCTGGAGGCCATGCCGTCGCACAGTGACCTGCGGCTCGCTTTCGCCGGCCTGACCGACCTGCTGGAACCGCGGATAGGGGCCGTGCTCGACCGGCTGCCGCCGCCGCAGCGGCGCGCGCTCGGCGTCGCCCTGCTGCTCCAGGACGCACCCGCGCAGCCACCGGAGCCCCGGGTGATCGCGGCGGCGTTCCGCACCACCCTTCTCCTGCTCGCCGACGCGGCGCCGGTGCTGGTCGTTATCGACGATACGCAATGGCTTGATCCGCCGACCGAGGCCGCGGTCAGCTTCGCGTTCCGCCGGCTGGCCAGCGAACCGGTCGGCTTGCTGTGCGCGCGACGTGACGCCAGGGCCGCCAGGAATCTGCCGTTCGAGCTCGACCGGGGCCGGATGCGCGCCGATGTCCTGCCACTTGGCGGGCTCAGCCCCGGCGCGCTGCACAAGATGCTCCGCACCCGGCTGGACGTGTCGTTCTCCCTCGCGGCCCTGCGCAGGATCGCGGCCGAATCGGGCGGTAACCCGTTCATCGCGCTCGAGATCGGCCGGGCGCTGGCTCGCCGCGGCATCTACCGCGTCGGGACCGGCCCGCTGCCGGTGCCCGACACGCTGGGCGGCCTGGTTGACGAGCGGCTGCGCGAGCTCTCCCCCGGGGTGCTGGATGCGCTTCGGGTTGTAGCCGTGATGCCGGGCGCGCCGATCGGCCGTTATCTGGCCGCGGGGGCCGACGGGAAGGACCTGGACACCGCCGCATTAGCTGGCGTCCTTGAATCGAGCGAGGGGCGGCTGCGCTTCTCCCACCCGCTGCTGTCATCGGCCGTGGCGGCCTCGATCCCACCGGTCCGGGTGCGTGAGCTGCACACGATGGCGGCCCGCAGCGCGCGATCGCCGGAGGAACGGGCTCGGCACGGTGCCCTGGCCGCCGATGGCCCCTCGGCCGCCCTGGCGGCCGAGCTCGACGCGGCGGCCGGCCTGGCCACCTCGCGCGGGGCGCCGGCGTCAGCGGCCGAGTTGTTCGAGCTGGCTGCGTCCCTGACGCCCGGCGACCGCCCCGGTGATGCCCGCCGCCGCCTGCTGAACGCGGCGGGCCAGCTGGCCCTGGCCGGGGAGACCCACGCGGCCACCGCATCATTCGAGCGGCTCATCGCGTCGATGCAACCAGGGCCCGAGCGGGCGGCGGCGCTGAACCAGCTCGGCTGGCTCCGCCAGGACGATATCCCGGCGTCGACGCTCCTGCAGGAACAGGCGCTGGCCGAGGCCCGGGACAATCCCTCGCTCACCGCCGACATCCATTTCGCCCTGTCCGACAACTGGTCGGCGCAGGGCGATTATCCGCGCGCCCTGGCCGAGGCACGCCGGGCGCTGGCGGAGGCCGAGCAGGCCGGCGATCCGGCTCTGCTGGCGTCGTCGCTGGCCCAGGTCGTCCTGTTCGCCTCCATCGCCGGCCAGGACCTGGACGAGCACCAGCTGCAGCGCTCGCTGGAGCTTGAGCGCACGGTCAGCAGCCTGCTCCTGCGCACCCCGCCCAGCTGGGTGGCCGGGTACTGCCACCTGGCCCAGGGACGGCTGGAAGAGGCGGAGGCGGAGTTGCAGCAGGCGCTCGCCCGCAGCGAGGCGGACGGCGTCGAGTACTGGCGGGCGGACACGCTGCTGCGGCTCGCGGCGGTCGCGGAGCGGCGCGGCGATGCCACCGAGGCCGCCGAGCGGGCCGCGAGGGGGCTGGACATCGCCGAGCAGCTGGACCTGCCGCAGCTCATCAGCGCCCTGCTCTACGGTTGCGCCCGGGCGGCACTCCAGCTGGGCCAGGCTGAGCTGGTCCGCGACCTGGCGCAACGCGGCATGGACGTGGCCGGACGGATCGGGGACCGGCCCTACCTGTTCTCGCACCAGGCGTTGCTCGGCTCGCTTGAGCTGGCCCTCGGCGATTACCTGGCCGCGGCGGCACGGCTGCGCCCGCTGGTCCGCCAATGGCGGGAGATGGGTGTCTCCGTCACCGGGAGAGTCGGCCCGGACGCGGTGGAAGCGCTGATCGCGGTGGGTGAGCTGGACGATGCGGCCACGATCGTGGCGGAGATGGAACGCGAGCTGTCGGACCCGGTGGCCGCCCCGGTCACGGCCCGCTGCGGCGGTGCGCTGGCCGCCGCGCGCGGAGATCTGGACGCGGCCCTGACCCAGCTCACCGAGGCGCTGCGGTTGCACGATCAGATCTCACCCCAGCCGCTGCAGCGGGGCCGCACGCTGCTCGTGCTCGGCGGGGTCCAGCGGCGGCTGAAGCAGCGCGCCGCCGCCCGGGCGACCTTGTCCGATGCGATCGCCATTTTCGACGGCATCGGCGCGCCGCTGTGGGCGGCGCGGGCGCGCGGCGAGCTGGCCCGGGTCAGCGGGCGGGCGCCCGGATCGGGCGGGCTCACCGTCACCGAGCTGCGCGTCGCGGAGCTGGTCGCCCAGGGCCTGACCAACCGCACCGTCGCGGCGGAACTCTTCGTGACCGTGCGCGCCGTCGAATCGATCCTGACCAAGGTGTACGCCAAGCTCGGCGTGCAGTCCCGCACCCAGCTCGCCGCGCACCTGCATCAGGGGCACTGACCGCGGCCGGGGGCACGGGGCCGCGATGAGCCGCTCTTCAGCTCGGCCAGCCGCGCGTCGCCGGTGGCCGCCACCTGCCGGTGCAGCCGATCCAGCAGGTGCGGCCCGCCTCAGCTGCGGGCGTTGACCAGCGCCGGGGGGTCGAACGGGAGGTAGGGATCGAACGCGCCCAGCCCGGTCGCGGCCGCGGCGGCGTTCAGCGCGCCGGGCTGGGTCACGGTGCCCCAGCGCCCGGTGTCCAGCCGGTGCTCCAGCGCGCGCAGGGCGGCGATGTAACCGGCCGGCTGGAAATTGCAGTGCCCGGTCGTATCCACGAAGGCTTGCCGGAACAGGGACGATGAGCCGGACCCGGTGACCCGCTGCCGGTACCAGTTCTCCTGCTCGATCGGGACGAGCTGGTCATCAATGGTGTGGATGTCGAGCTCGGGCACGGACAGGTGCCCGGTGACCATCGAGGTCCGGCCGAGGGTGGCGATGGCCCCAGGATCTGCGGTGACGTCGGCGTGGCGGGTCAGGGTGGCGAGGTCGCGGTCCAGGCTGAGTCCCGCGGCCCGGTAGAGGGACCGCACCTCGGGCAGGAAGCTGCTCCGCTCCAGCACCTGGGCATAGTTGACGCCCTTGGTGAAGGAGCTGTTGCCGCCCGCGGCGAGCTCGATCTGGTAGCGCCCCGTCATGATGAAGGTCAGCACGAAGCTGGTCAGCTCGTCGGCCTGCTGCTGCTCCTGCGCCGGGTAGTCGGCCGCCGCGGGTGGCGCCGCACCGCTGAACCAGGTCGGCTCGTTGAGCAGCGCCGCGCCGAGGGCGATCCGGGCCCGGCCCTGGGCGGTCGACTGGGCGCTGGCCGTCACGGCCGTCAGGGCCGCCGCCGCCACGCTGGCCTGACCGGCTGTCGCGTACCGCACCAGCTGGATGGGCCGACTGGGGGCCAGCAATTCGTTAAGTGCGTATTCGCCGTCGAGCTGGTAGTTGTTGAGGCTCAGCGCGCCGGCCACCAGCCCGCAGGTGGTCAGCGTCCCGCCGATCCGGCCCCGGGCGTCCTGTGTCTCTTCCGCGCTGACCAGGCCGCCCATCGAGGTGCCCCAGGCAATCGTCCGGCGCGGCCGCCCGGTGATCTGCTCCGCGGCAGCCAGCGAGGCGAACTGGTCCGCGGTGGCCGACGCGAGCGCCCACCAGGATGGGCCCGAGTAGGACGATCCGACCAGCGCGTACCCGAGGCCGAGCAGGTCAGCCTGCGTCGTCGGGTCGGGGGCGTCCTGCGCGGCCAGCGGGCCGAACCCGTGGCTGTACAGGATGATCGTGCCGTTCCAGGATGCGGGCACGTCCGCGACCCAGGTCGCGCCGTCGGCGAGCGAGCCCGTGTAGTGCCCGCTGGCGGGGGTGGCGGCCGCGGCGCTCGGCGCGGCGGAGGCCATGACGAAGGTGACCGCAGTGGCGGCGATGGCGATGCGGGACAGGCGTTGGCGGGGCATCTGAGGTCCTCTCCGGCGAGGAACGCTGATGCGCCAGAGATTCTCACAAGACCGGCCAGATGTACAGGTTTCCTGTTGAACAGGATGCCGTACCACCAGCGCCCGCTGAGATCAGTGCGGGGGTCCGTCGGACAGCGCGACCCGGCATGCGTACAGGTACCGGCGCAGCTCCCCGACTTGCTGGTCGGTGAGGCCGGACAGCATCCGGCGTTCCAGGTCCTTGACCTTGCCCCGGTACCGGCGGATCAGGGCGCGCCCGTCCGAGGTGAGGCCGATGACCAGCCGGCGGCGGTCGGCCGGATCACGGTGCCGCTCGATCAGCCCGCGGGCTTCGAGCGTCGTCACCATGTCCGCCATGCTCTGCGTGGTGACGAACGAATTGCGGGCCAGCTGGGCCGAGGTCAGGTCGGGGTGCCGCTCCAAGACGGTCAGCGCGGTGTACTGCAGGGCGGTGATCTCGGCGGGCTTCAGCAGGTCATCGAGGTGCGACCGGACGGCCAGTTCGACCTGCTTCTGCAGGTAGAGCATCGTCGCCTCGGCGGGCCGCGCGGCACGGGGCCCGCGGCGCGGGGGCGAAGCATCCTGCTCGCTCGGCATCGCTTACGTCCGGAGGCCGAGCGCCCCTGCCACCTCGGCGAGCACCGCCAGGTGGCCATCGACGGCGCCCAGCCCGGCGCCCATCGTGTTGACCGACAGGTGCGTGGCCCCAGCCTCGCGCCAACTGACCGCCTGCTGCACCACCGTCGCGGTGCCGCCCGGCACGCTCCAGCTCACCCGGCCTTCCATGCCGAGCCCCGACGGATCCCGCCCGGCCTGGCGGGCGGCGGCGGCCACGATGGCGAACGCCTCGTCCAGCTTCGGCCCCGGTGGCACCTGGGGAAACCAGCCGTCGGCCAGCCGGCCGACTCGCTCGTAGGCCCGCGGCGACTGCGCCCCGAACCACACCGGAATCGGGCGCTGTACCGGCAGTGGCGCCAGGCCCGCCGCCGTGACCTGCTCGTAGTCGCCGTCGAAGGTGACACTCTGCTCGGTCCACAGCCGGCGCAGCAGCGCGATCTGCTCCTCGATGCGGCGGCCCCGGTTCGAGAAGTCCTGGCCGAGCGCCTGGTACTCGACCGCGTTCCAGCCCAGCCCGACGCCGAGCCGGAAGCGGCCCCCGGTGAGCAGGTCAACCTCCGCGGCCTGCTTCGCCACCAGGGCGGTCTGCCGCTGCGGCAGGATGATGATCCCGGTGACCAGTTCGAGCGAGGTGATCCCAGCCAGGTAGCCGAACAGGACCATCGGCTCGTGGAAGGTCGTGTGCACGTCATACGGGCCGGTCCACGGCGCGTGCGCCTGCGGGTCAGCGCCCAGGACGTGGTCATAGGCGAGGACGTGCGTGAAGCCAAGCTCCTCGACCCGCTGCGCGTACCCGCGCACCGCGCCCATGTCCGGGCCGATCTCGGTCTGGGGGAACACCACGCCTATCCGCATGGTGCCAGTTATACCTGGTGGGTCGCGGGGCGCCGCCGGACGTGGCCGCGGCCAGACGTGGCGGCTGCGCAGACTGTCCAGGTCGGCGCGAGCCCGGCGCACTCCTGCGGATAGCCGTCCAGCCCGCACGCCGCCGCCCCGCAGGCCGGTGCGGCGCAGACGCTGGCTGAGCGCGGACCATCTGTGACAGCGTTCAGGTCATGAGCGCCAGTGTGGTGAGCCCCGTCTTCGTGGGCCGCCGCGATGAGATGGCGTCGCTGGCCGCACCGATGCAGCGCGCCCACGGCGGTAGCGCCGCCTTCGCTCTCGTCGGCGGTGAGGCCGGCGTGGGCAAGACCCGCCTGGTCGAGGAGCTGGCCGTCCAGGCGTCTGATGCCGGGTTCACCGTGCTCGTCGGCCATTGCATCGAACTCGGCGCCGAGGGCCTGCCGCTCGCCCCGCTCGTCGACGCACTGCGCGCGCTGGCGCGCAGTACCCCGGCGGACGAACTCGCCGAGTTGCTCGGCCCGGCCCGGCGCGGGCTGGCCCGGCTGCTGCCCGAGCTCGACCCGGACGCGGCGGCCGGCCTGCCCGCCGACGACGTCCAAGCCGGCCAGCTGCTTGAGCTGGTGCTCGGGCTGATTGGCAGGCTCGGTGCCGCCCGGCCCGTCATGATCGTTCTCGAAGACCTGCACTGGGCCGATCAGTCCACCCTGGAACTGCTGGCCTTCCTGGTCAGGTCGCTGCGTCACGCCCGGGTGCTGCTGATCGCCACGTACCGTTCCGACGAGTTGCACCGGCGGCATCCGTTGCGGCCGCTGATCACGAGCTGGGAACGGGTACGGTCAGTCCACCGCGTCGAACTGCCGCGCTTCGAGCGTGACGAGGTCGCTGCCCTGCTGTCCGCGATCCTGGCCGAGCAGCCCGCGCCCGAACTGGTCGACCTGGTGTGCGACCGTTCTGGAGGCAACGCGTTCCTGGTCGAGGAACTCGCCGGGATCGTCCGGGCCGGAGGAGATCCGGCCGACCTGCCACCGTCGCTGCGGGACGTCTTGCTGAGCCGCATCGACTCGCTTGGCCCAGCGGCCCAGCTCCTGCTGCGCACCGCCTCGGTGGCCGGCCGGGGGGTAGCTGACCGCCTGCTGGCCCGGGTCGCTGGCCTCGATGAACCCGTGCTCTTCGGCGCGCTGCGCGAGGCCGTGGAGAGCCACCTGCTGGTAGTGGACGAGACCGGGCGCGGCTACGCGTTCCGGCACGCGCTCGCCCGGGACGCCGTCTACGAGGACATGCTGCCCGGCGAGCGGGTCCGGCTGCACGCCGCGTACGGCGCGGCGCTGGCCGGCGATCCGGGGCTCGCCGAGGACGAGGCCGCCGTACCAGCGGCGCTGGCCCACCACTGGTACGCCGCGCTGGATCTGCCGCTGGCATTGTCCGCGTCCATCACGGCGGCTGGCCAGGCCATGGCCTCGTATGCGCCGACCGAGGCGCTCCAGCATCTCGAACGGGCGCTGCAGATCTGGCCGCGGGTCCCGGACGCGGGGCAGCGCACCGGCCTCGATCAGGCCGAGGTGACCAGGCTCGCGGCGGACGCCGCCTCCCGGGCCGGCGCCGTCGACCGGGCGGTGTCCTTGCTCGACCAGGCCCTGACTGAGCTTCCCGATGATGACGACGTCGTCCGCCGCGCGCTGCTGATGGACCGCCGCGCGCTCGCGCTGCGTAATGTCGGCCGCGAGGCAGAGACCATCAGCGCGCTGGAGCAGGCGCTGGCGTTGCTTCCGGCCGATCAGACGACACGGGCCCACGCGGTCGTCCTGTCATCCCTGGCCAGTTCCCTGATTCACATCACCGATCCGGCCCGGGCGGCCCGGATCGCGCAGCGCGCGGTGCAGGCGGCCCGCACGGCCGGTGCGGCGGCAGAGGAGGCCGACGCCTGCATCACCCTCGGTCTCGCCCGCTGTTATCTCGACCGCGCTGAGGACGGACTCGATGACCTCCGGGCCGGCCTTCGCCTGGCGAGCGGCCTCGATGCCACGGCGATCGCCCTGCGCGGCTTCGTCAACCTCTCCGACGCGCTGGAGCTTCTCGGCAGGCACGCGGAGGCGGCCCAGGTGGCCCGGGAAGGCATTGACCTGGCCTCGCGCGTGGGCCTGTCCCGGACCCTGGGCGCCTACCTCACCGGCAACCTGGTCGAGCCACTGCTGCGGCTGGGTCAATGGGATGACGCCGAGCGGCTGATCACCCAGTCGCTGTCGACCCTGCCTGAGGGCGTCTACGGCGGCACGCTGCTCCAGCTCCGCGCCGAGCTGGCTGCACTGCGCGGCCGGTACCCAGACGCCAGCCGAGAGCTCCGGGCCGCCACGCAGACGCTGGGCGGGACGAAAGACCCCCAGTTCACCCTGACGTTCTTGCACACCGAGACGGCGATCAGGTACGGCCAAGGGGACTTCACCGCAGCCCGGGCGAAGCTCACGGAAGGGCTGGCCGCCATGTCGGCCCCTTGGTCCGCCCGCTACGTCTGGCCGTTGCTGTGGCTGGGCATGCGCATCGAAGCTGATGACGCCACTCGTTCCCGCGATCGTCACGAGGCCATCACGGATGAGAGCAGCGAACACTGCCGGTGGCTGGTACGGCTCTCCGGAGAGCTGACCGCCCTGAGCCCCGCGGCCCGCGGCTACCAGGCGCTGGTCGCCGCCGAGCAGGCCCGGGTGACCGGCACAGACGACGGGCGGACATGGCTGACCGCCGTGCGCGCGTGGCGCCTGGCGGACGAACCGTACCCGCTGGCCTACGCCCTGCTGCGGCTGGCTGAAGTGCATACCGCCACCGGCGACCGGCAGGCCGCCGCCGACGCGGTCGCCGAAGCTCACGCCACCGCGCGCCGGATCGGGGCGGCCTCGCTGGCCGACGAGGCCGCGGCACTGGCCCGCCGCGCCCGCCTCAGCCTGGACGACCCGCGCGGCCCCGGCGCTGGCCCGGACGACGGTCCCCGGGCAGCCAACGGCAGCCCGGGGGGCCCGCCTGATGCGGTAGACGAGCTCGCCCGCTTCGGGCTGACCGACCGGGAACGAGAGGTGCTTATGCTGCTCGCTGCCGGGCGGTCGAATCCCCAGATTGCCCGCGCCTTGTTCATCAGCCCCAAGACCGCCAGCGTGCACGTTTCCAACATCCTCAGCAAGCTTGGCGTAACCGGCCGGATCGAAGCCGCGGCCGTCGCACACCGGCTTGGCGTGGCCGATCACGCCGGGCCGGCCCCGGAAGGCTGATCACACCGGGCCGGCCGCGCACGGCTAAGGCCGCTGAAACCCGAAGCCCTGGGAACGTAAGGCCCCGAGAAGCTGAGACGCCGCAAATCTGAGGCCCGCGAGGCCGCCCACTAAGGCGGCAACCCGATGTGCGCCCCCACCCCTTAGCCCGACCGTGAAGGTAACGGATCGATAGGGAAAGGGACGTGAACCTGATGA
Organism: uncultured Streptosporangiaceae bacterium; assembly: GCA_964412845.1. Lineage (GTDB taxonomy): Bacteria > Actinomycetota > Actinomycetes > Streptosporangiales > Streptosporangiaceae > JAWWPY01. Next base: position 47,357 of record CAYPQM010000001.1, read on the forward strand.
ACATGGTGCAGAACGCGGCGACGGGCACCATCCGCGCATCGCTGCGCTACCCGGCGTTCCGCCGGCTGCTGTCGGCGCTGGCCGTGTCGCAGATCGGCGACTGGATGTACAACCTGGCCCTGGTGGCCCTGGTCTACAGCCGCACGCACTCCGCGGCCTGGGTCGGCGTCAGCACCGCCGCCCGCGTCGTGCCCATCGTCGTGCTCGGCCCGCTCGGCGGCGCTATCGCCGACCGGTTCGACCGGCGGCTGATCATGATCGTCTCGGATCTCGCCCGGCTGGCGCTCATGCTGCTGCTGGCGCTCGTCGCCGCGACGCACCTGCCGATCCTGCTCGCGCCGGTGATCGCCGCGGCGGCCACCGCGGCCGCTGCGCCGTACCTCGGCTGCGTCGCGGCCACCACCCCGCGGCTGGTCGACGACGCAGACCTGCCCGGCGCGAACGCGGCCCGGTCGGCGGTCACCGCCGTCGGCGTCGTGGCCGGGCCCGCGCTGGGGGGTGTGCTGCTGCTGTTCGGGCCACCCGTGCTGGCGTTCCTGATGAACGCGGTCACCTTCGGGTTGTCCGCGCTCGCGGTCATCTCGATCCCAGCCGGGCCTGCCTTCCGGCCCGCCGGGTCGGCGTCGGGCCGGTCCGGCTTCGTGAGCGGGATCAAGGCCGGCGCGGCGGCGTTGCGGTCCCGCCCCGAGGCGCTCCGGCTGGTCGGCGCGGACATCATGTGCAGCCTGCTCTACGGCATGCAGACCGTCCTGCTGCTGGTGGTCGCCCGCCGCATCGGCCTCGGCGCGGACGGCTACGGATACCTGTTCGCCGGAATCGGGGCGGGCGGCCTGGCCGGCACCGCCCTGGCCGGCCGGGTGACCCGGTGGCGCCATCCCCGCCTGCTGCTCGCCGCCGCCCTGGCCGCCGTCGGGCTCCCCATGCCTCTGCTCGCACTGATCACCTGGCCGGCCGCGGCCGTCGGCATGGCGGCAGTTACCGGCGCAGGAGCCATCCTGGTCGAGATCCTCACCGAGACCGGCCTGCAGCGGACGCTCGATGACGAGGTGTTCGGCCGGGCCTACGGCCTGGCGCTGCCTGCCTCGCTCGGCGGCATCGTCGTGGGATCACTGGTCGCGCCCTTGCTCGTGGCCATATTCGGCGGGCGCGGGGCGCTCGTTGTTGCCGGGGCAGCCGTGCTCTCTTACGCATTCGCGGCGCTGCGGCGGCCGGCCGCCAGGCCAGTCACGCAGTCTTCAGCTCAGCAAGAGCTTGCCTGGCCTCTTTCCTAACCTGCTTACGCGCCCCCTGGCCGCCGAACCGCAGGACGTCGGCCAGGGCCAGGGCGTAGGCCGCGTCGAAAGCCTGCCCGGCCGGCACCGGGACATCCGGCTGGACGCCGGTGCCCTCCCAGTTGGCACCGGATACCGGGTCAACCGCTTCCTGCGGTGGCACGCCCGGGCATCTGGGGTCTGGCTGGAATCATCACCGCCACCGGGAGGTTGGCACAGGCATGGCTTCAGGACACACGATCACGATCACCCCCACCGCGCTGCACGTCGAGGTCACCCTCAACGGAGAGACACTGGCGGTATCCGACCGGCCGGTCCTGCTGACCGAGACAGGGCTGCCCACCCGCTACTACCTGCCGCGCGAGGACGTCCGGACCGAGCTGCTCCGGCCCACCAGCAGCGAGACCACCTGCCCGTTCAAGGGCCAGGCCTCGTACTGGTCGGTCCAGGTCGGCGACGAGCTGCACGACGATCTCGTCTGGAGCTACCAGACGCCCATACCCCAGGCTGCGGGGATCAGCGGGCTCATGTGCTTCTACGCCGGGCGAGTCGAGCTGACCGTCGACGGCGAGCGCCAGCCGGCCCGGTAAGCACGGTCCCGGCCAGGCCGCGACCGCCAAGCTGCGATCCGGCAGGCGGCGACCCGGCAGGCGCCGCGGGCTTAGGCGATCTCACCCCCGCGGGCCGAGGGCTCAGCGCTGCGCCGCCACCGCCAGGCCAGCAGGACTTGCAGCACGCCGATTCCGGCGATGACCGGCTGGAGGAAGAAGAAGCGCTGCAGCACCAGCAGCTGAACGAGAATCCAGGCCACCAGCGCCGCGCCCGCCAGGTAACCGGCAGCACGGGCCCACCGGTTCGACACCAGGATCAGCGCCAGCAGCACCAGTTGCGGAACCGCGACTCCGATCAGCAAGGCGAGCCCGGGCAGCCGCCAACCGGTAAACGGCGTACCGCTCAGCCAGCTCAGCGGCATGCCAAACCCGTCGCGCAGCAACTCGATGCCGCCGAAGACCGAACTCGCTCCCGCGAGCAGGGCCATGACGGCCAGAGCCCAGCCGGCCCAGCCACGGCGGCCCGCGGCCGACACATCGCGCCGCGCCGCCGCCGGCATGCCGCGCATCAAGAAGTAGACCGGGACCAGCCCGATCAGGGCCAGCACCGCGAAGGCTGGGACGAGGGCCGCCGACACCACCGCCGAGGCCGGGGCCGCCGCATGCCCGTACCACTGGTCGACGGCGACGCTCAGGCTCTCGATGACCCACATGACCAGGCCCGCACCCGCGATCAGGTAGCCCAGCGGCCTGCGCGCCCACAGCCAGGCCCCGGCCGCCGCCATCAGGGGCAGCCAGAGGGCCAGATCCTGAACGAACACCACGCTCGTGGTCAGGCCGGTGCCGCGCAGGAAGGCCGGCGGTCCGCCGCTGAGCACCGCGGGCAGGATCCGGCTCACCCAGGCGGCGGAATTGAGCCCGACGATGACCCAGACATAGCTGGCGATCAGGCGCACCGGGGCCCGCGGCGAGAACCGGCGGCCGAGCGCGCGGATGTCGGCCTGCCGCAGCAACGCGGCGACAGACCAGGCCGACAGCGCGAGCATCGCGAGATACAGCGGGAACAACCGGTTGAACGGCGTCGAGAAAGCGAACATCAACGAGTTATAGAGCAGGAACGCGGTTGCCCCCAGCCACGTCAGCACGGCAGCCGCCGACCCGCGCGAGGCCAGCACCATGGAGCCGGCCAGCAGCGGCAGGCCGGCCAGCACGACCACCAGCGCAGTTCCCCGCGCTGAGCCATTCATGACCGCCGTACCCCGCAAGACGTCCGGGACCAGGAATGTCAGCAGCGAGCCGGCCGCCGCGACCAGGGCCAGCGCGGCCGACAGCCAGTACGCGATTCCGGCGGGCGGGATAACCCGCTCGGCGACGTCATCTGCTGGCCCCGGAACAGCCGTCGGTGCCAATACTGCTGTCACGGCTCTCACCCCGCCCTTCAGCCGTTGATCTGCTGCCGATGCTGGCCGATGTCATCAACGTTGGCACCGGGCCGGGGCAGCAGGGAAGGGAACGCCGTCCCCCCGGTCAAGGGCCTTCGGCCTCGGTTTCGGCAGGCCGCGCTGGACGATCCCGGCCGATGGGGGCCCGCGCTCAGAACCAGGTTTCGCTACCGGTGGCCCGCCGCCAAGTCACTGTCTAGACAATAACTGTTATGACAGTTATATTGCGGCCATGGATGCCTCCCCACCGGATCCCTCCCGGCCCTTCCGGTATCAGCGACCCGCACCGGGTGCCCGGATGGAACTCGTTCTCAGCGGGGGCCACCTCCTGCACCAGGCCGCCCGCGAGCTCAGCGCGGCCCTGGACCGCCAGTTCGCCCCGTTCGACCTCACCGCCCAGCAGGCGGGCCTGCTGCTGCGCTCGGCACCGCAGCCGGTCAGCCCGAACCAGCTCGCACCCATGCTCGGCACCGATGCGGCCGGGATGACCCGGCTGCTGGACCGTCTCGAAGCAAAGGGACTCATCAGGCGGGAGCGGCACCCGCAGGACCGGCGGTCGATCGTCATCGGGCCTACCGGCGAAGGGCGGCAGCTCGTCCCGCGGTTGCCGCCCGTCTTTGGCCGGGTCAACAGCAGGCTGTTCGACGGCTTCACCGACGACGAGGTGCGGCTGGCCACCGGGTTGCTGCAGCGCATGCTGGACAACCTCCGGGCCGCGGCGGGGCCGGCGTGACCGGGCACCGCGGCGGCCCGCCGCGCCGGCCGCCGCATGTGCTCATCGTCGGGGGCGGCATCGGCGGGCTCTGCCTGGCCCAGGGACTGAAGAAGTCGGGGATCAGCGTCACCCTGTTCGAGCGGGACGAGTCGGTGGCCGTGCGCCGTCAGGGCTACGGCTTCCACATCAACTCACGCGGTAGCCAGGCCCTGCATGACTGCCTCCCGCAGAACCTGTATGACCTGTACCTGGCCACCTCCAGCCGGTCGCCCGAGGGAAACTTCGCGCTCTACACCGCGCAACTGAAGCAGCTGTTCGCCAAGCCGCTGCCCCCGTCTGACAGCGCCCCTGCCCGGATCAGCACCGGCGTGAACCGGGAAACCCTGCGTGAGATCCTGCTGGCCGGCCTCGGCGGCGTCGTCCGCTTCGGCCAGGACTACCAGCGCTTCGCCCCGCTCGACGGCGGCCGTGTCGCGGCCCATTTCGCCGATGGCACGACCGCCACCGGGGACCTGCTGGTCGGCGCGGACGGAGCCAATTCGATGGTCCGCTCACAACTGGTCCCCGATGCCGCCTTCGATGACCTCGGCCGCGCCATCTACGGCAAGACCCCGCTCACCAGGGAATCGGCCCACTGGCTGCCGGCCGTCTTCCTCGACGGCATGCCCCGCGTCAGGGGCGACAACGGCATCTCCATGGGCGTCGGCGCCTACCGCAAACGCGAGCCGTTCGCCGATGCCACCGCCCGGCTCGCCCCCGGCCTGCGGCTCACTGACACCTCCGACTACCTGCGCTGGACGCTGAGCGGCTGGCACGACGAGCTGCCTATCAGCGGCCGCCGGTTCTGGGAGGCCCGCGGAGCCGCGCTGCACCAGGTCGCCATCGAGATGGTGACCGGCTGGCATCCTGTGCTGCGGCGGATCATCGGCGAGGCGTCCCCCGCCGAGACCTTCCCATTCGGCATCTTCGCCGCCCAGCCGGTCCGCCAGTGGGACACACCTGGGGTCACCCTGCTCGGCGACGCTATCCATGTCATGTCCCCCGGCCGCGGCGAAGGCGCGAACACCTCGCTGCGCGATGCCGCGCTGCTTATGATGCGGCTCACCGAGGTCGCGGCCCGCGGCCGCGACCTCGCCGATGCCAAAGACGCCTATGAGCAAGAGATGCTGCGGTACGGCTTCGAAGCGGCGGCCAACTCCAAGCAGCCGTATTTCATGAAGGCGATGATGGCCAACCGGGCCACTCCGGGCGCGCCGGGAGCCCTTCGGCCGGGGGCCGCGCGGGGCCGGGTTCTAGAATGACGTGTCGGCCATCGCCGGAGCCGGCGGTGGCCGATGAGCGAGCAGGGGCCGGTGACACCTGCTCGGTGTGCCGTCCGCGTTTGCTGACCTTCGCGCGGGCCCGCCTTGAGATTCGCAGTCCGGACGCCAGGAGGGCAACTGTGGACATCACCCAGCTGATCCTTGATGACCATCACGAACAGCGCCGGCTCTTCGCGATCGTGGAGCAGGTCGGACGCGGCGACACCGCGACGTTGAGCGCGGTGTGGGGGCGGCTGTCGTCGTTCCTTGAACTGCACGCCGCGGCGGAGGAGGAGATCTTCTACCCGGCGCTGCTGCGGACGGGCATAGGCGCGGGCCGCACCGACACCGTGGAGGAGGAAACCCTCGACGCGATCGGTGACCACAACGACATCCGGGACACCATCGCCGCGGTCGCGGAGCATGAGGTCGGCAGCGACGGATGGTACGCCGCGGTCGCCGCCGTGAACCTGGCGAACAGTGATCACATGGCCGAGGAAGAACGCGAAGGCCTCACCGACTTCCGCCGTATCGCCGGCTTGCACCTGCGGCACGACCTGGCCGTCGCCTTCGCGGCGTTCGAGGCGAGGCACTTCGCCGGCGTCCCGCCGGTGGACAAGGACCCGGCCGCATATGTGCGCGAGGCAGAGCAGGAGCCCGGGCCGCCGGACAGCCGGGACGCATCAGGCGGCTCGCTCAGCATCGGCAGCCTCAAAGACCGCTGACCCTGCGCCAGATCAATGCGTCCCGCAGCGCACGCCGCACAGCGGCCGGTCCAGCGGACGTCAACCGCTGGGTCACCATCTCCCTAAGGCGTGGGGGTGGCCGAGAATGACGCGCTGGGCTCCACGATGCTCAGGCTGGCGGTCTGCTCAGCGAGGATGCTGCCGTTCTGCGCGATCTGCACCGTCAGCTGGAGCTGCGCGGCCGGGCACAGCGGCACCTCGTAGACGAGAGTCAGGGAGATCTTGCCGTGTCGCGTGAAGTTCTCTTGCTGCGGGAACGGGTCCATGGCGGGACATCCCGCCGGGATGCCGGTGCCTGAGCCGGTGAAGCTGGCGAACCAGGTCACGGTGACCTGCTGGGTCCGGTGGGTGCAGTTGCGGGCGGCCAGGCCGGCCGTGGACTGCCCCGGGCCGGTGATCGGCGGGCTGAAGGCCAGCTGCGTGATCTGGATCACGCCGGTGCACCGGGCCGGGAAAGCACCAGCCGAGGTGCCGGCCGCCGCGACGCTGGCCGCGGCGATCAGCCCGGCCGGGAGTAGGGTGACTGCCGCCAGCAGCAGGAACCTGCGGACCATGTGATACCTCCTCGGCGTGCCGGCCTGGAACGCCTGGTCACCGCGCGGCGGCACGGCGTCAGTGTGCTCGGGCGGGCCGGCCCGGCACAACTGCCTGGCACCGGCGCGGCACGGCGGGTTCAGGCGGAAGCCGCTCGCCCTGGCCATCCAGGCCACCGGACCACGAGCAGCGGCACCGGCCCCGCGAAAGATTCAGCGTTGCCAGATTTCTTGGCAACGGGCAACCTCTGGTCCCGGCCTGGGCGGCCCGCCGATATTGAAGGAGCGCTGCCCCCGCGGCGCACCTGGCGGCCAAGGGAGAGTCATGCGCACGCTCGGCGCGAGACGGCGTTCCATCCCCCGTATCGCGCTCGTCGCGGTGCTTCTCGGCGGCCTCCTCGGGCTCGCCGCAGCGCGCGGCAGCGCCGCATCCGCCGCCACCGGCACGCCACCCGCGGAGCGCATGAGCGCCGCGTCCGCCGCCCCTGACGCGCCGGTTACGGCGCGAAACGCCACTGCGGCCGCCGTGAGCAACACGCCACCCAGCGGGAGCCATGTGTCCGGGGCCGGCTGCGGTGCCTACCAGGGCGCCGGCGCCTGGGAGGAAGGCGCCGCGCCGAGCCTGGTGAATTCCGGCGGCTACACCGGCAACGTGCTCTACGGCAATACCTCCACGCCGAAATGCAACAACGCCACCTGGTACATCCTGGATGTGGCCGGAACCGCGACGGCGACTTTCGCCTGGGAGTACGGGGCGGTTCAGTCCTCGTCCGTGAACGTCGCGGGCGACAGTTGTTCCGCGTGGGCGTACATTCCGACCGCCGACGCCGGGGACAGGGACGCCCGCTATGACTTTTGGGGGGTGACCTCCACGAGCGTCCGGCACTGGCTCGCCTGGCCCGGGCACACGGTCGATCAGCAAAACACGTCAGGCTGGGTCTACCTCGGCGCGGCCACGACGGGCGGGTACGCCACCTTCGCGGTGACGCTCAGCAACTCTGATCCGGCGAATCCCGGCTGGGACACCGGCGCCGGCGCGATGGCCATCTCCTGCTCCCCGGTCGCGGCCCCGGTGCCGACGGGCGTGACCGCGACCGCCACCGGCCCGACCACGGTCCACGTGAGCTGGACCGACCCGTCCGGCGGCAACAACCAGTTCGTCGTGACCAATGGCAATATCTCCTCGACGACGCTGCCGTACGGCACGACGAGCTTCGACTGGGGCGGCCAACTGGTGCCGGGCGCGTACATGTGCTTCGCCGTGCGGGCCATCAACTCGGCCGGAACGTCATCGGCATATTCGCCCTACGCGTGCACGACGACCCCGGTGCCCGCGCCGACCAACGTGACGGCGAACCCCGTCAGCCCGACCACCATCCTGGTGAGCTGGACCGATAACACCGGCGGCACCGCGAGATACGTCGTCAGCAACGGCAGCGTGACCTCTCCGGTCCAGATCGCGGGCACCTTCATCTACAACTGGGTGGATCTGACACCAGGCACGTCCATGTGCTTCAAGGTCCAGGCGCAGGGCGCCCACCAGGTCTCCCCCTGGACGGCGTCCGTGTGCGCCACGACCCTGGTGCCCGCGCCCGCCATCGTGACCGCGGTCGCCACCAGCGCGGGCAACATCCACGTGAGCTGGACAGACACGTCCGGGGGGGCGGCGAACTTCGTGGTCGGGAACGGCACCAGCACGCAGGTGGACTTGCCGTCGGGCACGACGAGCTTCGACTGGGGCCTGGAGTCGGATCCGGCTGCGCTGGCGGCCGGCACGTACATGTGCTTCGACGTCACCGCCGAGCAGGGCACCGGCCAGTCACCGCCGTCGTCATGGGCGTGTGCCACCACACTGCCGACGGGGTCGGACAACTACGTCAACATGGGTGATTCGTACTCAGCGGGCGAAGGCACCTTCAACTACGTGTCGGGCACCGACACCGTCGCGAACATGTGCCACCGGTCCACGCAGTCCTACTCCGGGCAGTACGTCGCGTCCTCGACCCGCTACACCTCGGTCAAGAACGTCGCCTGCACCGGCGCGGTGACGGGCGACATCACCGCGGCGCCCGGCACGGTCAACAGCATGGGCATTGCCGCGGAGGGTGAACTGGCCCAGTACACCGGGCTCAGCGCGGGCACCAGCCTGGTCACCCTCACCATCGGCGGCAATGACCTCAACCTGGTCGGGTTGCTGACCAACTGCTACAACCAGGTGCTCACGCCGTCCATCGACTCGTGTTTCAGCAACACCATCAACAGCGCGCTCTACACCAAGATCACGAACTTGGAGGGCACGCTGGAGAGCACCTACGCCAGCATTGAGGCCGCGGCGCCGAACGCGAGCGTGGTCGTCCTGACCTACCCGCAGATATTCCCGGCCCCCTATTCGGATGTCCAGTACGACTGCGCGGCGGCGCCAGTCACGGTCGTCACCAGCCAGAACCAGCTCAACCTGATCCGCGGCGTCATCACCCGGCTCGACACCGTCATCAAGCAGGCCGCCGCGGCGGAGGGGGTGACAGTCATCGACGAGGAGAACGCGTTCGCCGGGCACGAGATGTGCACCGCCGACCCGTGGGTCAACAACATAGTCGGCGGCGTGAACGCCCAGGACGAGTCCTTCCACCCCAACGTGGCCGGATACACGAAAGAGGCCGCGGACCTCAAGGCCGACCTCGACGCCATCGGGTGACCACCGGGGGTCGCTCCCCGGCGGTCACCGTCCGCGCGGGCCGCGCCCTGGGCCGCGGCACGTCATCCGGGCGGAGTGATGCCGAACGTTATCTGGTAATTACACCGGCCTTTGCAGGTGTAGACGCTGGTGGCATCGTCATCGACGTAGGAGTAGGCATACGGCTCAGCCTTCTTGAACACGGCGGCGTAGTCCACCGGCCACTTGGTCGGGTCGCATTGTGACCGGGGCGCCCACGCGCCGCGGCAGCAGTACTGGTCCCCGCCGAGCTTGGCGCACGCGGACTCACAGGCGACGGCGACTCCGCCGGCCTTGACCTGCAGCGTGCTCGGGCAGTCGACCGATGTGGTGCAGCCGGCCGGCCCGCAGCCCGTCCGGCTGATCTTGTCCCGGGTCTGCCCCGCGGTGATGTTGATGTACATCGGCAGGTTGGCGCCGTCGACCATGCTGACGTCATAGAAGTCGAGGCCGTCCCAGGCGTTCATGTCGTACTCAGCGAGGGTCGCCGGAATGGCGCCGTAGCCGGTGCACTGGAACCGGCCGCCGCAGTCACCGGTCTGGCACCGGCCCACGCCGTTGGTGAAGGCACATCCTGTGCGGCCCCAGAAGCGGCCGTTCCACTTGTCAGGCACAGTGATCGTCACGCTCTGCCCGGCCGGCAGCACCCAGCCGGTAGCGGTCATCGGATGATTCGGGTCCGGGGAAGCGGCCACCCAGATCGTCTGGGTGACCTTGCTGACGAACGTCACCAGGCGCGATCCGGACGCGGCCGCCGCCTGCGCGGGCGCCGGCGCGCTGGCCGGCGGGGCACTGGCCGGCGGGGCCGCCCTGGACGATGACGGCGCAGCGGTCCGGGCGGGCGACGATTCGCCGGCGGAGTTCGGCGTCGGCGCGGCATGGCTCGACGCGGCCGGCGGCGCGCTCTGGGTACGCGCCGCCGCCGCGCCGCCGGGCGAGGAACATGCCGCCACCAGCGCGACGGCAGGCACCGCCGCCACGATCGCAGTGGCGAGCCGCACCGGCCGCTTCCTCGCTGCCCTGAAGGCCATCCCGTCCGTCCCATGCTGGTCAAGGCGCCCTGCCCGGTGCAGGCCGCGGGGTGGGGGAGCCAGCGACCCGCCCTGGCCCCCGGGCACTCATCCCCTGCACTGGGAGACGCTCGCACCGCGGCCGGATAACAGAAATCTGAGCGCAGCATCTGCCCCGGTACCGGCGGCCTGCGGCAGTTACGCCAACCGCCGGCCGCATTCTCCGGGCGCGCGGCATCATGCGGATACGGAGTTTCTGTTATCCGCGCCGACCTCCGGCGTCTCCTCATAACGGGCGTAGGGACCGGCGCGGCAGCAGCGGCAGCGGCCCGGGCCGGCCGGGAACTGCCATGCTGCGGCTGCGCTGGCCGACATCGACGAACGTGAGGTGCCATGCAGATGCCACGAGGCAGCGGCCCCGGCGCGGCGACGGTGATCGCCGCGCAAGAGGGCGATGAGGGGGCGCTGGACAATCTGCTGTCCGAATACCTGCCGCTGATTTACAACATCGTCGGGCGGGCGCTGAACGGCCACGCCGACGTCGACGACGTGGTCCAGGAGACCATGCTGCGGGTCGTCCGCAACATGCGGGACCTGCGCGATCCTGGCGCGTTCCGGTCCTGGCTGGTCGCCGTGGCCATCCGTCAGATGCACGATCACCGCCAGGCCCGGCAGACCGCGCCGGTCTACGGGCTCAGGCCCGACATGGCCGATCCCGAGGCCGACTTCGTGGACCTGACCCTGCTGCGGCTCGGCCTGTCAGGTCAGCGCCGGGAAACCGCGCAGGCCACCCGCTGGCTCGACCCGGACGACCGGGATCTGCTGGCGCTGTGGTGGCTGGAAGCGGGCGGCGAACTGGACCGCGGTGAGATCGCGGCGGCGCTGGGCTTGCCGCCGAGCCACACGGCGGTGCGCATCGCCAGGATGAAAGAACAGCTCAGCACGGCCCGGGTCGTGGTCCGGGCGGTGCAGACGGTCCCGCTGTGTGATGGACTGGTCAGCGCCACAGCGGACTGGGATCAGGCTCCTAGCCCGCTGTGGCGCAAGCGCATCGCACGGCACACCCGCGACTGCGGCCAATGCGGCACGCATTACGACGGGCTGATCCCGGCCGAACGGCTGCTGGCTGGGCTGCCCCTGGTGCCCGTGGCCGCCGCGGCCGGCGGTGGCTGGCTGGCGCACACCGGGCTGCGGCACCTGGGCCTGAAGCACGGCCGGCTTAAGGCCGCGCATGGCCGCCAGGTGCTGCGCGGTGCCGCGAGATCCCGGCACGGCCGGATCCTGGTCAAGGCCACGGGCTCGCTGCAGCCGAAGGTGCTGGCCGCGACCCTCGCTGTCACCTGCGCCGCGGGCGGCGGCGCGTTCGCCGTGGTCCATCAGCACACCGCGCGGCCCGAGGCGCTGGCCAGCCAGCCATCGCCGGCCAGCCATCCGGCACCGCCCAGCCCGGTGACCGCGGTGATCGCCCAGCCGCAGCCCAGCCCGTCGCCGCGGCGCACGCACACGCCGCCCGCCGTCGCCGCCAGTGCGCCTGTCACGCCCGCCGCCGATACCGAGAAGGGCGTCAGTGCCTGGACGTTCAGCGGCGTCAGCCAGGCCCTCGCGCGGTCCGGGGCGTCCTGGTACTACACCTGGTCGGCCAGTCACCCGGGCATCACCAGCCCGCCCGGCGTGCAGTTCGTCCCGATGATCTGGGGACCAGGCAGCGTCACCGCCGCGACGCTCAGCCAGGCCAAGGCCGAAAGCAACGTGCTGCTGGGCTTCAACGAGCCTGACATGAGCGGCCAGTCGAACATGACAGTCTCCCGCGCACTCAGCCTGTGGCCGCAGCTGATGGCCACCGGGATGACCCTGGGCAGCCCCGCCGTCGCGACGGGGGCCGCCACCCCGGGCGGCTGGCTGGACCAGTTCATGAGCGGTGCCGCCGCCCGCGGGTATCGGGTCAGCTTCATCACGGTGCACTGGTATGGGGGCGATTTCGCGACCGGCCCCGCGGTCCAGCAACTGGAGAGCTACCTCCAGGCCATCTACGCCCGCTACCACCTGCCGATCTGGCTCACCGAGTTCGCCTTGATCAACTTCGGCGGGGCTACGCCCAGTTATCCGACCGAGAGCCAGCAGGCGGCCTTCCTCACGGCATCCACCTCGATGCTCGGGCACCTGTCTTACGTGCAGCGTTACGCCTGGTTCGCGCTGCCGACCTCCGCCACCGACGGCACCGTCGGCCTGTTCGGCAGCGGCGCAGTGGCCACGTCGGTCGGCCGGGCCTTCGAGGCCGTCAGCGCGGCCCGCTGACCCACTGCCCGCCGGGCCAGGTTCGTGGCGGAGGTGGACGGGAATCGAACCCGCCAGCCCGAGATGCTCGGGCTCAACAGTTTTGAAGACTGCGGAGACCACCAGGTACTCGCACACCTCCGGGCATTACCCTAACGCCGGATGCACCGGGGCTAGAGGTCGCCCACGGCGACCAGGATCCCGATGGCCACCAGCACGATCCCGGCCAGATACTGGCTGCCGTACTCGACCACGGCGGCGAGCCGCCGGCCAAGCTCCAGTCCGAGCAGGCTCAGGCCCACGCTTACCACGGCGAACACCACGATGGCTGCCACCACAGACGTCTGCTGGACGCCGAGGCCGAACCCGACCACCAGGTTGTCCAGCGAGAGCGCGAAAGCGGTCAGCAGAAGCCGCCTCGTCGTCATGGGCAGTACCGGCACGTCTTTCCGGCCGCCACGGGCGGTCTGGATCAGCTGCCAGGCGCCCATCACGATGAGCAGCGCCCCGCCGGCGTAACGCGCAGCGCTGCCCAGCGCGTGCGCCACGCCATGGCCCACCAGCAGGCCGACCAGCGGCATCCCGGCTTCGAAGATCCCGAAGACCACACCAACCTTGATCCGGGTCGCCTTCTCGACGCCAGAGAGCCCGATGCTGACCGATGCGCCGAAATTGCCGAGCCCGACCGCGAGGGCAGCCAGGATCAGGGTGAGCACGGGGACACCCGATTCACCCGCACCGGTCAAACCCCCACCGGGACGGGCAGATTGATCTCCACTCACCAGAAGATACCAACGCATCCGCAGCTCAGCCCGCGATCGTTATCGATCTGGTCATCGTGGTGGCTGCGGGCGGTGACTGCCCGGATGCGGACTGGCCCGCCACGGCAGCCGTCAAGGGCTGACCCAGCACCGTACTGACGGGTCCTGGCATAGTCAGGGGGATGGATCTACAGCGGTGGCTGAGCGCGGGGGCCGGCGCGATCGCGGACTGGGAAGCCGGCTTCGCCGCGTTCCAGCCGCATCCTTCGGCCCAGGTCACTGACGAGCGCTTCGCCACCGCGTTCAAGGCCTTCACCGAGCGGCTGCGGGACAACTACCCGTATTTCCATCCCAGCTATGCCGGGCAGATGCTGAAGCCCCCGCACCCCGCGGCCGTGATCGGCTACCTGACCGCGATGCTGGTCAATCCGAACAACCACGCGCTCGACTCCAGCCGCGCCACCTCGCAGATGGAGAAGGAAGTCATCGCCCAACTGGCGGAGATGTTCGGCTTCGCCACCCACCTGGGCCACCTGACCAGCAGCGGCACGATCGCGAACCTGGAAGCCCTCTACGTGGCCCGCGAACTGCACCCCGGCCGCGGCGTCGCGTACAGCACCGAGGCGCATTACACCCACGGCCGGATGTGCGGGGTGCTCGGCATTGAGGGCTCCGCTGTCCCGGTCGACGCCGCGGGCCGGCTGGACCCGGCCGCGCTGCGCGAACTGCTCGCGGGCGGCCGGATCGGGACGGTGGTGGTGACGGCCGGCACCACTGGACTGGGGGCCATCGATCCCATGCACGAGGTGCTGCCCATCGCCCGCGAGCACGGCGTCCGGGTGCACGTCGACGCGGCCTACGGCGGCTTCTTCGCCCTGCTGGCGGGCCTGGCCGAGCCCGCCGGGATACCAGAAGCGCCGTGGCGGGCCATCGGCGGGTGTGACTCGGTCGTCGTCGACCCGCACAAGCACGGGCTGCAGCCCTACGGGTGCGGGGCGGTGCTGTTCCGCGATCCCGGAGTCGGCCGCCTCTACCTGCACGACTCCCCCTACACCTACTTCACCTCCGACGAGCTGCACCTCGGTGAGATCAGCCTGGAATGCTCCAGGTCCGGCGCGGCCGCGGCCGCGCTGTGGCTGACCTTCCAGGTGCTGCCACCCATGCCGGCCGGGCTCGGCCAGGTGCTGGCGGCCGGCCGGCGGGCAGCGCTCGGCTGGGCCCGGCTGATCGATGCCTCCGACCACCTGGACCTTTACCAGCCGCCCGAACTGGACATCGTCACGTACTTCCCGGCCACCGACCCGGCCAGCCTGTCCGCGATCGACCAGGTGTCCGGCCGGATGCTGGCCGACGGCATGGCCGACCCGGCCGACCCGGTCTTCCTGAGCACGCTGCGCGTCCCGGCCAGCGAGTTCACCCGCCGCCACCCGAACGTAGCGCCGGACCGCGACGGGGCCCGGATCCTGCGCAGCGTCCTGATGAAACCTGAGCACGAAAGCTGTCTCCCGAAGCTGCACGAGCGCATCGAGCACCTGGCCCGCCGCTGACAACCTCGCCCGCCGCCGGCCTGCGGGGCCGCCCCTGCGGGGCGGGCACTGCTCAGCCGAGGCTCACAACACGCGGTGGTCGTGGTTGTCCGTGGCGGCGAGCTGGGCACGGACCTGATCGGCTTCGGGGACGCCGAGATCGCTGTAGCGGGTGAGGGCTTCGTGCCAGTGCTGCCGGGCCGGGCCGGGGTCGCCGGTCGCCTGGTAGACGTGGGCCAGGCCGTGGTGGGCGCGAGCCTGCTGATGCTGGTCGGCGATCCGGCGGGCCAGGGCGAGCGCACTGGTGTGCTGGGTGCGGGCCTGCTCAGGATGGCCGGTGCCGAGGAGGACTTCGCCGAGGCCGTTGAGCGCCTTGGCTTCGCCGGCCTGGTTCCTTATCTCGCGGAACAAGGTCAAGGCCTGTTCATGGTGTCTGGTGGCCGGCTGAGAGCGGCCCTGCCGCCGGTGGACGTCGCCGAGATTCGACAGGGCATAGGCCTCGCCGCTACGGTCGCCGGTCTCCCGGAACAAGGTCAGCGCCTGCTGGAGGCGCTTGCTGGCCTCACGGAATCGACTCTGCTGCGAGCTGACCAGGCCGAGGCCGGACAGCGCGTGAGCCTCACCGGTCCGGTCGCCGACGCCACGGAACAGCGCCAGGGCCTGATGAAAGTGGCTGGTGGCCTGCTGGCAGCGGCCCTGCCGCAGATCGGCGAGGCCGAGGCTGCCCAGCGCGCGGGCCTCACTAGTCCGGTCACCAGTCTCATGGAATATGGCCAGAGCCTGCCGGAGGCAACCGGTGGCCTCCTGGCTACGGCCCCGCTGAAAGTCGACGAGGCTGAGGTTGCCCAGCGCGCGGGCCTCACCGGTCTGGTCGCCAGCCTCCCGGGACAAGGCCACGGCCTGCTGCAGAAGGCTGGCCGCCTGCTCGCAACGACCTTGCCGAAAGTCGGCCAGGCCGAGGTCGTTCAGCGCGGTAGCTTCAGCTATCCGGTCGCCGGCCTGGGCAGCGGCGTAACGGGCATGGCTGTGAATAGTCACGGCATCAAGGTCGTGCCCGCCTTCGAGATAGCGGAACAGGGTAGCGGCCAGGTGGGTGGCGTGCGCGGACCAGCCGTGCGCAGCGGCATACGCCGCGGAGGCGACCAGGATGGCGCGTTCGGCATCGAGCCAGGCGCGCGCCGCAGCGGGGTCGCCCACTGGCGGGGCAGGCGTGGCCGAGCGGGGGACGCGCGGACGGCGGTGCCGCTCGGCGGGGAAGAGGGTGTCCATCGCGGCGGCGGCGGTGTGCAGGTAGTGGTCGAACAGGCGGGTCAGCGCGGCCCGCCGCTCCTGGTCGGCAGCAAGCTCAGGAGCGTAGGCGCGCAGCAGGTCATGCATGGCGTAACGACCCCCCCGGGCGGCCTGGATCAGGTGCGCGCGGGCCAGTTCGTCCAGGACATGGCCGGCCTGCTCGAGGGTGCTGCCGGTGAGCGCGGCGGCCGCATAGCGGTCGAGATCAGGGCCGGGGTGCAAGCCCAGCAGCCGGAACGCGCGGGCGGCACGGGCGTCCAGGGACCGGTACGACCAGGAGAACACGGCCCGCACGGCGGTGCGCGGGTCCCCGCCGGCGTCCAGCAGGTCCAGCCGCTGCTGCTGATCAGCCAGATAACCGACCAGGTCGGCGAGCAGGGCCGAGGGCCGGGCCACGGCGAGCTCGGCCGCCACCCGCAGCGCCAGCGGCAGCCGCGAGCATTGCCCGGCCAGCGCCGCAGCCGCACCGAGGTCGGCGTCGACCCGTCCGCCGATCAACGCCCGCAGCAGGCCGACCGCCTCCCCCGATGGCAGCAGGTCCAGGTCCAGCCGCTGGGCACCATCCCGGGCCACCAGGCCGGCCAGCGAATCGCGGCTGGTCACCACCGCGACACAGCCCGGGGTGCCGGGCAGCAGCGACCGGACCTGTTCAACTGATCCGGCGTTGTCTGCCACCACCAGCATCCGCCGCCCGGCCAGCAGGCTCCGGTACCAGGCGGCGCGCTCCGCCACCTCCACCGGGATGTCCGGCCGGGCTACGCCGAGCGCGCGCAGGAACCCGGCCAGCGCTTCGGCGGCCGGCATCGGCTGATCGGGGTCATAACCGCGCAGGTTCACATAGAGCTGCCCGTCCGGGAAGCGTTCTGCGACCTGGTGTGCCCAGTGAACGGCGAGGGCGGTCTTGCCCACGCCCGCGGTCCCCTCGATCGCCGAGATCACTACCGCGCCGCCGTGACAGGCTTGATCCAGGAGGCCATTCAGCGCCTTCAGCTCCGCTTCCCGGCCGACGAAATGCCCCACCGCGGCGGGCAGTTGCCGCGGAACCCCGCTCAACGGCCGGCTCGCGCTGGAGACCCCAGCGGTTCCGGGCGGCCCGGCGGTTCCGGGCGCCCCGGCGGGATCGGCGGGCCCGTGCCCGGCTGGGTAGCCGACGCGGTCGGCCGGCGGTGCCAACGCCGGCGGTGCCAGGCCTGCGGCCGTCGCGAGCTCGGCCAGCGCGAACTGCGATAGTTCCAACGCGGCGGCGAGCTTGCCTACCGAGCGGCGATATGGCCGGCTCCTGCGTCCACGCTCCATGTCGCTGATCGCACGGGCGCTCAACCCGGACCGCTCGGCCAACTCTTCCTGTGTCAGTCTGGCCGCCATCCGGTGCTGGCGAAGAAGCAGCCCGAAGTCATCACTCTGCTCCGCGGTAGTACCCACCCGCCTCGCCATCCCGTACCCAGAACAACAGGTCACTGCCGACTCTTCTGGCGATTGTTTCACGGCAGCCGCTGGGGTGACCACAGGCAGGCCTGCGGCTCCGCCAACTCTGCGGGTCAGTCGTCCGGTCAGTCGTCCAGTCAGACTGCTGGTCAGACTGCTGGTCAGACGTCATGGCCTCGCGCCCGGCCTCAGATCACAATGGCTCAGAGGCCAGCGCATCGAAAAGTGCCTTGAGTATGTGCAGGCCCCCACGGCGCCCCGGGGGAAAGGCACTACGAGGCGGAGGCACCCGGAAAGGGCGGTCGGCAAATGGCGGACAGGTTGATGTCGGCAAAGGTCCCTGAAGATGCTCTCGGCTAGCCTGTTCGTCGCCGTGGCCGCAGGCCTGTGCATCGCGACGGTGCTTGCCATTGTGGGGATCATTAACGTTGAGATGGAGGGCCCGCAAGGCATCGAGCGTAACGGGCTGGCCCCTGGCTCCCGTGCCCCCGGCTGGACGCTCGCCGACTCTGCCGAAGGCGTCCACAGGTCCCCACCGGATAAGCCGCTGCAGCTGATCGTGTTCACGAGCCACTCGCTCAAGTCGTTCCCGTCAGTCGTGGACGGGCTGCGCGAGTTCGCCGCGCAGGCGGCCGAGGTGGATGTTGTTGTGTTGCTGCGCGGCCCGAGCGCGATTGCCGAGCCGGTGCTGCGTGCGCTCGGCCTGGATTACATCCCGGTCCTGACCGGGTCGCCGGCGCTGTATGGCCGTTACAACGTCCGCGCCACGCCGTGGATGATGTTCGTCGACGCGCAGGGCAGAGTCCGGGCTTCCAGCCTGGTCAATCACGACTGGCAGATCTCGAAGTTGCACCAGCTGGCCAGGCTGCCGCTCGGAGCACCGGAGGCGCGACCAGGCGGACGCTCAGGACGGCGCACCTCGAGGGCGGGGGTGTAGCCGAATGGACGTCCTCATCCTGGGAGCAAAGTCGGGGCTTGCGGTGATGCTGCTGGTCGCTGGCGGGGCGAAGCTCGCTGACTTGGCCAGTTTCGCCGCGACGATGCGGCTGTTCGTGCCCAGGCGGATTCCGCAGGCGGTCATCCGCGGTTGCGCTCTGGGCGTCGCGCTCACCGAGTTCGGATTGGGCGCGGCCAGCTTGTCCGCGCCGTCTGCTTGGTGGCTGAATCAAGTCATCTTCGTGCTGGCCTGCGCGTTTGTTGGTGTCTCTGTGGTGGGCTATGCCTTGCACCGCGGACGGGCGTGCCGGTGCTTCGGAGCGCTGTCGCAACGGAAATTCGATGCCGCGGGCATTCTGCGAAGCGTCGTGATCGGAGCCGTGGCCGCGGTCGCGATGTCTGGTGTCCGGCCAGCATCTGTCCAGGTCGGCGCGGCTGAGAGCGGGCTGCTCGCAGCCGCGGCCGTGCTGGTCGGCTTGGTGGCTCTCACCGCCGCCCGGGCGCTCGTGGTGAGCCGTGAATCAGAATCAAGGGTGACCGTGCCATGAAGATTCCCCTGTATCTCGCCGTCGCGCAGTGGGCGCTCCTGCTGTCGCTCGGCCTGCTGGTATTCATCCTGTACCGCCAGCTCGGACGGGTGTTCGGCCAGAACAAGCCGACCGCCGAGCACGGACCGGCGGTCGGGACCATGGCGGCTGCCTTCGAGTACAAGCGGCTAAGAGACGACAGTCTGCAGTATCTTGCGCCAGGCGACGGGCAGCCAACGCTGGTGGCGTTTGCCGACCCGAGCTGCCAGTCCTGCGATCGGCTCGTGGCCGCGATGAACACAGTCGATCACGCTGGCGAGCTGACTGGGCTACGCGTGCTGCTGCTCACTTCCGACCCGCCGAAGTACCTGCAGATCTCAGCCGCCTTCAGGTCGACGCGGCTGGAGATCGGGCAGATCGTGACGCGCGCCACCGTGCATGACTACCAGGCGCTGGCCACCCCGTTGCTGGTCGCGATAGACGCTTCGGGCGTGGTCCGGTCGGCTGGGGCCGCCTTTGAGGTCGCGGACGTGCGTGCGTTCAGCCAGGCCTGCCTGCTGCCGTCCCCCGATGTGACGCTCACGGTCTTGCCGACCGCACCGGATGCAGGAGAGCCGGAGGCGGCCGTCCCATCCACTGGATCAGCGATGAACGAGAGGTAAGTAAGCAATGACGTGGAAAGAGTTCGGCGCGAACTTCGATGCTCGCGTGGGCAGCATGGCAGAGCGAGCAACCAGGAAATTGACCCGCAGAGATGCGCTGCGAGCCGGGGTCGTGGGCAGCGTGGCCGGCATTGCCGCGGTCACGCTCGGCCAAAGTGCGGCGGAAGCATATACCTACAGCCCTGGATGCGGGCCGACCCGACATTGCAGCAACTGCCGCGCCTACCCCAACGCCTGCCCTTCCGGCTATTCCCTGTGCAAGATAAGCGGTCGTTGCGGGACCCCGCCGTCGAACGGCGGGAGCGGCGGAGGGCATAAGAATCAGCAAGGGTTCTGGTGCGAATGGTCGGGCGGCATCTGGGAGTCTGCGCACAATCTCGGCCATGGCCACGGGTACACCCTCTGTTACGACTGTGTCAGCGGCAGCGACTGCTACGGATGGTGTACCTGTCCAACCGCCTGCATCTGCTGTAACTGCACCACCGCGGCGGATGTCCGCACCGAGCAGAAACGACTCGACCGATTGATGTCGTCGGCAGGCTGACGTTGCGGGCTGAGCGGCCCACGGCGCTGTGCGCTGCCGGGCCGTGCCGTGACACCCAGGTGCTTCAGCGTGTCCGCGGCTAAGGCATTCCTGGCCACCGGAGCCGTGGCGGCCGGGCTCGTTATCGGCTGGGCCACGACCGGGCGAATCGCGGCGGTCGCCGTGCTGGCCGTGGTCCTGGCCGCCGCGAACGGCTATTCCAAGGCCTTCTCTCCTTGAGGCGCGAACTCGGCGGCCTCCATGGTCGCTGCTCTCCCGGTCGGGAGATTCGCCGGGCGCCTCTCGCTGGTCGTCGCCTACGGAGTGCCTGCCATCATGGCCTGGGTGCTGCTTGGCCTCCTGGTCAGCGTCATACCGTTGGGTACCGCCGCGCTGATTGTGCTCGTGGCTTACGCAGGCTTCTACGGGCTCGTTGAGGCGTCAGGCCGCGCGCGGCCATCCCCGCCTGGGAGTAGCTGGCAGGTTCCGTCGAGTTGGGTGGTCGGTGTTTCGAACCGGCGGCGGGTCATGATCTGGGGTCTCATGCTCGGACCCGGGTTCGCGACACGCAATCCCTACGCGGCCTTTGGGCTGCTTCCGCTCGCGGTGGCCGCGGTTGGCGATCTTTGGCCCGGAGTGCTGCTGGCGGCGGCGATCGGGATCGCGCACAGCACGGGCCGGGCGACTGCGCTGCTGCGCGGCGTGCGCCAGAGCGATGAAGCCGATTACCTGAAGTCGGTGCTCAAGCAGATGTACTGGCGAATGTTTGACGGCTTCGCGTTACTGCTGGTCGCCGGGGTAGCGATCATGATCTGCGGATACAGATTCTGACCTGGAACCTGCGCGCTAGCGGAGGCACGGCCGATGCTTGACGTGGCTGAGTTCGCCGCTGTGACGGTCTGCGGCCCTCACCTGACGGGCGGTTCACCGCCCTGCCTTGTCTCCCCTGCTTCCGCCCTCTAGGATTTGGTTGTACCAAATAGCTGCCGGGCAGGCAGGCGCTGGCCCGGAGCTGAGGCAGGAGGCGGCAGGGTCGTTGGCGAAGCCCCGTGATGCCGAGATCACCGTCATCGGCGGCGGGGCGGTCGGCGCCGCGGCGGCCTACTTCCTGGCCCGCGGGGGGTACTCCGACATCCAGCTGCTGGACGCCCGTGGCCTGTGCGAGGCGACAAGCAGCCAGGCCGCGGGAATGGTGGGCCAGGCCCGGCCCACCGTCGAGCGGGCCAGGCTGACCATGGCGGCGGCCGAGCTGTACCGGAGTTTCGAGGTCTCGACCGGCTACTCGATGGACTACCGCGAGTGCGGCGCCATCCGGATCGCCCTGTCGGCGGCCTCGGTCGCGGAGCTGACCCAGATCGCGGCGACCGCCAAGGTCACCGGCCTGCCGGTGGAATTCCTGACCGACGGTCAACTGCGGGACCTTTGCCCGGTGCTGGAACGAACCGATGGCATCAAGGCCGCCCTATGGTCGCCCACCTGCGGCTACCTCCAGCCGAACAGCCTGGTGGCCGCCTACGCCAGCGCCGCGCGGGACCTCGGCGTGACGATCGCACCGAACGCCGCCGTGACCGGCATCGGGATCGGGCACGGGGCCGTCCAGGCCATATCGACCAAGGAAGGCAAGTTCGCCACCGAGCAGGTGATCATCGCCGCCGGGCCGTGGTCGGCCGCGCTGGCGAAACTCGCCGGGATCGAGCTGCCGATCGTCCCGGTGCTGCATGAGTACTTCGTCACCGAGCCGGTCCCCGGCTGGCACGCCGACCTGCCCTGCCTGCGCATTCCCGAGGTGCAGGTGTACGCGCGCGGCGAGAGCGGGCGGGTGCTCTGCGGCGGTTTCGAGAACCAGGGCACCAGCCTGGACCCGCGGACGGTGACCGTGGCTTCCCCGCTGCCCGCGGCGCCGGACTGGGACATCCTGGCCGGATTCGGTGCGAGCCTCGGCCGGTTCGTGCCCAGCCTGTCCGAGGCGGGCGTGAGCACCACGTTCCAGGGCTGGCCGACGTTCATCCCGGACGGGCGCTTCCTGGTCGGGCCGGTAAGCGCGATCCGCGGCCTGGTGCTCGCGGCCGGCTGCAACGCGCACGGGGTCTCCGGCTCCGCCGGGCTCGCCATGCACCTGCTGGAAAGCCTGGGCCCGGACCCCTCGCCGTACGTGCGCTCGCTCAGCCCGGATCGCTACCTGCCGCGCACCTGGTCATGGGAGGATGCCGAACGCCAGGCCCGCGCGGTCTACGAGACCTACTACCCGATGCCCGGAGTCCCGGCGTAACACCGGCGCCTGCCGCGGCCATTCGGGCCACCCCGAGATACCTCACGCCAGTTCCGCAGCCGGAGGCCAGGTCACACCGCGGGGTGCATGGCGGTCAGGCCGCCGTCCACGTTCAGCGTGATGCCGGTGACGTAGCTGGCGTCCGGGCCGCACAGGAACGAGACGGCGCCGGCCACCTCGGCGGCACTGCCGACCCGGCGCAGCGGGCTGATCCGGCCCAGCGCCTCAGCGTCGAGGGTGGCCACGAACGGCTCGCTGAGCGGGGTCAGCACCCAGCCCGGCGCGACCGCATTGACCAGGATGCCCAGCGCCGCGAGTTCCACCGCCATCGACTTGGTGAGCGAGATGATCGCGGCCTTCGAGGCGTTGTAGTGCGCGAACTCGGCCTCGGACAGCTGGCCGTTGGTGGAGGCGATGTGCACGATCCGGCCGCCGCCCACCTCGCGCATCGAGCGCGCGGCCAGGCCGCTGATCAGCACCGGCCCGCGCAGGTTGATGTCCATCAGCGCGTCCCAGCTGGCCGCCGTGAAGTCGAGGAACGGCACCGGGGCATAGACCCCGGCGTTGTTGACCAGCACGTCGATCCGGCCGAACCGCTCGGTGACCGCGGCGACCAGTCCGGCGCAGTCGTCCACCGAGCCGACATCCGCCCGCAGCCCGAGCACGCGGTCCGCACGGCCGGGCCTGCTGGCCGCCTCGCCGAGCCTGCTGGCGGCCGCCTCGATCTCCGCCTGCTGGCGGGCACAGAATGCGACCGCGTAACCGTCCGCGAGCAGCCGCTCGGCGCACGCATAGCCGATTCCCTTGGACCCGCCGGTGACCAGCGCGACTCTATCCATCGTTCCTCCCGCTGGCCTGGGCGATGACCGATTCGAGCGCGGGGTCCGCCAGCTTGGCCCGGGTCCAGTGCCAGCGCTTGACGGCCTCGTCCCAGTAGTCGAAGGACTCGTCCGGCGAATCGCTGAGCAGCCCGTCCATCCCGACGAACAGCAGGGACCAGGTGTACTGGGCGGCGATGCCGAACAGCCGCGCCCGGGCCTGCTGCACCGGCTCATGGCGGCCGAAGTACGCCTCGCACAGCACCGCGATCTGGTCCGGGTTGTAGTCCCCCTCCATGGCCACGTCGCCTACATCGAACATCGGGTCGTTCATGCCGGAGAAGTCGTAGTCGATCAGCCGGACCCGCCCGTCATCCATGACGTTCTTGGCCAGCAGGTCGTTGTTGCTCGGCACCGGCGGCAGCCGGTGCGCATCGAGCGCCGACTGGATGCGGCGCATGGTCGGCAGGTGGTCAAGCAGGCCGTTAGGGCTGTCCAGGGAGTATTTCGCGAGCAGCCCGAGGTAGTCCTCCAGGAACTCCCAGATCACGATCGAGTTCCGCATCGGCGGCGCCAGCGTGTGCAGATCCCTGATGGCCCGGCCGATCCGGGGGATGTAGTCCCGGTGCGCGAGATCGGGCGTGTCCAGCGTCACGCCGTTGATGTACTCCAGCACGATCGCCGGGATGCCCGGCAGCGCCTCAAGGACCTGGGCGCCGACCCCGGATTGGCCGGCCGCGATGGTGTTGGCGATGAGGTCGCCGATGGGGATCATCAGCCCGAAGTCGTCCATCTCCTGGGTCAGGAACTTAACGACGTACCGCTTTTCCGCGCCGGTGGTGACCAGGTAGGTGACGTGCGCCAGGCCGCCGAAGAGCTGCTTCCAGGTCAGCGGCTGCCCGCGGAGCACCGCCGCGGACCCGGCCGCCTGCTCCATCTGCGCGGCGAAACGCTGGTCCGCGGTGCTCCCGGCGTTCTGCGCGGTCACGGCAGCTGCCGCTGGTGGGCTGTGCGGGAGCTGGTCACGGCTCGGGATGGAACTGCTCGATCGCGATCGGGGCGGCATGCAGCCGGCGCGACCTGGCCGCGTAGAAGACCACGCCGACCAGCAGCGGCAGGCCGATGATCAGCCAGGCCATCGGCAGGTCCTTGAGGAAGAAGCCGCCGGTGGTGCCGGAGATCTGGTTGTAGGTGGGGTTGGTGGCCAGCCGCGGCCAGAGCAGGTCGAACGCGGTCAGGCCGGTGCCGACCACGGCGACGATGTTGACCGGCAGGCCCCACCGGCCCAGCGCGAAATGCCCCTTGACCTTGGGCCAGCCGCGCAGCCGGTAGATCAGCGTCACGCCCATGACCAGGAAGTAGGCCAGGTACATGGCGGCGGTCGCGCCGCCGACGATGGACGGCGTCTTGGTGGTGAACACGAACACCGGGACGAGGGACAGGGCACCGATCAGCAGTACCGCCGCCCACGGCGAGCCGTCCTTGAGCGTCCTGGCGAACGTGCGGGAGAACGGCACCTGGCCATCGCGGGCCATCCCGTAGATGTGCCGCACGGCACCAGTGAACATGGTGTTCGTCGCCACGATCAGGCCGATGGCGACCACCGCGAGGAAGATCTTGAACACCGAGCTGGACAGGTGCGCGGTGATCGCGTTCTGGGCGGGGACCCCGCCCAGCATGGCCGCCTTCATGTCCGGGATCGACGGGGTGAGGGTCAGGTAGAACAGGAACCCGCAGGTGATGGCGAACAGGTAGGCGCCGATCACCGCGCGCGGCGCGGACCGTCCCGCGTTCAGGGTTTCCTCGCCGAGCGTGCCGCCGTTCTCGAACGTGTACAGCACCCACAGGGCGTTGAACACGCCCGCACCGAGGAACAGCGGGACGAACTTGCCGAGCGAGCTGAGCGCCTGGACCGACGCGACGCCCTTGGCGTCGGTGGTGACGGTGGCCGTCTGGGTCAGGTTGCCGAAGTGCTTGGCGCCGAGGATGAACGTGACCAGGCAGACGATGGTGACGACGGACAGTTCTGCCACCATGGCCCACTGGGCGACGCGGCCCAGGATGCCGATCTGCACCACGTTCCAGGCCACCGCGATCACGGCCGCTATCACGATGATGATCTCGTCGGTGGTGAAGCTGGGGGCCAGGTTGAACAGCGGGTGGATCAGCACCGGCAGGCTGGCGTAGTACGCGGTCATCAGCGGGAACATCGCGCCCGCGTAGATCCAGCCGAGCCACCAGCCGGTGCGCCGCCCGGCCAGGATCGTGGGCCACTGGTACATGCTGCCCGCGAACGGGTACTTGGACGCCAGCTCGGCGATGACCAGCACCATCGCGCCGACGCTGATGGCGACCAGCGGCCAGCCCCAGAACTCCGAGCCGCCCACCGAGCCCACGGAGAACCCGTACAGCGAGAACAGGCCGCCGAACACGCCGACGCCCGCGAAGGTCAGTGCCCCGTTGGTGAGAGTGGTGAGCGCGCGGCTCAGGTGCCCGGCGGCCGGAACAGCCTGCTCCGTGCCCGTGGTCTCGACTGTGCCCATCCGACGAACCGTCCCTCCGCTAATGGGTGGTCCATTTAGGTCGACGGCGCCCTAATTGGGCGAACTCTAACGTAGCCATCTTGACGTGACAAGACATCTGCTCAAGGCGAGCGCATCAGCGCAGTGTGTGATGACGGCAGGTACCGGGGGTGGGCCTGCCTCCTCGTGACAGGACCGGCGCACAGCGATATGGTTCGCCCAAATAGCGCGAACGGTGCGGTGATCCGCGCCCGACGAACGGAGAGCGACGATGCCAGTCGTGGATGTTCCGCAGCGGGCCCGGGTCGTGATCGTCGGGGGCGGCATCGTCGGCTGCAGCGTCGCCTACCACCTGGCTGAACTCGGCTGGACCGACGTCGTCCTGGTGGAGCAGGGCCAGCTGTCCTGCGGCACCACCTGGCACGCGGCGGGCATCATCGGGCAGCTGCGCACCCATGCCTCGCTGACCCGGCTGATGCTCGACAGCAGCCGGCTCTACGCCGACCTGGAGTCGCTGACCGGGCAGGGCACCGGCTGGAACCAGAGCGGGGCGCTGTGGGTCGCCGCCTCGCCGGACCGGATGACGCAACTGCGCCGCACCGTGGACCTGGCCACGGCCCAGGGCGTGGAAACGCACATCATCTCGGTGGCGGAGGCCGCGGCCGCCTGGCCGCTGATGTACCCGGATGACCTGGTCGGCGCCGTGTGGCTGCCCAACGACGCCAAGGCCAACCCGGCCGACATCACCCAGGCCCTGGCCAAGGGAACGCGGCAGGCCGGTGCGACGATCATCGAGCGGACGAAGGTGACCGGCTTCGTGCTGCACCGCGGCCGGGTGACCACAGTGCGGACCGCGCGCGGCGACATCGAGTGCGAGTACGTGGTGAACTGCGCCGGCCAGTGGGCCAAGGCACTCGGCGACCAGGTAGGCGTGACCATCCCGCTGCAGCCCGCGGAGCACTTCTACATCGTCACCGAGGCCATCGACGGGCTGGACCGGAGCACGCCCACGCTGCGCGACCCGGACTCCTTCACCTACTTCAAGGAGGAGGTACGCGGGCTGCTGATGGGCGGTTTCGAGCCGAACGCCAAGCCGTGGCTCGCCTCGGACGAGATCCCCGAGCCGTTCGAGTTCCAGTTGCTGCCCGAGGACTGGGACCAGTTCGACATCCTGATGCGCGGGGCCATCCACCGGGTGCCGGTGATGGAGAAGACCGGCGTGAAGAAGTTCTACAACGGGCCGGAGAGCTTCACCCCGGACCACAACTTCATCCTGGGCCAGGCACCGCAACTGCAGAACTACTTCGTGGCGGCGGGCTTCAACTCCTCGGGCATCGCGTTCGGCGGCGGCGCGGGCGCCGCCCTGGCCCGCTGGATCGTGGCCGGCGAGCCGGATCTGGACCTCAGCCCGGTGGACATCCGCAGGTTCGCGCCGTTCCAGGGAAACAAGCGCTGGCTGCGCGGCCGGGTGCAGGAGATCGTCGGCCTGCACTTCGCGATGGCCTGGCCGAACCGGGAGCCGGAGAGTTCCCGGGGCGTGCGCCGCTCCCCGGTGCACCACCTGCTGGAGTCGCACCGGGCCTGCTTCGGGACGAAGCTGGGCTGGGAGCGGGCCAACTGGTTCGCCCCGCCCGGGGTCAAGCCGGTCACCGAGTACGGCTGGGGCCGGCCGAACTGGTTCGCCTTCAGCGCGGCCGAGCATCAGGCCACCCGCGAGCAGGTCGCGCTGTTCGACCAGAGCTCGTTCGCGAAGATCGCGGTACGCGGCCCGGACGCCGAGGCGGCCCTGCAGTGGCTGTGCGCGGGCGACGTCGCCGTGCCGGACGGCCGGACGGTCTACACCGGCCTGCTGAATGACCGCGGCGGGTACGAGGCCGATGTCACCGTGACCAGGATCGCCTGGAATGAGTACCTGCTGGTGACCAGCAGCGGCCAGGCCACCCATGACCTGGACTGGCTCCGCCGCGGGGTGCCGGACGGACTGCGGGCCGAATTCTTCGACGTGACATCAGGCTCCGCCGTGCTCAGCGTGATGGGACCGCGGTCCCGTGAGCTGCTGGCCGGACTGTCTGGTGACGACCTGTCCAGCGGGGTGTTTCCGTTTGGCTGGAGCCGGGAGATTGACCTGGCCGGGCTGACCGTCCGGGCGACCCGGCTCACCTTCGTCGGGGAACTCGGCTGGGAGCTGCACGTGCCCAGCGAGGCGGCGGTCGCGGCGTTCGAGCGGCTCACCGACCCGGGCGGCACGGTGCTGCCCATGCTGGCCGGCTACTACGCGATCGACTCGCTGCGGATGGAGAAGGCGTACCGGGTCTGGGGGCGCGAGCTGACGCCCGATACCACGCCGGTCGAGGCCGGGCTGGCGTTCACCTGCAAGATGGCGTCCGGCATCGACTTCCGCGGCCGCGACGCGGTGCGCAGGCACCAGGCGGAGGGCGTGACCCGGCGGCTGGCCAGTTTCGTCGTCGCCGACCCGGGCGCTTACGCGTGGGGCAACGAGCTGCTGCTCCGGGACGGTGAGCCAGTCGGCTTCGTCACCTCGGCCGCCTTCGGGCACACCCTCGGCGCGACCGTGCTGCTCGGCTATGTGCAGCGCCGCGAGGGCGGGAAGGCAGACCGGCAGTGGCTGGAAGCGGGCAGGTATCAGGTGGCAATCGGCGGCGACCTCTACGATGCCGCGATGACGCTACGGTCGCCCTACGATCCGGAGCGAACCCGGATCGGGGCCTGAGCGGCCCCGGCGGCAGGCCGGCCTGGGGGCTGAGCGGCTTCGGGGGCCGCCGCGGCGCCGTACGCCCAGGCGATCACCCGGGTCCGGTCGCCGCGGAACAGGTCGGTGGAGTACTCCAGCGGCTGATCGCCCGAGTCATAAGCGATGCGCTCGATGGCCATCAGCGGATCGCCGACCTCGATCCCGAGCAGGGCGGCCTGATCAGTGTCGGCGAGCACGGCGACCAGCCGCTCCACCGCCTTGACCGCCTTCAGCCCGTAGCGCTGCGCCATCAGCTCGTAGATGCTGTCATCGAGACGCTGGTCCAGCAGATCCGGGAAGAGCGCGACGGGGAAGCGGGCGTGCTCCAGGGATATCCGGACCTCGTCGGCCAGCCGGACCCGGATCACCTCATGCACGAGCGCGTCCCTGGGAATCTGCAGCGCTGCTGCCGTCGCGGCGTCGGCGGGCACCATCCGCGCGGACACCACGTGCGCACCGGACCGGAAACCCTGGGCGCGCAGGTACGACGGGATGCCGGCCAGGTAGCCGAAGTCGATGTCGACCCGGCCGCGGGTGGCGAACGTGCCGCCGGTCCGGCCCCGCCTGCGGTGGACCAGCCCGGCGTACTCCAGCCCGTCCAGCACCTGCCGGACGGTGGTGCGGCTGACCCCGAACATGTCCGCGAGCTCGCGCTCGGCGGGCAGGCGCCCCTCGCCGTCGAGTTCGCCGGAGGAGATCAGCCCCCGGATCCGCTTATCCACCAGGGTGCGCGTCATCTTGCTGCGCTCGATGACGGTGACGCGGTCAGACTCGTCCAGATGGGCGCCCATAGGCTAACCATAAAC
>CAYPQM010000001.1:76829-102750 GCA_964412845.1 uncultured Streptosporangiaceae bacterium
GCGCGGCGAGCCCGCGGCGGCGCTCGCCGGGGAGGGAACAACGGTGCGGGTCCTGCTGACCAATGATGACGGGGTGCACGCGGCCGGCCTGCGCGCGATCCGGGCCTCGCTGGCCGGCCTGGGCACATCAGTGATCACGATCGCGCCGGGCGGTGACTGCAGCGGGTTCGCGCGCAAGTGCACCTTCAGCAGGCCGGTGGGCGTCAGGCGGCTGGGCGGTGGCCGGCATCCGGTGTACGAGTGCGACGGGACCCCGACCGACTGCGTCCGGGTCGGGCTGCTCGGCGGGCTGGCCGCCGACGCGGACATCGTGGTCAGCGGCATCAATCACGGCGCCAACCTGGCCGACGACGTGGTCTACTCCGGCACCGTGGGAGCCGGGCTCGAGGCCGCCGTGCTCGGCACGTCGGCGCTCTGCCTGTCCCAGCAGACGCCTACCGGAAGCTTTTCGGTCAACTACCACGAGGACCTGGTCACCCGGGGCCTCGCCTACGACTTCAGCCTGGCCGCCCGGCATGGTGCCGAGGTCGCCGGGTCGCTGGCCCGCGCCCGCCCGGCTGAACCGGTCGTGCTCAGCGTCAACTATCCCGCCTCCGCTGCGAGTGCCGGGCCGCAGGCCGAGCCAGCCACGGTGCTCACCCGGCCGGGGCGGCGGGTCTACCCGCGGGCCCCGATGCGGGACTGGGACGACGATTCCGGCGCTCAGTCGCTGTACCTGTTCGGCGACCCTGATGAGGTCATCCCGGATGTGGACGACGCGACGACCACGGACATCGCGACGTTGCGGGCCGGGCGCATCTCCGTGACACCGCTGTCGATCGCCGTCGGGCTGGACGAGTTCTCGCCGGTGATCACATCCATCCTCGCCCGGCTGCCCGGCAGCGTACCCGGCTGACCGGGTCAGTCGTCGATGATCTGGCGGTGGCCGGCCGGGCAGTGGCCCTCGGTGTAGTCGTAGAAGGGGCCGTCCCAGACCGGGATGCCGTGCCAGTCGCCGCGGCAGTAGCAGATCCCGCAGGCCCGGCAGAAGAAAGGCGCGAACTCCCACCCGATGTCGTGCAGCGCGGCCGGGTCAGGCTGGCGTGCCGCGAGCACGTCACTCACCTGCGTCCAGGCATCCGGGTCGACCGCCATCCAGCAGGTGCTGCCGAGCCAGTAGTCGATGATGAGTCCGTCTCGGCTGTGCTGCTGGCTGCCCAGCGGCGGCCCCATGTTGACCGGGCCGCCGGCTGGCAGCAGCTTGACCAGGGCGGCGGTTTCCCCGCAGGCACCGCAGCGGAAGCTGACTCCGCCCGCGTCGGTCGGCTCGCCATACCGGCCGATGCCCGGCGGCGGGACGTCACCAGGGACTGGCGCGGGGGCGTCGTCAGGCATCGCGACCTCCTACCTGACCCGGCGGGTGGGTCAAGACCGCAGCTGAGATCCCGGACACCTTAACGCGCAAGCAGCCCGCCCCAGAACCCAGAGCGAGCCACGACGTCATCCTGTCCGGGCAAAGTCCGCCCTCCCCCGGGCCGGACCCTCCCGCCCGGGCCAGGTCTTCAGCCAGCGGGACCATCCGCGTGCCGGGCGGCCCGCACCGGAACCTGGCCCGGGCCGGCTGGTACTGGCCGCGGTGCCAGTTCGCCCGCCCGCCGCTGCTGCGCCGCGGCCCGGTGCCGGGCACCAGGTAGTCCCCGGTCAGCCGCGTCGGCGAGCCGGACTAGTGCGCGCTTGAGCCGCGGCGCGAACCGTGCCTCGACCAGCCGGTGGACCCCGTATGCCGCGCAGCCCATGCCGACGACCATCGCCGCCAGCAGCACCCAGCGATTCAGCACGCCGCCGAAAATGTTGAAGAGCACGAACCCGTTGTATGCGTGCAGCAGGTAGAGCGGGTAGGTGAGCGCGCCCGCCACGGCGAACCACGGCCGCCCGAGCCGCCGGGTGACGCGCAGGGCGATGAGCACGGCGACAATGAAGATGACCGTGATGACGGCGATGACCACCGGCAGGTGCAGGGCCTGGTGATAGCGGGCGGAGACGCGGTGCGCAAAGTTGATCGCCTGGTAGATGGCGTTTCCGTAGGCGACCACCAGGATCGCGCCGAGCTGGCGGGAGAAGCCGGTGCGGTAGATCAGGCACAGCGCCATGCCGGCGATGAAGTAGTGCGACCACTGCGACTGCACGATCAGGTCGGCCTGGCCGGCCAGGCCGGCCGGCAGGACATGTGCCTCGATCACCGCCGTGGCGGCGAGCCACAGCCACAGCAACGTGACAACCCGCGCCCGGGTGATGCCGATCCAGGCGAGAACGAACACGAGCAGGTAGAACCGGATTTCGGCCCACAGCGACCAGTACACGACATCAACGTTGGCCAGGTTGGGCAGCGGGTTGAGCATCGTCATGTTGGCGGCGTACTGGGCCGGCGAGACCGTGAACAGTCCCCGGCTGAGCGTGACCGCGACGATCGCCGTGACGGTCACGGCCACCCAGTACGCCGGGTAGAGGCGGACGATCCGGGAGATGACGAACTCGTGGGGGCGCCGTCCCCAGGCGCTCAGCAGCACGACGAAGCCGCTGATCACGAAGAACATGTCGACGCCCAGGTAGCCGTAACGCGTGACGGTACTGAGGGCCGGGAAGGCGACCCGGGTGAGGTGGCCGGCGTAGCCGGAGAACGTGTAGTGGTAGAAGACGACGGCCAGCGCGGCGGTGATCCGCAGCAGGTCGATCTCGTAGAGGCGGTCCCGGCCGGCCCGGGCGGCTGCCTTCTGTCGCCGGGCCCGGTGCCGGCCGCGGGCCTGATTCTGGCGGACCGAATCGCCGCTGACCGGCCCGGTCCGATCTCGGCCGTTCACCGGTGACATCTCCGGGGGTAGCGGCGCGATGGGCTTCGCTTGTGTGCTCAGCGAGGAACTCCGGCGTCGGGCGGTTTACTGACATGATTTGGCCGCCGCACGTACCGCCAGACGGCAATAGCCAGGGCGATTACCACTACCGCGGCGACGATGTAAGTGGGGCCATGGAAATCGTTGACGATTGACTGCCAGTTGGCGCCGACGGCATAGCCGGCGTAGGCCAGCGCGGCCGTCCAGGGGATGCAGCCGATGGTGGTGTAAATGCCGAACCGCACGGGCTCCATGCCCGCGATCCCGGCGGGCAGCGAGATGAAGGTGCGCACCACCGGCAGCACGCGGCCGATCAAGACAGCCCGCCCGCCGTACCGGTCGAACCAGGCGTTGGCCCGGTCAAGGTCGTGCTCGCGGACCAGGAGCCGCCGGCCCCACCGCCGCAGCGCGGCCTGGCCGCCGTACCGGCCGGCCGCCCAGGCGAGGTAGCTGCCCACGACGTTGCCCGCCACGCCGGCGACGATGACGCCGATCAGGTTGAGCCTGGTCCCGGGGACGGCACCGGCGGCGAGCGCGCCACCGAGGGTCATGATCAGCTCGGAGGGGACCGGTATGCACGCCGACTCCGCCACCATGAGCAGGAAGACGGCGGCGTACCCGTAGCTGGCTATGAAGTGCTGCACAGATTTGCTTTCTTCCTGTTGCCGGAACCCCTCGCGCCGAAGGGCGGCCACGCGTCAATCCGGAGATCCACGAGGCACGGCCCAGGGCTTGTCTGCCGAGCAGCGGAACCCGGCATCACTTCACCAGGCCGAGGTAGACGATGCTGGCCAGGCCCGCGATGAGGCAGTAGACCCCGAACGGGGTGAGAGTCCGGGTGCGCAGGTAGCGGAGCAGGAACCGGACGGACAGGTAGGCGCCGACGCCGGACAGGACGCTGCCGAGCACGATCTGGCCGCGGATCCCGTTGCCGAGCGGGCCGAGCAGGTCCGGGATCTTCAGCGCGCCGGCCGCCAGGATGACGGGAGTGGCCAGCAGGAACGCGAACCTGGCCGCGTCCTCGCGGGACAGCCCGCGCATCATGCCGGCGACCATGGTCACCCCGTCCCGGCTGATCCCGGCCAGCAGCGCCAGGATCTGCGCGGACCCGACGGCGACCGCATGCGGGTAGCTCATCGAGGCCAGCCGCTGGTCGGCCTGGACCGCCCCGGCCTGCTCGCGCTGGCGCAGCGCGGGAGCGCCGGCCGGATGCTCACCCCCGGCCACCAGGCCGACCGGTTCCCGGGCCGCGGCGATCGCGGAGTCGGCGGCCAGCGAGGCGCGGCTCCGGTAGCGCTCCCCGGCGATGAGGATGGCACCGTTCACGGCGAGGAAGATCCCGGCGATTATCGGCTTGCCGAAGATCACCCGGAAGGTGTGCTCGAAAGCCAGGCCGACGACCCCGACCGGGATGGTCGCCAAGATGATCATCCAGGCCAGTTTCTGGTCGGCGGTTTCCACCGTGAGTCCGCGCACCGAGGAGAAGAAGCCGCCGATGATCCTGACCCAGTCCCGCCAGAAGTAAATGAGCAGCGCGACCGCCGTGGCGACATGCAGCCCGACGATGAACGCGAGGTAGGGCGACTCGGGCGCGGCGACATTGAGGTCGCGGGCCCAGGAGCCGCCGACGATGGCGGGAATCAGCACGGCGTGGCCCAGGCTGGAGACCGGGAACATCTCGGAGACGCCCTGGACGAGGCCGACGACGGCCGCCTCCAGGAAAGTCAGGTGTGTCATGCCAGGCCCTTCGCCATGGATTGCTGGTGTGGCCGCGTCCCCGGCCACCGGGGCAATGCGCCAGGGAGCGCGCCCGGCGGCCCGCCGCGATGGCATACTCGGACCTGCCGGTGTTCTACAGCAACTGTAGAGCATCTACAGGATTTGTAGATGCCATCCGGGGACGGGAGGCGCGGCGTGCGTGATCACGAACCCCAGCGCGCGGCCGATAGCCCGCCCGGCGTACCACGGCGAGCCGCCGGGACGCTGGAATCCGAGATCCTCGGCATACTGCGCAGTGCGGGCGAGCCGCTGAGCCCCGGCGAGGTCCGCCAGCGGCTCCCGGCCGGGCAGCACGGCGAGGGGCAGCACGGCGAGGGGCAGCACGGCGAACTGTCGTACAGCACCGTCGTCACCATCGTGTCCCGGCTGCACGCCAAGGGCCTGCTGGCCCGCCAGCGGGCCGGGCGAGGGTTCACCTACACGCCAGTCGATGAGGCCAGTGTTGTCGCCAGCCGGATGAGCAATGCGCTGGGCAGCGGGACCGACCGCAGCGCGGTGCTGAGCCGGTTCGTGTCCGGGCTGTCCGGACGGGACGCCCTGCTGCTGCGCCGCCTGCTAGCCGATGACCAGGGCCAGCAGGACGGCGATCCTGGCTGGGCCGAGAAGGGGCAGTAGCCCATGTGGCTGCTTTACCTGCCGCTGGTCATCCCCGCCCTGGCCGGGATGAGCGCCCGGCCACTGGCGGCCCGGCTGGAACCGCGCCAGGCGACCTGGCTGCTGACTTCCGCCACGGTGGCACTCGCCGGGTGCAGCACGGCCGCGCTGGCACTGCTCGCCGCGTACGCCGCAGCCAGGGCACCCTTCCTGGCGACGCTGGGCGACTACTCGCAGCAAGTCATGCGACGCGGCGATCCCATTTCCGCGGCCGCCGGGACGGCGGCCGCGCTGGCGCTGACCGGCGCCGCGGTGGCGGTGGCGGTTATGCTCCGCAGCCGGGCACGTGCCCTGGCTGAGTCATACCGGCGCGCCGCCGAACTCGAGGCCGACGACGGCATCGTTGTCGTACCGGGCCCGGCCATCGAGGCGTACGCGCTACCCGGCGGGCCCGGCCGCATCGTGGTCTCCGGCCGCCTGCTTGACCGCCTGGACAACCGGCGCCGGGCCGCGCTGATCGCCCACGAGCAGGCGCACCTGGCCGGCCGGCACCATCTCTTCGCCGTCGTGGCGCGGCTGGCGGCCGCAGCCAACCCGCTGTTGCTCCCGGTGGCCCGCTCGGTGGAATACACCGTAGAGCGCTGGGCTGACGAGCACGCCGCCGCCGTCACGGGCGACCGCAGGCTGGTGGCGGAAACCATCGGCCAGGTGGCCCTGCTCGCCACCCCCGGCCGCCGCCGCCTGGCCGGCATCACGCTGGGCATCATCAAACCGCGCACCCGGCGGGTATCGGTGGCCTGGGCCGGGCCAGTCCCCCGCCGCGTCGCCGCCTTGCTGACCGCGCCCCCGCGGCGGCGGATCATCCTGCTCGGCGCCTCGGCCGCGATCGTCCTGCTCGCGGGGGTAGCCGCCCTGGAGGCGGCCAGGGACCTGCACGCCCTGCTGGAACTCGCCCAGGCGGCCGGCTAGCCGTTGCCGGAACGGCAACGGCTAGCCCGGGACCAGCCACAACCGGACGGCCACAAGCCGGGACCCAGCCCCGAGCAAATATCCAGCGGCTCGGGCCGGCGTCAGCTATTGATCATCCGGCCGGCAGCCGGTAGGAGCCCACGACCGTCGCGTCGGCCGGCAGGGGGCCCTCGGCGCACCGGTCCTTGATGCCGGCTTGAAACTCGCCGAACGCGGCCGATGTCGCCAGCGGGTTCTCGGCCCCGTCGAGCAGGGCGACGTGCAGAAAGCTGACTCCGTCGTCGAGGCGGAAGGCGGCGTACCGCAGGCCGTCCGGGTTCTCCTTGGCCAGCTCGGCGAACACAGCACGGATCAGCCGCTCGTTCTCATCCGCGCATTCCGGCTTCGTCCGGTACCGGATCACCTTGGTGACTGTCATGGTCATCTCCAGCTGTCTTGGTTGTTCGCTGAGTCCTGGCTGGGCCAGAACACGTCTGCCGTGAGCGCGGTGGCCGCCATCAGCCGCCTGGTTCCGTGAGCGCGGCCAGAAAGTGCGGCAGCAGGGCCTGCCAGCCGGCGCTGTTGCGGTCGCGCCACTCCTCGCCCGCCTGGCCCAGCCGCTCCCAGCCGCGGTGCTCGATCTCGATCCGGGTCGCGGCGGCACCCGTGGCCTGGAAGCGGATCTCCACCTCGGTGGCGTCGGCCCGGTCCCGCCGCAAGTGCCATAGATAAGCCAGCCTCGTCGGGGGCTTCCATACCGTCACTTCACCCCAGTCGTGCTCGGCCCCATCGGCGGTGCGTTCATAAATCCGGCCGCCCACGCCGCCCTGCAGGACCACGACGGCGTCGGACTGCCCGGTCACGGTGTGATCGGGCGGCCACCAGGTGCCGATTCCCGAGGTCCAGACGGTGAACGCGTGCTCGGCCGAGCAGGCCACGTCGAAGGACATCCGCAGCGGAGCGTTCATCGCCGCTGCGTCCGGTCGGTGTTCTCGGCCAGCAGCCGGAACCGCGTGGCCGCGTCGCCCCAAATACGCTCGAGATAAGCCTGAACGGCCTGCATCCCCTGTTCCTGCAGGTGATAGATCCGCCGGGTGCCCTGGGCCTGCTCGGCCACCATGCCGGCGTCCTTCAGCAGGCGCAGGTGGCGGGAGACCGCGGGCCGGCTGATGGGCAGCGCCGCGGCGATCTCCGCCACCGGCTTGTCCCCCTCACTGAGCAGGCGCAGGATCTCGCGCCGGTTGGCATCACCCAAAGCCTCGAACGGATCGCCGGAGGCGCGCGCCGCGGCCATCCGCTCAGCCGCCCGACTCGACCCGCTGCTTGAGTCCCTGGGCGAACTTCTCGAATGACGGGGCCAGGTCGGGCATCGATCGCCAGATCAGCCCCACCAGTGGCCCGGTGTACTCCTCACGCATGTGAAACGTGGTCCGGCCACTCGCGTCCGGCGACAGCTGGTAGGTCCGCTCACCTCGGAACAGGCCCAGCGGCATGCCCCCGCACAGCCGCAGCTCCACGGGTGGGTCGAACGTCGTCACCGTGACCGGAAAGCTGCGGCCGGAGGCGGCCTGGGTGCGGATCTTTATGCTCTCCCCGGCAGCGATCCGGCCATCGACAGCATCGACGCCAGAGTCCCAGGCCGCCCAGCTCGCCCCGTCGCTGAGGACGGCCCACACCGCCTCTGGGCTCGCGGCAATCATGGACGTCGCCTCGTAGTACCGCATCCTGCGACCACCTCTCCGACTATCGGTAACATCCAGGCTACCGTAACTCATAGGTTACCAATAGGCGGCAGGCGCGATGACACATGGGACAGCTGAGCTTCGGAATGCCGCAAAGCCATCACCCCGTCCTAAACTGGGGCAGCGGCGGCGGCGCCAGAGGAAAGAGTCATCGCGACGCTGCCCCTTGGCACACTCGTTCGCCTCACCGAGGAGGACACGAATGAGAGCTCATCGGGTGCTCGCCCAGATCCTGCTGGCCTGTGCGCTCGGCGCCGGCGCGGCAGCCTGCGGTGGCAGCAGCACGAGTTCGACCAGCAGCCCATCAACCAGCCCGGCGGCGACAGCGTCCGCCGGCGGCTCCGCCACCCAGCAGATCACGGCCAACTGGACGGCCTTCTTCAACGCGAAGACCCCGGTAGCCAAGCGGGTCAGCCTGCTGCAGGACGGGCAGACATTCGCCTCCATCATCCAGTCGCAGGCCGGCGGCGGGCTGGCCGCTCAGGCCACCGCGAAGGTGACGAAGGTGACGCTGGTGTCGGCGAGCCAGGCCAAGGTCGTCTACTCGATCCTGGTGGGCGGCCAGTCGGCGCTCGCGAATCAGTCCGGCACCGCCGTTCTGCAGAACGGCACCTGGAAGGTTGGTGTCGCGAGCTTCTGCGGCCTGCTGGCGCTGGAGAACGGCGGGAGCACGGTTTCGCTGCCGGCCGCCTGCAAGGCCGCAGGCTAGCCGGGGGTGGTCCGCTCGGTAGGCACGCCCGCCGAGCAGGCGGCAGCGCCCCGGCGCGGTGGCCGCGGGGTCGCCCTCGCGGTGCTGTGCACGGTGCTGTTCCTGACGTTCCTCGACAACACGGTGGTCAGCGTCGCGCTCGGCAGCCTGCAAACTGACCTGCACGCTGGCGTCGCGCAACTGCAGTGGGTCGTCAGCGCGTACGCGCTGACTTTCGCCGGCGCCATGCTCGGCTTCGGGATGGTCAGTGACGAGTTCGGCCGCAAGAAGGTGATGCTGGCCGGGGTGGGCATCTTCTGCGCCGGATCGGTGCTGTCGGCGCTGGCCCCGAACATCGGGCTGGTGATCGCCGGGCGGGCGATCATGGGCTTCGGCGCGGCCGCCAGCGAGCCGGGAACCCTGTCGATGCTGCGCCATCTGTTCACCGATGAGCGCAGCCGGACCAGGGCGGTCGGGGTGTGGGCGGCCGTGTCCGGCCTCGCCCTCGCGTCCGGTCCGGTCGTCGGCGGCGCACTGGTCGGCGTGTGGAACTGGCGGGCGATCTTCTGGTTCAACCTGTTCTTCGGCCTGGCCGCGCTGGCGGCCGGACTGGTCGTCTTGCCGGAGAGCGCCGATCCCGACGCGCGCCGGGTGGACATTACCGGGACGGTCCTCGGGGCCGGCGCGCTGACCGCGCTGGTGTTCGCGGTGATCGACGGTGAGGACTCAGGTTTCACCGCGCCCAGCGTGATCGCGCTGCTGTGCGTCAGCGCAGCGGCCGCGGCGGCGTTCTTCTGGTGGGAGGGCCGCACCGCGTATCCGCTGCTCGACTTGAAGTACCTGCGCGTGCCGCGCTTCCTCACCGCGAATGTCGTGGCCTACTGCTCGTACTTCGCGACGTTCGCGGTGTTCTTCTTCACCGCGCTGTACCTCGAGCAGGTCGTCGGCGACACCGGTTACCAGATCGCGCTCGTCTTCCTGCCGATGACCGCGCTGATGATCATCGCTGCCCTGCTGGCCGGGCGCTGGACCGGGACGGCCGGGCCGCGGTGGTCGATTTTCCTCGGCTGCCTGCTGTTCAGCGCCGGCCTGCTGCTGACCACCATCACCCTCAACCCGCACCCGGCCTACCTGCCGCTGGCCGCCGCGCTCGCCCTGACCGGGATCGGTGTCGGCAGCACCGTCGTTCCCGTCACATCCTCAGCTCTGTCCGCCGTGCCGCCCGAGCGATCGGGGATGGCCGCATCGGCGGCGAACACCAGCCGGGAAATCGGTGCCGTAACCGGCGTGGCGATCCTCGGCGCCCTGGTGAACGCGCAGCTGCGGTCCAGCCTCACCGGGCGCCTCAAGCACCTGGGCATCCCGGCCAACTTCCAGTCGATCGTGATCCATGCGGTCGAGACCGGCGGCGTCCCGTCCAGCGGCAACACCCAGGGCGCGGGCGGAGCGGCGGGGGCCGGCCAGGGCACACTGGTACAGGAAGTCATCCACGCCGCGTACACGGCCTTCTATACCGGGCTGCGCGCCGCGCTGGTCCTCTCGGCGATCCTGGTGCTCGCCGCCGGCCTGTACACCTTCGCCGCCCTGCGCCGCCGGTGACGGCGGCCCGGTGCCGGCCGTCGGTGCCAGCCCGTCAGGGCCGACCCGTCAGGGCCGACCCGGTGACCGGCCGACAGCGTCCAGGACAAACGCGAGTATCTCCGCCTCGTAGCGCAGCCGGCCGTACCGTCCCGCCGGGCCGGCATGCGCACCAGGCCCCAGTTCGGGACGGAAAAGCAGCCGACTGCCCGCGGTGTCGGTGGCCCGCAGCCGGGCGACCCATTTGGCGGGCTCATGGACCAGCACACGCGGATCGTGCAGGCTGCCGGTGACCAGGAGATCGGGCCTGGCTCCGCGCGGGACGTTGTCGTACGGGCTGTAGGACGCCAGGTAGGCACGGGCCGCCGGATCCCGCGGGTCGCCCCACTCGTCCCACTCGTTGATGGTAAGCGGGATCGTCGGATCGAGCATGGTCGTGACACAGTCCACGAACGGGACCTCCGCGATCACCGCCCGCCAGCGCTGCGGGGCCATCGAGAAGACCGCGCCCTGCAGCAGACCGCCCGCGGACAGCCCGCGGGACACGATCCGGCCGGGGTCCGCCCACCCGGCGGCGGCCAGGGTGTCCGCCGCGGCGATGAAGTCGGTGAACGTGTTCCGCTTGCGGTCCAGCCGACCGTCGAGCCACCAGCGGCGGCCGCCCTCGCCGCCGCCGCGGACATGCGCGATGGCGTAGCCGAAGCCGCGGTCCAGCAGGCTCGGGACGGCCAGGTCGAAGGCCGGCCATTCGCAGGATTCATAGGCGCCGTACCCGTAGAGCAGGCACGGCGCGGTGCCATCCGGTTCGGACCCCGCGCGGTAGGCGATCGTCACCGGAACAGCCGTGCCGTCGGGCGCTGGCGCGGCGATTTGCGCGCTGCGATAGTCCCCGGCACGGTAACCAGGCACCTGCTGCCGTTTCCGCAACTGCCACTGGCCGGTGGCCAGCTCGACATCGTGCCAGGCCGGGGGGTCGATGAGAGACTCGGTGCGCACCGTGACGCTGGCCGCCTGGTAGTCCTCGTTCTCCGCCAGGGCCAGTGACATGTGCGGCCCGGCCGCCTCGACCAGGTGCTCCTCCCCCGGGCCCAGGCCGGCCGTCTCCGAGCTGGTGGCCGGCCGGCCGATGATGCGCAGCTGGGTCGCGCCGCCGCGGCGCTGCGTCACGATGAGATAGCGGCCGAACACATCGCAGCACACGACGCGGGTGTCCGCGGACTCCGCGATCACTTCGGTCCATCCGGCCCGGCCGGGCGCGGCGACCGGCGTGCGGACCAGCCGGAATTCGGTCGCGCCGTCGTTCGTGACGAGGTAGAAGTCGCCCCCGTCCGGCCCGTCGGCATGGTCGGCCCAGTACTCGATGCCGGGCCGGCGCGGCTCAAGCACCGCCGGCCCGGTGTCCGGTGCGCCGGCCGGGATGAGCAGTGTCTCGGTGGTGTCGCGGCACATGGTCTCGATGAAAACCCAGTCGCCGCTGCGGGTGGTCCGCACCGTCAGCTCGTAGCGCTCGTCGTCTTCGCGGAAGACCAGGACGTCCCGGGCGGGGTCGGCGCCGAGCTGGTGCCGCCAGACCTCGTGCGGCCGGTACAGCGCGTCGTGCACAACGTAGAACAGCGTCCGTGAGTCCGCGGACCAGGCCAGCCCGTAGTAGGTCCGGTCGATCCGGTCGGCCAGATCCTCGCCGGTCGACAGGTCACGGACGCGCAGC
This sequence comes from uncultured Streptosporangiaceae bacterium, assembly GCA_964412845.1. Lineage (GTDB taxonomy): Bacteria > Actinomycetota > Actinomycetes > Streptosporangiales > Streptosporangiaceae > JAWWPY01. Next base: position 88,734 of record CAYPQM010000001.1, read on the forward strand.
TGGTAGACCTCGTCGCCATCGAAGTCGACCGAGTAGGCGAGCAGCCGGCCATCCGGGCTGACCTCGCGCACGCCCAGGCCGACGTAGCCGCCGGTGCAGGCCGGATCCGCCAGCAGGAGGTTCTCGTCCAGGAGTATCTCGGGCGGCGCCCCGTCCCGCCCGGTCCGGCAGAACTGGGCGTAGTCCAGTTCTGGAATGGTCCGGGTGAAGTAGCTGAACCCGGCCCGCCTCCAGCTGACCGAGTCCTCGGCGGGAGCCGTCCGCCCGGTCAATTCAGTCAGCAGCTCGTCCCGGACGGGCTGCAGCCTGGCCATCTGCTGGTCGTAGTAGGCGCGCTTGGCAGCGAGGTAGTCGCGCAGGGCAGGCTGGTCGACCGCGCGCATCCAGGCGTACGGGTCCGGACCCGGCTCGGCCGACGCCACGGGGGGCACGGGCTCCTGACTCGCCATCCCGCGATCGTAGCCGCCGGCCTGTGCACTCTACCTGCGGTGAGCACGACCGATTTCGTCCCACGAACCGGGCTCGTCTGACCTGACTGGCACCGGACCGACGACCGATATGTTCGCTTCTGGGCACTTTCGTCGGTCCCAGCGTCTGGAACCTGAGCCAGGGCGGTGCATTGTGCCCCCTGATGCGAGCACAATGCACCGCGTTGGCCTGACGGACGGTTTGCGGGACTCAAACTGCGGCTGGGGCGCGACCAAGGAGTGAGCGGATGAGCCTGCCGGTGCCGGTGGTGTGGAGCGAGGCCTGCCTGGGCCACGAGCCCAGGGACGAGGTCTGGCTCGGGGTGCCCGAGCCAGGCACCGAGCTGCCCGCCCGGGCGCTCGTGCTGCGCGACGCGCTCCGCGCCGCGGGCGCGCCCATCGTCGCCGCCCGGGAGCACGGCGATGAGATCCTGCGCGCCGTGCACGACGCGGAACTCCTCGATCATCTGGCCACGATCTGGGCCGACTGGGTGGCGGGCGGCTATCCGGCCGAGCACGGCCGGGACCGTGTCGTGCCGTACGTCTTCCCGACCCCCGGCATGCTGGCCGGGCTGCCGCTGCGCTCACCCCCGGCCGCGCACGGCCGGGCCGGGCGGTTCTGCTACGACACGATGACACTGATCGGCCCCGGCAGCTGGGCGGCGATCCGGGGCGCAGCGGATGCCGCGCTCACCGCCGCCGGCCTGGTCAGCGCGGGCGCGCCGGTCGCCTACGCGCTGTGCCGGCCACCGGGTCATCACGTCACCCGCGGCGCCTACGGCGGTTCCTGCTACCTGAACAATGCCGCGATCGCCGCCGAGGCGATGTCCGCCGCCGGAGCGGGCCGGATCGCGATCCTGGACATCGACGCGCACCACGGCAACGGCACTCAGATGATCTTCTACGAGCGAGCCGACATCTACTACGGGTCAACGCATGTGGACCCAGCCGCGGGCTGGTTCCCGCACTACGCCGGCTTCGCCGACGAACGCGGCGCAGGGGCAGGCGAGGACGCCAACCGCAACCTGCCGCTGGCCCCGGGCAGCGGCGATGACGAGTGGCTCACCGCGCTGGATGTCCTGCTCGCTGATGTCCGGGCCCGGGGCGCCGATGCGGTCGTGGTGTCGCTCGGCCTGGACGCGGCGGCGGCCGACCCGGAAAGCCCGCTGCAGGTGACCGAGGACGGCTACCGCGAGGCCGGCCGGCGGATCGCCGCCCTGGCGCCGGCCGTATTCATCCAGGAAGGCGGCTACGACCTGGCCTCCCTGGGTGGCCTCGCCGTCGCGGCGCTGACCGGAGCGGCCGAGTTTTCATGATCACGGCGATTGCTCAGAGCCTGTTGGGACACCCCTGCCGCCGCTTCCTTGTCGCCGGTGGCAGCGGTTAGCGTGGTCCGGTGACCGTCCTGCGGATCCGCGGGGCCGCCGCGCCACCGCGCCACCGCGGTTTCTATCGACAACTTAATATGCTGCCCAGGTTGTACCGCTTGGAGATTACGGCAGCGCTCAAGGGAGAGGGGCCAGGCGACGATGCAGGCGTCAGAGGTCCCGCGTGCGGTGGCTGCGGCCATGTCGGCCGCCTCATCCTTTGACCTGACAGTCGACGACGCGATCGTTCTTCAGGACTCGAACAGGCTCACTCTGCGTCTGCTGCCTTGTGACGTGCTGGCCCGGGTGGCCCATGTAGCGCATCAGGCCGCACAGTTCGAAGTCGAGCTTGCTCAGCGGCTCGCCGGATCCGGGTGCCCGGTGGCTGCTCTTGAGCCTCGAGTGGACCCAGGTGTCTATGAGCGTGATGGCTTCGTGGTCACGCTGTGGACCTACTACGAACCTGCGGCACATCGAGAGGTCTCACCAGCCGACTACGCCAGTGCGCTCGAGCGGTTGCATGCCGGCATGCGCAAACTCGATGTCCCTACGCCGCACTTCACGGATCGAGTCGAGCAGGCTCAGCAACTCGTCGCGAGCCGCGACCACACTCCGGCGCTCGCCCACGCGGACCGGGAGCTCCTCGGCGACACGTTGCGAAGCCTGAGACGAGTGATCGGCGAGCACGGCGGCGCCGAGCAGCTGCTGCACGGCGAGCCGCACCCGGGCAACGTGCTCACCACGAAGAACGGGCTGCTGTTCATAGACCTCGAGACGTGTTGCCGTGGGCCTGTCGAATTCGACCTCGCCCATGTGCCCGAAGAGGTCAGCGAGCACTATCCGGGTGTCAATCAAGACTTGCTGCGCGAGTGCCGGATCCTCGTGCTGGCGATGATCGCAACGTGGCGCTGGGATCGAGGCGACCAACTCCCAAACGGGCGCCAGCTGGGCACAGAGTGGCTCAGCCAGATCCGGGCCGCGCTCGATCGCAAAGGGCTGGATACCGATGGCTGATCTCGGGTCTTCGAGGTCGTAGCAGGCTGGCTGCTGATGTCGGGATCTACCGTGATCCCCGGTCTTGGCCGGTCGCGGGCGAGATCCAGTCGCGCGTGTCGATGGCTCGCGCTGAACGAGCACCGCGATCATGGAGGAGGTGGCCGCCGGCCGGCTAGACGGCGGCGGTACCGATCAGGCCGCCCAGGGTGACCAGCGCCGGCAGGTCGTCGTCCGGCAGGCCCGCGGCCGCGTCCGGGCGGCTCGGCACGACCAGGTACCGGCTCTCGGCGCTGGCGTCCCACACCGCGATCTCGGTCTGCTCCGGCAGTTCCAGCCCGAACTCGGCCAGGACGGCGCGCGGTTCACGGACCGCCCGTGACCGGTAGGCCAGGCTCTTGTACCAGCTCGGTGAGGGTCCGAGCAGGGACACCGGGTAGCAGGAGCACAGCGTGCACACGACCATGTTGTGCAGCCCGGGCTCGTTGGCGACTGCTTTCAGCCGGTAGCTGCTGACAATGTCAGCGAAGCCCAGTTCGGCAGCGGCCGCGTTGCCGTCGGCCAGCAGCCGCTCCCGGTACCCGGGGTCGGTCCACGCCCGGGCCACCATCCGCGCCCCGTTCACCGGGGAGGCGGTCGCATAGAGCCGGGTCAGCACCGCGTCCAGTGCCTCGTCGGTCGCCAGCCCGGCGGCGATCACCCGTTCCTCGAGTCGCCGCACCCGCGCGGCGACCGGCACGTCCTCGTGCTGGTCCGCCATCACCCAGCCTCCTCCAGGTAGGACTCCCACAGGTCCACGGTCACCGTGTGCGTCCCGGTCCCCCAGAGCGCCGCGGCCGGGAACCGCACCGCATAGACCATCTCTTCCCGGGGCGGCGCTAGGCCCCGTGCGCGGTCGTCCGGCAGCGGGCACACCCCTTCCGCCTCAACGATCTCACCCACCTGGCCCCGGACGTACCGGGGCAGCCGGGTGTGATGATCGGGATCAAGCAGGCGGGTGCGGACCTGCGTTCCCGGCGGGAACCTCACCGGATGCCCTTCTCGGTGAGCAGGGTCTCTATCGCCCGCAGCCAGCGCTCGTAATACGACGCGTGCAGGTACTCCTCCGGCGGGATCCGTTCGATCGCGTCCCTGAACTCGTCGACGTTGTAGATGCCGCGCGACCGGAGCACCCCGTTCAGTGCGTAGACCCGCGCTTCCCAGTCGGCATGGAACGGCTGGCCGTCGTCACCCAGCGGGACGGCCCCGAAACCGGCCTGGCCGCCGACATCATGAACCCTGCTCACCCCGGCACCTCCCGGTAGGCCGTCCTGCTGCCACCCAGGCTAGCTACCCGGCACCGGGAAGCCCGGCTCAGGGACAGGCCATTCATGGGAACCTTAGCTGTCTCAGCCGACTGCCTGCCGGAGAGGAAACCCATGGCGGACCCGCGAGCGCTGCATCGCCGGGCCGGAGCGATGGCCGAGGACGTCATCGCCCGGATCCCGGCCGAGCGGCTGGGCGACCCGACGCCGTGCACCGAATGGGACGTGCGCGGCGTGATCAACCACATGGTGGGCGGGAACCTCAGGTTCGCCGCGCTGGTCACCGGGGGGTCCGGCCCTGAGCGCGGCGATGACGTGCTCGGCGACGACCCGCTGGCCGCCTTCCGGGACTCGTTCGGGCGGCTGTGCGCGGCCTTCGACGCTGAGGGCGTGCTCGAGCAGACCTTCCCGACGCCGTTCGGCGACGGCCCAGGGGTGATGCTGGTCGGCATGCGGACGTGCGAGATGACGATGCACACCTGGGACCTGGCCGCGGCCACCGGCCAGCCGCGTGACCTCGACCCCGATCTGGTCACCTTCACCGATGCCGCGTTCCGGTCCAGGCCGATCCCGCGCGGGGGGCAGAGCCCGTTCGGCGCCGAGCAGCCAGTACCCGAAGGGGCGGCGGAGGCCGACCGGCTGGCCGCGTACTTCGGCCGGACGATCCCGGCGCAGGCCTGACGCAGGCCGGCGACGGCGACGCGGAGCTGGGTGGGGCTTCGTTTGGGACCCGGGCCGACGGGTAGCTGAGCGGGCGCAAGAGAGGGCGGGCCTACAGATACGACAGGTCAGCCCGCCGGGCCAGGTCTGGCCGCCGGATCTGGCAGCACCGCCCGCACCGGGCGATGAGAGAGGAAAACACTCCCCATGTACATCGGCATCGGAACGGTCGTCGTCATTCTGATCATCGTGCTCGTCGTCCTGTTGCTGCGCAGGCTCTGACTTCCCCCAGCGAACTTCCCCAGCGAAGCATCCCGCGGTGAGGCCATCCGGCCTCACCGCGGTTTTTGCTGTCCATCCGCTCCGCTCGGGTAAGAGATACTGCTGACATGGCCGAACGCAATGTGCTGGGCGGCGAACTGGAGCCGTGCGGTACCGACCCAGTCACCGGGTTCTACCGGGACGGGTGCTGTAACACGGGGCCCGACGACCGGGGCAGCCACACGATCTGCGCGGTAGTGACCGCCGAGTTCCTGGAGCACCAGCGCCGGATAGGCAACGACCTCAGCACCCCGATGCCCCAGTTCCATTTTCCCGGGCTGATGCCCGGAGACCGCTGGTGCGTGACGGCCGCGAACTGGCTGCGGGCCCATCGCGATGGCGCCGCCGCCTACGTGGTGCTGGCGTCCACCCACGAGCGGGCCCTGGAGATCGTTCCCCTGGCCGCGCTCCAGGAACACGCCATCGACGTCCCCGCGAGTCCGGGTGGGCTGGAGGGCTGAGCGCTCCACGTCTGCCTGCTGGTCCAGGCCGTTTCGGGTAATGGGCCGTCCGTGAAACCGCACTGCCGGTTAGATCGCCCCGCGTACTACGCTTTACGTACTACACGCCACGTAGTATCGTACGACGTAGCATCGAAGGGGCTGGACTGACGTGGGAGGTGCGGCACGGTGGCAGATGACCTCGGCCGGTGGGCCGATCCGTCCATGCTGGTTCTCGCCAGCCTGGCCGACGGGCCCAAGCACGGGTACGCCATCACCCAGGACGTCGCCGTCCAGGTCGACGTGCGGCTCGGCCCGGGCACGCTGTACGGGGCCATCGGCCGGCTGGAGGAGCGCGGTCTGATCGAGGCGATGCCAGCGCAGCAGCGACGCCGACCGTACCGGATCACCGCCGCGGGCGCGCAAGAGCTAGCCCAGGCCGCCGCGCGGATGCGTGACGTCGCCGAGTTCGGGCTCAGCCGCCTCGCCGCCGCCCGGACCACGGCATGACCCCGCACTACCCGGACGTCGCCGGGCGTGACCCGGACACCGCCGACCGCCCCGATTCGCGTTGTGTTCGCGCGGTCCTGAGCCTGTACCCACGGCGCTGGCGAGAGCGCTATGGCGAGGAGTTCGCGGCACTGCTCACCGACATGACCGCCGCGTCGCCCTGGCGCGCCTGGGCCGGCCTGATCGTTGACGCCGCCGCTGGCGCCCTGGACGCCCGCCTGAATCCACCTGGAGGCAGTAGCATGCACGATCGCATTCGCCGGTCCCTCGCGGTAGTGGCCTGCGCCGTCGTGGCCTTCATCATCGCCGGGGCCGGCTTCCAGAAAATGACCGAGTACCCGGACTTCCGGGCCGCCGCCGACCAGCACGCCGCCATTGGCGCATCATTCGACATCCTGCGGGCCGCCGCGATCGTGGCCGGGGTCGCCGTGCTCGCGGGCGCGCTGCCGCTGGCCTGGAGCGTCATCAGGCAGGCCGTCACCGCCCGGCAGGCAGACCTGATCCGGCTGCTGATCGTCCCGCCCGTAGCGGTAGCCGCCTGGCTCGCCATTGTCGTGGTCATCACCAAGGTCGACCGTCACCCTCAGGTGCACTCCGCGGCCAACGTCGCCACGGTGGCGGCCATCGCCCTGCTCGGCGCCGCCGCTGCGGCGGCGTGCGCGTGGGCGGCCGTGACCCTGCTGCGCCGGGCCGACTTCACCCCACGGCTGCTGCGGCCCCAGGTTGTCCCGATGGCCGTGCTCAGCGTGTGCATGGCCGTGGTCACCGGCGCGGACATCAGCTGGGGCCTGGCCGTCCGCGCGGCCGACGGCGCGCTGTTCCACAGCGACAACGGCCTGCTGGCCACGTCGCTGCCGCCGAGCTGGGCCGGGGGCGTCGTCGTGCTGGCGGCCGTTACTGTCGTGACCGCGGCCGCCACCGCGCGAGCTGCCCGTGAGCTGCACACGCCAGCCCAGTAGCCGCCGCCCGGCCGGGGACCAGCGGCGATACCGCACCTCAGGAGCCGGTTCGATCGCTTGGGGATGGTGATGACGAGCACTCATTTCGCTGAGCCGGGAGCCAGCATGGTCGTCGGGGACCCGAAGCGGCCGCTCATCGGGAGCGCCATCTTCGCCACGTTGCAGGCTGCGATCGCTTTCTCCGTCCTCACCGGCCCGGTCAAGCAAATTGCGCTGCTATACCGCCACGCGCCTTGGACGAATGATCCCTTCGACACGATCATCTCGTTTGCCCTGTTCTTCGTCCCGCTCATCGCGGTGTGCTGTCTCATGCGGGTTTCTCTTTGCCAGCGGTCCACGCCGTTGCCGGTCGCCCGGGTGCGTGACCTGCTCCGGGGCTGCCGGGTGGTGCTTCTCGCCATCGGGCTCACGCTGCTGTCAGAGTGGATCGCCCTTGGCATCGGGGGCAACCGGGCGCAGTGGGATGGCGTGACCTGGCTCCAGGTCGGCTTCCTTGCGTCGATGAGCATCCTCGCCGCCAGGGCGGCCGTCGCTCTGCGCCGGGCATCAGCTGCGACGCTCAGCGAAAGTGCAGGCCCGCATCCGGACCCTGACTGGCTCACCGACATGGTCATCATCGCGCAGCGGCAGAGCCGCTGGCTCGGGCCACTTCGCCGTCCGGCGCTCCGCATGGTGAGCTGGCTTGAGCGGCGAGTGCTGACTGTCGTGCGCCGCCACCCGCTGTGGACGTCCGTCCTGGCCTGCGGCACGTTCGGCGTGCTGGTTGGAGTGAATCAGGGGATCGCGGAGGGCTATGACTTCGCAAGCATGCTCACGGTCGTCATCCTCCTTGGCGGTGGCATGTTCGCGCTGCTGGTCGGGGCCGGATCCTACCTCGGGCTGGTCCGTAGCAGCGGTCCCCGCCTGCACGGAATAAGGCGCCGAGTTGTCGATGCCAGCGTGCTGACGTGCGGTGGGGTGCTCGTCCCCTTCGCGTTCCGATACCACTTGTGGTGGATCGTCGGCGGTCAGAATGCGACCGCCGGCATCCCGCAGCTTGCGGCACTCCTCGGCATATTCGCGCTCTCGATCTTTTTCGCGGTGCTCGCGCTGGAGTCACTGCTGCACTCCTATGCCAACGCCACGCGATGACCCGCCTGGCTCATGATCAGCTAAGGGATAAGCGCGATCTTGCCAGTCGTGTGGCCGCTCATGATCGCCCGGTGCGCGGCGGCGGCGTCGGCCAGCGGGAACGTGCCGGTCACGAACACGTGCAGGGTCTTGTCCTGGGCCAGCCGGGTCAGCTCCAGGCGCGCGGCGTCGCGGATCTTGGTGCCCGGGTCAGCGCCGGGTCCGTTGCCCAGAACCTTGATGCCGGCTTCCAGGCCGCGGGCGAACGCGGCGATGGTGGCGATGCGCGCCCGGTCGGCGACGAGCATGACTGAGACGTCAACTGCCTCATCGGTGCCGACCAGGTCAAGCGCGGCGTCGACCCCGCCGGGGGCCAGGGCGGCCACCCGGTCGGCCAGTCCGTCACCGTAGGCGACGGGAACGGCACCGAGCTGCCGGAGGAAGTCGTGCCGGGCCGGGCTGGCCGTGGCCACGACCGTCGCCCCGCGGGCGGCCGCCAGCTGCACGGCCATGACGCCGACTCCCCCAGCTCCGCCATGGATCAGCACCGTGTCGCCTGGGCGCACGTCAGTGGCCGCGAGCGCATGCCAGGCGGTCGCGCCGGTAACCATCAGCCCCGCTGCCTGCGCCCAGTCCAGCACCGGCGGCTTGGGAACCAGCGCCTGAGCCGGCAGCACCAGCTCAGCGGCGTAGGCACCGGGTGCGCGGAACGCGATCACTTCGTCGCCGACCACGATCGGGCCCGCCGGGCCCACCGCATCCGGCCCGACCGCCGTCACCACGCCCGCGGCTTCTGAGCCGAGCCGGATCGGCAGCTTCGCCGGATCGGCGCCGAACGCCCCGCTGTAGACCTTCTGGTCGAACGGGTTGATGCCTGCCGCCCGCACCTCGATGCGCGCCTCACCGGGCCCCGGCCCGGAAAGCGGCTGGTCAGTAACCGACAGCACCTCAGGCCCACCGAACGCGGTGGCGATCACGCAAGCTGGCATGCCAGCTTGCAACACCCACCTCAGCGGCACTCATTCCCCGCGGACGACTGACCGGCGCCCTCTTACCTCGTCGCCATGCTTGCGATGCTTTATGCCGTTACGTTCAGGTGACACGCTGTTCGCGGCCAGACTGTGACAGTGATCTTGTCTCGCCGGGCTCTCGCCATAACTGCCGCCAGTGCCTGGCTGACTGCGGCCGTGGTGCTATTGCCCTCCGGCCCGGCGTCGGCGGCCGGCCCAGTACCCCGGTTTGACCACGTGGTGATGGTAGTCATGGAGAACGAGAACTACAGCGACATCATCGGGCGCACCGATGAAGCTCCTTACCTCAACCGCCTGGCCGCTGGCGGCGCCTCTTTCAGTAATTCATTTGCGGTTGCCCATCCCAGCCAGCCTGATTACCTAGCGCTGTTCTCCGGATCGACCCAGCACGTCACCAGCGACAAGTGCCCGCAGAACTTCAAGAACGCACCTAATCTCGGCGCTGAGCTGATCAACTCGGGGCGGAGTTTCGCCGGATACTCCGAAAGCATGCCGTCGGCCGGCTACACGGGCTGCGGCAGTTACTTTTCATTCGGCTACGAACGCGCGCACAACCCCTGGGCCAACTTCACCAACGTGCCGCCCACAAGCAACCTGACCTTCGCCAGCTTCCCGGCAAACTACAGTCGGCTGCCGACTGTCTCGTTCGTCATCCCGAATCTGTGTAATGACATGCATTACTGCTCACGGGATACCGGGGACAGCTGGATACAGCACAAGCTCGGTGGGTACGCCCAGTGGGCGCGCAGCCATAACAGCCTGCTCATCGTCACCTGGGACGAGGACGGCACCCTCTTCGGATTGGGCGGCGACAGCAACAAGATCCCCACGATCTTCTACGGGGCACATGTGCGTCCGGGAATCTACATCGAGCGCATCAATCACTACCGCATCCTGCGCACGGTGGAGGACATGTACGGGCTGCCGCACGCCGGGGCCAGTGCTGGTGCCGCACCGGTCACCAACGTCTGGAAGTGACGAGCGGCGGGCAGTACGGTACGAGTGTGCCGACTATCGACGATGCGGCCCTGATGGCCTTGGATCTGCCCGGAGTTACCGAGAGTGAACGTCACGGCCACCGGACGTGGTTCGTCGGCCGTAAGGCATTCGCCTGGGAACGGCCGTTCAGTAAGGCGGATCTCAAGCGGTTCGGCGACGAGATCCCGCCCGACGGGCCCATCCTGGCGGTGAGCGTCGAGGATCTCGGCGAGAAGGAGGCGGTACTCGCCGCGCATCCGGGCACGTTCTTCACGATTCCGCATTTCGATGGGTATTCCGCGGTTCTCATTCAGTTGCGGAGCGTCTCCGCGGAAGCGCTGCGGGAAGCGATTACCGACGGCTGGCTGGTATGCGCGCCGCCAGAACTCGCGGACCAGTACCTCAAACGCTAGGGCCCAGCCTCCTCATAGGCGTGACTGCGGGCGGCGCGGTTCAGGGTTTCCGGCCCACCGCCCCGGCGATCTTCAGCCGGGTAGGTACCGTGGTCATGTCGTTCCGCCACTCCTGGACGCTGGCCAGGCCGGGGTCCAGGAGTTCGAGCCCGTCAAAGAAGCGCGAAATCTGGTCTGGGGGGCGGAAATAGGTCTCCACCGGCGTGCCCGCCGCCACCGCGCGCAGCGCAGCCATCGCCTCCGGGTCACTGTCACTGGCGAATTGGGAAAGCACCAGGCAGCTTCCTGAGCACATGCGCCCGCAGAACTGGGCGATGATCCCGGCCGGATCCTCGGCATCCGAAATCAGGTGCAGTACCGCCACGCAGAGCACGCCGACGGGGCGGTCAAAGTCGATCAGCCGTAAGACGTCTGGGTGACCCAGGATCGCCGCTGGCCGACGGATGTCGGCGTGCACCGACGCCACCTGGTCATCGCCGGCGAACTGCGCTGTGTTGTGGGCATGCACGATCGGGTCATGGTCCACGCAGACCACCCGGGCCGCCGGGCCGGCCTGGCGCGCCGCCTCGTGCACGCTGGGCGAGGTCGGGAAGCCGGTCCCCAGGTCGATGAACTGGCGGAGGCCGGCGTCCTCGAGCACGCGGACGGCGCGGATAGCAAACGCCCGGTTCTCCTGGGCCAGCCGACGCTGGTCTGGGGCAATGGCAAGAACCTGGTCGGCCGCAGCCCGGTCCACCGGATAGTTGTCCTCGCCGCCCAGCAGATAGTCATAGATCCGCGCAGCGCTTGGCTGCGCCGGGACGGCGCCCGGCGGCCGGCCAGCACCCTGAGCCATCCGCAGCCCTCCCATGCGGGCCGGCGGCCCGTCCAGCAGGAGAGTATCGCGCCCCGCACTCCGAGAGCCCGCCGGCCAGCAGGCGGTGGGGGTGAGACCTGAGGTGATCCGGCGTTCCCGTCAGCCTTCGCCTGCGGTCAGGTAGTCGACAACGATGTCGCCGATCATCGCCCGGTAGCGGTCGCGCAGCGCCAGGTCGGTGAGGTCGCGGCCAAAGAGGGCGCCAAAAGTGTGATCGACTGGATCCAGGAGGCAGGCCCCGAGTTCCAGGCCGGCCGATCCATCGGCGCGGTGCTCAACCCGGGCGCATTCACCCACACCTCAGTGGCATTGCACGATGCCATCGAAGCGGTCCAGCTCCCCGTGATCGAACTGCACATCTCCAACGTGCACAGTCGCGAGGAGTTCCGGCACAAGTCATGGATCTCGCCCGTCGCGCGCGGGATTATCATCGGCCTCGGCGTCATTGGCTATCCGCTCGCCATCAGGGCCCTCCACCAGGTGTCGCAGACCCACTGATCTCCGGCGAGGTGACACGACCATGTGCCGGCTGTTCGGCCTGCATGCCGGGACCGCCATGGTGGCGGCGACGTTCTGGCTCATCGACGCCCCGGACAGCCTGGCCGCGCAGAGCCACCGCAATCCGGACGGCGCCGGCGTCGGAGCCTTCGGGACCGGCGGGCGGCCGACGGTGCGCAAGCAGCCGATCGCGGCCTGGCAGGACACCCAGTTCGCGTCCGCCGCCCAGGACCTGCGCGGCACGACGTTCGTGGCCCATGTCCGCTACGCCAGCACCGGCGCGCACACGATGGCCAACACCCACCCGTTCGCGCAGGACGGCCGGCTGTTCGCGCACAACGGCGTCGTGCAGGGACTCCCGCAGCTCGACCGGCGGCTCGCCGAACTGGGTGCGGCCGGCCTGGCCGGGGGCGAGACGGACAGCGAACGGGTCTTCGCCCTGATCACGGCGGAGACCAGACGGCGCGGCGGCGACCTGGCCGGCGGGATCCGCGCCGCCGTCGGCTGGGTCAGCGAACGGCTGCCGGTCTATGCCCTCAACCTGGTGCTGACCACCGGGACCGACCTGTGGGCGTTGCGCTACCCGGCGACCCACGAGCTGTATGTGCTGGACCGGCCAGCGGGTGGCACCGGCGCCGGAGGCGGCCTGGACGCGACAAGTCACCGGATCCATGCCCGGTCCGCGCACCTGGCCCAGGTTCCCGCCGTGATCATCGCCAGCGAGAAGATGGACGACGACCCAGGCTGGCGGCTGCTGGACCCCGGTGAACTGCTGCACGTCCGCCCGGACCTGACCGTCGAAAGCAGCGCGCCGTTCCCTCCGGTGCCCCGCCACCTGCTCCGGCTCGCCGAGCTTGACCCCGCGACGGCCGCATCCCAGCACCCAAAGGCCACACCCGCGGCATAACGGCCCGCCGCGGCCGGTCTGGTCCGATCCGCCCGGGCGGCCTGGCATCATCGAGCACATGACCGTCGTGAAGATCAACGCGATTACCGTGCCCGCCGACAGCGGGGACGAACTGGCCCGCCGGTTCGCCGCCCGGGCGGGCGCGGTGGACAACCAGGACGGCTTCGAAGGCTTCGAGCTGCTCAAGCCGGCCGACGAGCGGACCACCTGGCTGGTGGTGACCCGGTGGCGAGACGACGCGTCCTTCGAGGCGTGGCTGCACTCCCCCGCGTTCGGCCACGGGCACCGCTCCGCCGCCGAGCGCAGTGGCGGCGAGGCACCGGCGCCGGTCGGCGTGAGCAGTGAGCTGTGGTCCTACGAGGTCGCGGGCGGCTCAGCCTGAGCCGCCCGCGACGGCCGCCGCCAAGTCGCCGGCCAGGATGCCTGAATGACTGAGCACCCTGGTGATGCAGGCCGGAAGCTGAGCCGTACGGAGGCATCCGACGCCGTCAGCGGCCTGGGATGGCGGTACATCCTCGGCATCGTGCGCACGTGCGTGCCGGTCGATTCGCTGGCCCAGTCGGCCGATGTCGCCGCGCGCGTGGTGGCTGCGGCCGGTCCTGGCGCGGACGGGCACCTGCGGCTGGACATCCGCCGGGACCGGCTCATCATCTCGGTCCAGACGCTGGCGACCGAGTCCATGACCACGCGCGATATCGAACTGGCCCGCCAGATCACCTCGGTCGTGACCGGACTCGGGCGGGCGACCAGCCCCGATATCGGCAGCGGCGCCCCGCGGTCGGTCCAGGTTCTGGAGATCGCGATCGACGCGCTCGACATCGCCTCGATCCGGCCGTTCTGGCAGGCGGTGCTGGGTTATGCCGACGAGGCGGGCCCACCGAACCCCGGGGCCGGGCTGGTTGATCCGATCGGCCAGGGCCCGACGATCTGGTTCCAGCAGATGACCGAGCCGCGCCCGGAGCGTAACCGCATCCACTTCGACGTCTCTGTGCCGCACGACGAGGCACCCCGCCGGATCGAGGCGACGCTCGCCGCGGGGGGCACGCTGCTGTCCGACGCCGAGGCTCCGGCCTTCTGGGTGCTGGCCGACGCCGAGGGCAACGAGGCCTGCGTCACCACCTGGCAGGGCCGGGACTAGCGGTTCCGGGCTAGCGGTTCCGGGCTAGCGGTTCCGGGCTAGCGGTTCCGGGCTAGCGGTTCCGG
>CAYPQM010000001.1:102850-120292 GCA_964412845.1 uncultured Streptosporangiaceae bacterium
GTTCCGGGCTAGCGGTTCCGGGCTAGCGGTTCCGGGCTAGCGGTTCCGGGCTAGCCGCTCAGCCCGTCGAGGACCGCGCGGATGGCCAGGTCCCACCGGCGGTCCCGGGACGCCGCCGACGTGCCGAGCCAGCCGGCGGTTTCCTGCGCGGCCAGGCCCTGCGCGAGCGCGACGAGCACATGGGCGATGTCGGTGTCGTCACCGCGCAGGAGGCCGGCCGCGGTGCAGCGCCCGACCCGGGCCACGATGAACTCCCGGACGGCGCGGCCAGCCCGCAACTCGGCGGGCCCCGGGTCGAAATCGGCGAACGGCCGGGAGAACATCACCTCGGCCAGTACCGGGTTCCCGCGGGCGAACGCCCGGATGACCTCGATGACCCCGACCAGGTCAGCGCGCGGATCGCCGGACCCGGCCAGTTGCCCGAACCGATCCCGCAGCAGCCGGAAGCCCGCAAAGAACACCTCCCGGACCAGTCCGGCCTTGTCGCCGAACAGCTCATAGACGGCCGGGGTCGACGTCTGCGCCTGCTGGGCGACCTTCCGGGTGGTGAACCCGGTGACGCCGTCCGCGGCCAGCGTGGCCAGCGCGACCTGCAGGACGTGCTCGCGCAGTTCGGGCGTCCGCTGTTTCGCCCTCGGGCTCACGCCCGGGCCTGAAGCGCCGCGTGATCGATGTCAATGGCCGCCCGGATCGCCGTCAGCGCATGGTCCCGGACCCGCAGCTTGCTCGCCACGTGCGCGTCCATGTCGAGGGCGGCCAGCCCGGCGGCGGTGCTCCGGGCGACGTCCAGCAGGTCAGCCGCGGGCACGACCCGGTCCAGGAAGCCGGCGGCCACGGCGTCATCGGGCGAAAAGACCTCAGCGAGCGTGATGGCCCGGGTCAGGCAGGCCGGGGTCAGCCGCTGCCGGCAGATCTCGACCGCCGCCCACGGCATGCTGAAACCGATCGCCACCTCATTCGCAGTGATCTTGTACGGGCCGGCCGCGCCCACCCGGTAGTCACCCGACAGGAGGAGGAACACCCCCATCGCCACCACGTGCCCTGGGCACGCGATGAGCACCGGCGCCGGGAACGACAGGATCCGGGCGGCCAGCTCGAAGCCCGCCCGGTGCATGGCCAGGGCCGCGGATCCGCCCGCCTGGAGCACGGGCAGGTCGAATCCCGCGGAGAAGATGCCCGGCCGGCCGGTGAGCAGGACGACCGCCCGGTCGGCCGCGGCCTGGTCGAGGGCCCGGTTGAGCTCGGCGAGCATCGGTGGCGACAGCACGTTCACCTTGCCGTCGTCCATGGTGATCGTGGCGACGGAGTCTTCAAGCTGATACGAGACGAGCGGCATGACGCGAGTCCCCTTCTCCCGGCGGGCTTCGGGACCTCATCGTAGCGACGTTACGGAACAGTGTCACGATTTGCCGATGCCGCGCCACCCGGTCGGCCGGGGTGCTGATGGGCGGCGACGGCCTGGGTCTGGCGATCAAGACACTGGGCCCGGCGCGGTTCGACTCCCGCCGCCTTCGGGTAGACCGGCCGGCCAGGCCCGTGGCTGACGGCCAGGCCCGGGGCCTGGCGTACGTCATTCGGTGTAGCCGGACTCCCCCTGATGGCGCAGTACGGGTGACCTCAGGTACCGCAGTCTGTTCCTAGAGGCCACAGGGCCTCGTGCTGGGCCAGGCTCGGGGGAGCAAAAACAGTGACTGATCAGCTGCGGTGGCTGTGGGACCTGCGGATCGTGCGCTTCGGGGCCGTCGCGGCCCTGTGCACGCTGCTTCAGCTACTGGTCCTCGCCAGCCTGGCGCGCCTGGGCGCGGACACGATCGTGGCCAACGGGATCGGCTTCGCCCTCTCCGCCCAAGTCAGTTTCGTGCTCAGTGCCCGCCTGACCTGGCGGGACCGCACGCCGCGCAGCCTGGACCGCGGCAGTCCGCCGCGGTCCACGCTCGGTGCCCGGTCCGCGCGCTGGGCCTCGTTCAACGGGACCGCCGTCATTGCCCTGGTCGTCAACGAGCTGGTCTTCGCGGCGGCGGTGCACTCCGGCATCCGGCTGATCGCGGCGTCGTTCGGCGGCATCGTCTCCGGCGCGGCCGTCACGTTCACCCTGAACAACTTCGTCACGTTCCGCGGCCGGATGGCGCAGCCGGTCGCGGCGGCCGAGACGGAGCTGCGTCCCGGCCTGCACGAGATTGCCGGGCGGGCCCGGCAGGACGGCGTCGCGTTCTTCCTGCCCGCTTTCAACGAGGCAGCGAACCTGCGGACCATCGTGCCGGGGATCGTCGATTACTTCGGCCGGCTGGCCTGCCCCTTCACGGTCATCATCGTCGATGACGGCAGCACCAGGGACGACACGCCCGCGGCGGCTGACCGGCTGGCGGACGCCTACCCGGGATACGTCCGCGCGGTGCACCACACCCAGAACCAGGGCTACGGGGCCGCGCTGCAGACCGGCATCCGGGCCGCGCTCGACACCGGGCATGGCCTGATCGGGTTCTGCGACGCCGACGACCAGTTCGACATCGAAAGCTTCGGAACGCTGCTCGCCGCGCTGCAGGACCAGGACGCGGATCTGGTGGCCGGCTACCGGATCGCCCGGGCTGACTCGCTGAAGCGGCGCGTGATGGGCCGGGCCTGGCACCAGCTTTCCCGCTTCGTGCTCGGCGGCACGGCCGCGCGTGATGTGGACTGCGGGTTCAAGCTCTTCACCTCGGTCGTGCTCAAGGACGTCGAGCCGCGGCTCAGCGGCGGCTATGCCGCGGTGTCACCGGAGATCCTGGCCCGCGCCACCGCGGCCGGATACACGATGGCCGAGGCCGGCGTCACCCACAAGGCCCGCGCGCACGGACAGCAGACCGGCTCCGACCTCAAGGTCGTGCTCCTGTCGCTGGCCTGCCTGGTCCACCTCCGCCTGGCCCTCAGAAAGGAGGGGTGGCATGGCAATCGACACCCTGCGCAGGCAGCAGTCGCCAGCTAAGCCCGGCTCCCGCAGCGAACATGGCCGCCGCACCAAGCGTGACCCGGTGGCCTGGGGTATCGCGCTGGCCGCGGCCCTGCTCTCGGTGGCCGCCTACGTCGTCACCGTTGACCGCCACGGCGCCCTGCTCTACGTGGATTCCATCTCGCATCTGGAGATCGCCCGGCGGGTGATCAGCAGCACCAGTCCCGGGCTGGCCCAGCTCGGTTACGTCTGGCTGCCGCTGCCGCATCTGCTCATGCTGCCCCTGGTCTGGATCACGCCCCTGTACCAGAACGGTTTCGCCGGCAGCATCGTCTCGATGGCCGCTTTCGTGGCTACGGCGGTACTGATTTACAAGATCGTCTTCAGGCTCAGCGGCCGTAAGTTCGCCGGGGTCGTCGCCGCGGCCGTGTTCGCGCTGAACGTGAACATGCTGTACATGCAGAGCACGCCGATGACCGAAGCGCTGCTGTTCTGCATGCTGGCCGCGATGGTCTACTGCGTTCAGCAGTGGGCCGACACGGACCGGTACCAGTACCTCTTGGCCGGCGGCATCGCGGCGCTGCTGGCCACGCTCACCCGGTATGAGAGCTGGCCCGTGCTGGCCTGCCTGCTGGCCGCGGTGGTCGTCATCGCCTGGCAGCGCAAGCACCCGGGGCTGACCGCGAAGCTCCGCCGGCTCAGCGCCCAGGACCGCTTCATCGCCTTCGCGGTGGTGGCGTTCGCCGGGATCGCGGCCTGGGTCATCTGGAACTGGGCCATCTTCGGCAACCCGCTGAACTTCCAGGACGGCACGTACGCCAAACCGTCGAACTGGGTGTCCCACGGGGAGCCCGCCATCGGTAACTGGCTGATCGCGGCCAAGACGTACTGGTTCGCGATGGTGGACAACGAGACCTGGCCGGTGCTGCTGCTCGCCGCGGCCGGGCTGGCCTGCCTGATCGCCGGGCAGTGGCGGACCAGGCGTGGCCTGGCCCGCTCGCTGCCGGTGGCGTCGCTGCTGGTGATCGTGCCCTTCTTCATCGGTTCCCTGTACGCGGGCCAGCGGCCGCTGCACGTCCTGCAGATCAACAACGACCTCTACAACGTCCGGTTCGGGCTGATCATGCTCGTGCCGGCCGCCATCCTCGTCGGCTACCTGGTGGGGACGCTGCAGCGGCTGCGGCCGGCCATGTACGTGGCCGGCGGCCTGGTGCTGATCCTGGCGGCCGGGCTGGGCGCCAGCCTGCTGCGGCAGGGCAACGTGGTCACCTACCAGGCGGCCCGATCGACGCTGACGTCAGTGCCGGTGGTCAAGCAGGACCCGGTGGTCGCGTACCTCAAGGCGCACTACACCGGCGGCCGGGTGCTGATGGAGTCGTTCGGCAACGAGAGCATCGCCTTCAGCGTTCCGTCCAGTGAGCTGGTCTATGAGGGCAGCTACCGCCAGTGGCTGCCCGCTCTGCGGGATCCGTCGGCCAATCACATCGACTGGATCATCGCGAGGTGCGGTCACTATCCCTCGCCGGACAAGGTCTGCGCCGCGCTCGGCCGCCAGCAGCTCAGCCATTACTCGGCCGTATACCGCACCGCTGACGGCGACTACCGCGTCTACCAGCTCAGGAAGTGAGAACCGTGCCCTCTGCATACACCCGGGAGTCAGCCGCACGGCTGATGAGTTCCGGCCAGATGGTCACCGCCGCGACCGTGCTCCTGCTGGCCGGCGCGGCCGCCGTGCTGTTCGGGCCGGTCTTCCTGCTCAAGGCGGCCGTCGCGCTGGCCATCGCGTTCTACCTGGTTTTCGTGGGCCTCAAGTTCGTCGTCTGGTGGGCGGCGGCGCGGTCGGCGCCCCGCACGGACCATGTCCCTGACGCCGATGACCCGAGCCTGCCGCGGTACACGATCCTGGTGCCGCTCATGGGCGAGGCCAACGTCATCGACCGGCTGGTGAAGGCGCTGTCCCGGCTCTGTTACCCGGCCGGGAAGCTGCAGATCCTGCTGCTGCTGGAGGCCTGCGACCCGGACACCCAGGCCGCTGTGGCGGCCATCGACCTGCCGGGCTACTTCCAGGTGCTGATCGCCCCGGACGCCGGGCCGCGCACCAAGCCGAAAGCATGTAACTACGGGTACGGGTACGCCACCGGCGAGATAGTGGTCATCTTCGACGCCGAGGACCGTCCCGAACCTGACCAGCTGCTCCGGGCGGTGGCCGGTTTCCGGGCCACCTCGGGCCAGCGCCCGCAAATCGGCTGCCTGCAGGCCCAGCTCGCGTTCTGGAACCCGCGCGGCAGCTGGATCAGCTCGTTCTACTGGGCCGAGTACGTGACCCACTTCCAGTGGGTGCTCGCGGGCCTGGCCCGGCTGGGCCTCATCCCGCCGCTGGGCGGGACCAGCAATCATTTTCAGCGCGAAGCGCTCGAAGCTGTCGCCCGGGCCAATGGCAGGTGGGAATTCACCGACGGCGCGGGCCATCCGGTCACCATGCGCGGGCCCTGGGACCCGTACAACGTCACCGAGGACGCCGACCTGGCGTTCCGGCTGGCGCAGGCGGGCTACCGAATAGGGATGCTCCGCTCGACCACCTATGAGGAGGCGCCCGACACGGCCAGGACGGCGAAGAACCAGCGGAGCAGGTGGCTGCAGGGGTACGCGCAGACCGGCCTGGTGCACACTCGCCACCCGCTGCGGCTGATCCGGGACGTGGGGCCGCTGCGTTACCTGGCCTTCATCCTGTTCATGCTCGGCACGCCCGTGTCGCTGCTGCTCAACCCGCTGATGTGGAGCGTCACCCTGCTGTACGTCGTGTCCCGGCTGGACGGGCTCACCGCGGTGTCCTCGTTCATCGACGGGCTTTTCCCCGCACCCGTGTTCTACGCCGGCATCTTCGTGGCGCTGGCCGGCAACGGGGTGCTGTTCGTCCAGAAGATCATCACGCCGCTCCGGCAGCAGGAACGCGCGGAGCAGGCCCCGGCCGGCGCTGGGCAGCACCCGCTCGCCGGGTACCTGCACGAGCAGGAGTACGGGCTCACCGCGCGGCTGCTGCTGACCCCCGTGTGGTGGGCGTTCACCTCCATCTCCGCGTTCCGGGCGCTGCGCAAGCTGCTCACCCGCTCCCAGCGATCGAGCTGGGACAAGACACCGCACGGCCACGCCCTGGCCATGGAGATAGCGCTGGAGGGATCCGCCGCCGCCATCGCCGCCTAGCCATGTCTGCATCGCCAGGTGAATGACTCGAAGCTGGCCGGGTAGAGGAGGTGCCGCGCGGCCCGCTGCGGCCAGCGCAGCCGAAGCATCAGCCACGCAGCCGGACAAGGAACGGAGGCACCGATGGAGCGCGCTCCGCGTGGCCCAGGGTTAGCTGGCCGGCTAGCTGGACTGCTAGGACTCGCGGCTGCGATCGTCGCCATCGTGGTCCTGGTCATCGTGCTGTCCGCGGTGCATCTGCTGCCGCAACTCCGCAATCCGTTCGGCGAGACCACCGTCGTGCGCAGCCAGCCAGTGCTGCTCAAGTCGATCACGGCACTGAGCCGGTACGAGGCGGCCAGCGGCTCGTTCCAGGTCGTGGTGAACCTGGACCGGAAGGCAGCGTTCCTGCCCGCGTTCGTGGAAGGCACCCAGACGCTGTTCATCGGGCAGGGCAACGAGATCGCCTATGTTGACTTCGCCCAGCTGCGCAGCAAGGCGATTCAGGTGTCAGCGGATCGCCAGGCCGTCACCGTCAACCTGCCGCACGCGCAACTCGAGCCGGCCGTGCTCAACGTCAAGCAGTCCTATGTCTTCGCGCAGCAGCAGGGGCTGCTGAACCGGATCGGGAACTTCTTCTCCGGCAACCCGAACAGCCAGCATCAGGTCTACGTCATCGCGCAGCAGAAGATCGAGACGGCCGCCCGGCAGAGCCAGCTGCGGTCCGAGGCTGAGAAGAACACCAGCAGCATGCTCAACGGCATGCTGCGCTCCCTGGGATTCCAGCAGGTCACCGTGACGTTCGGGACGGCCGCTCCCGGCCAGGCGCAATGAGCTGAGCCAGGCCCCGGCCCGGCCGCCAGTCCAGCGGACAGGTTCAGCCGCGGCCGCAGGTGCGGTACAAGTGGTGCATGGCCGTCACGCGCTATCTCGGTGCCGACCTCGCCTGGCGGGAGGACCGCCCCGGGCATCTGGCGAACGAGAGTGGCCTCGCCGTGATCGATCCGGCCGGGCAGGTCCTCGACGCTGGCTGGACCCGCACCATGGCCGCCACCATCGCGTGGATCAACCAGGCGGCGGCCGGCCCCGGGGCGCTGCTGTTCGTCGACGCGCCGCTGGTGGTCACCAACACCGGCGGCCAGCGGCTGTGCGAGACGCAGGTGGGGCAGCGGTACGGCCGGTGGAAGGTCAGCGCCAACACGACCAACATCAACTCGCCGCGGCTGGCCGGGGTCACGCTTCGCGGCCGGCTCGAATCCTTCGGCTGGAACTACTCCGACGGCGGTGACGGGCCACCGGCGGACGGGCGCTCCATGTCGGAGTGCTACCCCTACACCACGCTGGTCGGGGCGCCGGAACTTGGTTATGACACCGAGCGGCCCCGGTACAAGCGCAGGCCGCCGCGGCTGCCAGTCGCCCGGTGGCGACCCGAGCGCGCCGCGGCCTGCGACGAACTGATCCGCCGGCTCGGCCAGCTCGCCACCGCCACCCCGCCGTTGCTGCTGGGCTCACATCCGGTCAGCCGGAAGCTGATCGAGGAGCCGTCACCGCTCGACGACACCGCCTACAAGCATCGCGAGGATCTCATCGACGCGCTGCTGTGCGCCTGGACCGCGGCCTTGTGGGCCCGGCACGGGCTGGCCCGCTGTCAGGTGCTGGGGCCTGCCGGTGCTCCCGGCAGCGCTCCCCCGGCCACCATCATCGCCCCCGCGCGCGACGAACAGCGGCCGCCCCCGCGGGGCTGAAGCCAGGCGGCCAGCGCGCCACTGCGGTCTCACTCAGCGAGCACGGCGCAGAGCCGGGCCAGCGCGGTGGTGAAGGCATGGTCGGGTGGCCGCCCGTAGCCGATCACCAGGGCCGGCCGCTGCTGGCCCGGCCCGCTGTCCGGCACGCTGTAGTGCGCGAGCCCGTCGACCGCGAGCCCGTGCCGGGCGGCGCGGGCGATGACGTCGGCCTCGCTGCGGCGGCCGGTGAGTTCCACCAGGGCGTGCAACCCGGCGGCGATCCCGGTGACGCGGACCGCTGGCGCCTCCCGGCGCAGCGCGCTGACCAGCCGGTCGCGCCGCCGCCGGTAGGCGAGCCGGGCGTGCCGGATTTGCCGGTCGTAACCGCCGGACGTGATGAACTCCGCCAGCGTGAGCTGGTCGAGACTGCTGGTGAGCGCGCCGCCTGACCCGATCACCGCGACCACCTCGTCGACCAGGTGGGCAGGCAGCACCAGCCAGCCCAGGCGCAGCCCCGGCATCAGGCTCTTGCTGGTCGTGCCGGCGTAAATAAGGTGCTCGGGCGCGAGCGCCTGCATGGCGCCGACGGGCTGCCGGTCGTAGCGGAACTCTCCGTCGTAGTCGTCCTCGATCACCAGCCCCGCGGTCTCGATGGCCCACGCGGCGATCGCCCGGCGCCGCTGCGGCCGCAGGGTCACGCCCAGCGGGAACTGGTGCGCCGGCGTCAGCAGGACCACATCCGCCTGGCCCAGGCCGTCCGGCACGGCACCGCCCGCGTCAACCGGCAGCGACACCGGGCGCAGCCCCCGGGCCTCAGCGATCTGACGGTGGACTTGGTGGCCGCAGGCCTCTGTCGCGATGGTTGCCGCGCCACGTGCGCGCAGGGCCTGGCATACCGCGGCCAGCCCGTGGCTGAAACCGGCGCAGACCACCACCCGCTCGGGGCTGACCGTGACCCCCCTGACCCGCGCGAGGTAGTCCGCCAGGACCATCCGAAGCTGCGGCAGGCCGCGCGGGTCAGGGTAGCCGAGGACGTGGTCCGGGGCCGCGTAGAGAGCCCGGCGGGCGGCCGCCAGCCACGCCCGGCGCGGGAACGCGGACAGGTCAGGCACGCCCGGGCGCAGGTCGTAGCGGGGATGCGGGACATCCGACGCGGGCGTCTCAGGCACTCCCCGGGCCGGCACCAGGTGCTGGGTGACCCAGGTGCCGGAGCCGGTGCGCGCCGCCAGCCAGCCCTCGGCGACGAGCTGACTGTAGGCGTCGGCGACCGTGTTGCGGGCGATCCCGAGGTCCGCCGCAAGAGCGCGTGATGACGGCAGCCGGGTGCCGGGCGCCAGCCGGGCCGACTGGACCGCGTCCCGCAAGGCTGTCTCCAGCCCAGCCCGCACCCGGGGGCCGGCGAGGTCGAGGTGCAGGTCGATACCATGATTGGCCCATATTTCTGTCATCAATATGGATCTTATCCTGGGCCACTTGTGGCCGTAGCGTCATAGTCATGACAGCAACCGGCACCACACAGCAGATCCCCGTCCGCCTTGACTTCGACGCCGCCGCGCCCGGCTTCTCCCGGGCGATGGGCCACCTCGATCAGGCCGCCACCAAGGAACTTGACCGGGTCGGCTTCGATCCCCGGCTGCGCGAGCTGGTCCGGATCCGTGCCTCGCAGTTGAACGGCTGCGCCTACTGCATCGACATGCACACGAAGGACGCCCGGGCGATCGGGGAAACCGAGCAGCGCATTTACGCCCTGCCGGCCTGGCCGGAGACGCCGTACTTCACCGGCCGGGAGCGTGCCGCCCTCGCGTTCACCGAGGCGGTGACGCTGCTGGCCGGCACCCATGTCCCGGATCAGGCCTACCAGGATGTGGCGGCGGAGTTCAGCGGGGCCGAGATCGCCGCCCTGATCTCGCTGATCGTGGCCATCAACGCCTGGAACGCGATCAGCGTGAGCACCCGCGCCTGGCTCCCCGGCTCCTACCAGCCCTGACCGCGGCCCAGCCGGGCCTGGGTTAACGTCATTGGATGACTGCGGAGTTGTTCGACGGGTTCCGGCTCGAGCGGATCGATGTCGGGGCCGCCACGCTGCGGGTCAGGCACGGCGGTGCCGGGCCGCCTGTGCTGCTGCTGCATGGGCATCCGCGGACGCACGTGACCTGGCACCGGGTCGCGCCGCTGCTGGCCGGCAGCCATACCGTGGTCTGCCCTGATCTGCGTGGTTACGGAGAGTCGTCGAAGCCGCCGGCCAGCCCGGACCATGCGCCATATTCCAAGCGGGCGATGGCGGCCGACTGCCTGGCGCTCATGCGTGAACTCGGGCACGACCGGTTCGCCGTGGCCGGGCACGACCGGGGGGCCTACGTGGCGTTCCGGCTGGCGATGGATCACCCGGCGGCTGTCTCGCACCTGGCCGTTCTCGACAGCGTTCCGATCGGGGAAGCCCTCGACCGCTGCGACGCAACCTTCGCCACTGCGTGGTGGCACTGGTTCTTCCTGGGCAACCCGGCCGCGGAAGCCGACCGGGTCATCAACGCCGACCCGGACGCCTGGTACCACAGTGACGCGGCCCGGCCCCAGATGGGCGAGGCAGCCTGGGCCGACTATCACCGCGCCATCCACGACCCGGCCACCGTCCGCGCCATGTGCGAGGACTACCGGGCCGGTCTCGGCATCGACCGGGCCCATGACGACGCCGATCTCGCCGCTGGACGCCGGGTCAGCTGCCCGGTGCTCATGCTCTGGGCCACCCGGGATGACATGGAGCAGCTCTACGGCGACCCGGTCGCGATCTGGCGGCGCTGGGCCGACGACGTGCGGGGCGCACCCATCGCCTCCGGCCATCACATGGCGGAGGATGCCCCCGATGAACTCGCGGCCGCGCTGGCCGGCTTCCTGCGCGCCGGCTAGGGACACGCCCCAGTGGTCTTGCTCGGGGAGCGCCTCACCCAGGGGCGCGCCCGGTCAGACCCGCGCGGTGTCCTTGCGGAAGCGCCAGGCCGCGCCGCCGGCGAAGATGGCCAGCCAGACGAGGACGTTGGCCAGCCAGGCCACATGGAACCTGCCGCCGGTCAGCGGGTCGTGCACGATCTGGTTGAGGCCATAGAGCGGGGTGTACTGAGCGATCGTCTGGAGCACATGCGGGAACTGGCTCAGCGGGATGAACAGGCCGCCACCGAACGAGAACAGCAGCAGCGCGAAGGACAGGATCTGCATCACGTTCTCGGTGGGCAGCAGGTAGCCCATGAACAGGCCGAACGCTGCGAACAGCAGCGAGCCGACCCAGACGCAGAGCCCGGTGACGAGCCACAGGTAGCCCGGCATCGACGGCTTGCCGGTGAGCGCCCCGACGGCATACACGGCCACCACCGAACCGAGCCCGAGCACCAGTGCGGTCAGCATCTTGATGGCGATGTAGGCCGCCGGCGACAGCGGCGTCAGGCGCAGCTGGCGGCTCCAGCCCGCCGCCCGCTCGATCGAGACCATCGCCCCGCCGCTGGTCGTGGCCAGGATGGCACCGTAGAGCGCCATGCTGATCATGATGAACGCCGAGACGTTGCCGTGACCGGCCCGGTCGTTGGCGTACTGCTTGTTCAGGCCGAAGATCAGGAAGAACACCACCGGCAGCACCATGGTGAACAGGACCGTGCGCCGGTTGCGCAGCAGGCGCCGGACCTCCAGCCGCAGGACGGTGATGTTGAAGCCACCCAGGCCCGGGGCCCGGCGGCCGGTCAGATCCGGCGTGGCAACCGACGTGCTCATCGTGATTCTCCTGTGGTCTTCGTGGTGGTGTCGGCGTCATCGCTGGTCAGAGCGATAAAGGCATCCTCGATGCCGCGGGTGGTGATCTCCAGGTCCCGCACTGGGGTGCTGGTCAGCAGGTACCTGGCCACTGCATCGCTGTCCGTGGCGTGCACGAGCACGGTGTCCCCGCGCACTTCAACGCTGTCCGCCCCGGCTATCCCGCGCAGGGTGGCTTCATCCGCGCCGGGCAGCGTGGCCCGCACCGTCCGGCCGGCCGCCAGCGCCTTGATCTCGGCCCCGGTACCGTCGGCGACGATCTGCCCCTGGCGCACCAGGATGATCCGGTCGGCGTAGTCGTCGGCCTCCTCCAGGTAATGCGTCGCGAACAGGACGGTCCGCCCCTTGGCGGCGTCCTCCCTGATCGCCGCCCAGAAGCCGCGCCTGCCCTCGACGTCCATGCCGGTCGTGGGCTCGTCGAGGACCAGCAGCTCAGGGTCGGACAGCAAGGCCATGGCGAAGCGCAGCCGCTGCTGCTCACCGCCGGAGCACTTGCCGACCTTGCGATCCGCGATGGCCGTGATGCCCGCCCGCTTCAGCACCTCTGCCACCGGCCTGGACTGCGCGAACAGGCTCGCGGTGTACTGGGCCGTTTCAGCGACAGTGAGGTCTTTGAGCAGTCCGCCGGTCTGCATCACCGCGGAGACCAGGCCGCGTGCGATCGCTTGCCGCGGCTGCATGCCGAACACCGCGACCTCACCAGCCGTGGGGCGGGACAGGCCCAGGATGATGTCAATGGTCGAGGTCTTGCCTGCGCCGTTGGGGCCAAGGAACGCGACGATCTCGCCGGGGGTGATATCCAGGTCGATGCCTCGAACCGCCTGGACGGAGCCGAAGCTCTTGTGCACTCCGCGCAGGTCGACCGCCTGAGGGGTGCCGCTGCCCGCCGGGTCTCGCGGCCGGCCGTAGTCAACGTTTGTCACTGTCATGGGCCAATAGTCCCATCGGCGGCGGGTGCTTCCCGCGACGGCTGTCACGACATACCCATGACAGCTGTCATGGGCCGGACGTCACCGGGGCGTGGACGAGCCGGGCACCAGGCTGGATGATGCAGTCAGGCCCGCAGCCGCGGCGGTCAGGCATGCGCGGTCTTCCGCTCGGAGGTGGCGATGAACACCGGCCTGGGACCCACGGCCGGCGCGGGAGGCACGTCGCCCGCCCCGCGCGTCCGGGTACCAGCCCGGAGTGGCCGGTGGGACCTCGCCCCCGGCGATCCCGAGACCGTGATCGCGCAAGCACGGACCGCACTGTTCGTCATGGTCAGCGTCCTGGCTGTGCTCTGGGTCATCCAGATCGCCAACTGGGCCGACCACTATCAGCTGACCCTCGACTACGGGATCCGGCCACGTGACCTGGGTAATCTGCCTGACATCCTGACCGCGCCGTTCATGCACTTCAGCTGGGCCCACATCGAGGGAAACTCGGGGCCGCTGTTCATCTTCGGGTTCCTGGCCGCCTACCGCGGGGTGATCAGGTTCCTCGGCGTGACTGTGCTTGTCATCCTGGCCAGCGGCCTGGCGGCCTGGCTCTTCGAGACCGGGGGCAGCGTCGGGGCCGGTGCCAGCGGGGTCGTCTTCGGCTATTTCGGTTACATCATGGTCCGCGGGTTCTTCGACCGCCACGCGATCGACATGCTCATTGGTGCCGTGATGGCGCTCTGCTTCGCCTACCAGTTCACCGTGCTGCTCCCGCACGCCGGGATCGGCTGGCAGGCCCACATCGGCGGCCTCATCGGAGGTGTGCTGGCGGGCTGGGTCTTCCGGGACCGGCGCGCCGCCGCGACGGGAACCCCGGGGACTCCCTTGAAGACCGGCCCGAAGACTGAACCTGGGCTGGGACATTGATGTGAATTGCCGCCCAAGGGGATATCACATGGGATCTGATATCCCATACTGTGACGTATGCGCTCATTATCAGCTAGTGATGCCGTACCTGCCAGTGCTGCGGTGCGGGCGGCGGCGAGCAAGCTCAGGGAGAGCCTGGCGGTCGCTGGCCTCGGCCAGGCGGTAGCGGCCTACTTCGATCCGGCGGGGGAATTCTCGGGGATGACGTTCACCACCCTGGGCGCCAACCCCCGCGACGAAGTGACCACCGATGACCTGCTGGCGGTCTCCCTGCTGAACATCACCTGGCGGCCGGACGCGGTCCGGGGCCTGCTCGGCACCTGGGCCGAGAAGGTCTCCCAGATGCTGACCACGGTCCGCAGCGACGTCGACCTGTGGGACGCCTCCGACGCGGACCTCGCGGCGGTGGACCCGCTGTGGGACGCGCTGGTGGACATGCCGGGGGTCGGCACCTCCACGGCGGCGAAACTGCTCGCCCGCAAGCGCCCCCGGCTGTGCCCGATCACCGACAAGGTGGTGATCGGGGCGGCGGGAGTGCCCGGGCGGACCTGGGAGGCACTGCGCTGCCTGCTGCGGGACCCAGCCGCCCGCGCCGAGGTCGAGGCCCTGCGCCCGGCGTCGGCGGCCGGCGCCAGCCTGATGTGGGTCCTGGACGTCGCGCTGTGGATACGGCACAGCAACTCCCGCGCCGCCCAGCAACTACGCCGGCAAGCCGGGATCCCGGTGCGTGACTAGCCGGGCCCGCCAGGCTAGGGCGGGGCCAGGATCTCGTTCCACTCGCGGATGTACCAGTTCCGGACGACGCCATGCAGTACGAACGGGTCGCCTGCGGCGAACGCCTCGGCACCGGCCCGGGTGGTGAAGATCGCCATCGACCCCTCGTTCTGCGGATCGCCGAACGTTCCGAGCATGAGGATGTCGCCGCGGGCGTGGAACTCCTGGAACCGGGCTTTATGCGCCGGGAAATGCGGGGGCGCGTTCGTGCGGACGTCGTCGGCGGATTCGTAGAAGAGCACGTACTTCATGCCGTCAGCCTGGCATGTGGCTGGGACGAGCGCGATCTGGGCGGATAATGGGCAGGTGAGAGTGCAGGCTGCCGCTGATTCCGTCCGCCGCCGCGTCGGCGCGTCAATCTTCGAGCGGGTGGCCGGGGCCGACGGCCCGGCCCGCCGGGAGGCGATCCATGGCCGCACCGGCGAGCGGTGGTTCGCGGAGGACCGCCCGATCCGCCGGGTGCACGGAGACTCGTCGATGTTCGTGGGCGGTATCCGCGCCCTGCTGCTGCAGTCGCTGCACCCGCTGGCGATGGCCGGCGTGGCTGGGCATTCCGGATTTCGCGGCGACCCGTGGGGACGTTTGCAGCGGACCAGCTACTTCCTCGCCGTTACCACGTTCGGCCAGGCCAGCGACGCACAGGCGGCCATAGCACGGGTCCGGGCGGTGCACGCGCGGGTGACCGGGACGGCACCGGACGGGCGGCCGTATGCGGCCTCTGATCCGCACCTGCTCACCTGGATCCACATCGCCGAAGCGGACAGCTTCCTGCGCGCGCACACCCGCTTCGGAGCCCAGCCACTGGACCAGGCCGGACGCGACGGGTACGTCGCTGACCTGGCCCAGATCGGTGTCAAGCTCGGGGTCGTGGACCCGCCCCGGACCGAAGCAGAACTCACCGACCGGATCAGCCAATACCGCACGGAACTGCGCGGCACTGCCGAAGCCCGCTCCGCCGCCCGGTTCCTGCTGCTCAACCCGCCGCTGCCGGTGATCGCCCGGGCACCGTACGGGGTGCTCGCCGCCGCGGCGACGTCCCTGCTGCCCGGATGGGCCCGGCGCCCGCTGTACCTGCCTTACCTGCCGCTCACCGAGACCGCCCTGGTCCGCCCGGCGGGCCACGCGGTCATCCACGCCATCCGCTGGGCCCTCACCCCGCCCGCCACGGCCCAGGCCGGCTAAGCCGATGCTGGCGGTCCGCTGGCACGCCCGGGGCGACGTCCGGGTCGAGGAGGTGCCGCCGCCCGCGCCGCCGGGACCGGGCGAGGTGCAGGTCCGGATCAGCTGGTGCGGCATCTGCGGCACTGACGTGGAGGAATGGCAGAGCGGGCCGCTGTTCATCCCGGTCGACACGCCACACCCGATCACCGGGGCGCGCGCGCCGCTCATCCTCGGGCACGAGTTCGCCGGCCTGGTCGTGGCGGCAGCCGATGACGTCACCACACCTGGCGTGGGTCAGCGGGTGGCCGTGGACACCATCGTCTACTGCGGCGCCTGCCACTGGTGCCGCCGCGGCGAGTTCACCCGGTGCCCGGCCCTGGGCGGGCTGGGCCTGCACGGCGACGGCGGGCTCGCGGAACTGTGCAACGCGCCCGCCCGGATGTGCCTGCCGGTACCGGACACGGTGGCCGACGACGAGGCGCCGCTGGTTGAGACGCTCGCCGTCGCGGTACGGGCGTTGCGCCGCGGCGGGCTCCGGCCCGGCGAACGGGTCGCGGTCGTGGGCGCGGGTGCGGTCGGGCTGATGGCCGTGCAGGCGGCGCGGGCGTTCGGGGCCGACCATGTGGCCGTCGTCGAGCCACGGCCAGCGCGGCGGGATCTCGCCTGCCGCCTGGGGGCTGACCACGCCGTCCCGCCGCAGGAGGCGGCGGCGCTGCAGGCCGACGTCGCCGTGGAGTGCGCCGGCCAGCCGCAGGCGGTCGAATCCGCGATCCGGGCCCTGCGGGCCGGCGGCCGGGCCGTGCTGCTCGGCATCGACTCCCGGCCCTTCAGCGTCCTGCCGATGGACCTCGTCGCCGCGGAGAAATCCATCATCGGCTCGCTGTCCCACGTCTGGGACGAGGACTTCCGCATCGCACTCGGGCTGATGGGCCGGGGCGCGATCCAGGCCGCCGCGCTGGTCACCGACCGGATCCCGCTCACCGCGACGGTGCGCGGCGGTCTTGAGCTGCTCAGGGACGAGCCGGAGAAGCACCTGAAGATCCTCGTCCGGCCGCCGGAGGCCCGGTGAGCGGCGACCTGCCCGGCCGTGCGCTGCCCGACCTGGTCGAGACCCGGCTGACCGCAGCCGTCGTGTCGGACATCCTGGATGACCTGGGCCACCGTGACCACACCCTCGACCCGGCGATCCGGCCGCTGCACCGCGGCGTGATCGTGGCCGGCTGGGCCAACCCGTTCCTCGTCGCGGAGGCCGGCGAGATCCCCGCGGACCCGTATACCGGCGAGATCGCCGCCCTCGACGGCATCGCGCCCGGAGATGTCGTCCTGGTGGCCGCGGGCGGCTCCGCCCGGGCCGCCGTCTGGGGCGAGCTGTTCTCGACGGCCGCCCGCGCCCGGGGCGCCCGCGGGGCGCTGCTCGACGGGTACTGCCGGGACGAGCGGCGGATCACCGGCATGGGTTACCCGGTGTGGTGCCGGGGGCTGCTTCCGCTGGACTGCAAGGGCCGGCTCGCGGTGACCGGATGGCGGCAGCCCGCCGTGGTCGGCGGGCTCCTGGTGCGGCCGGGGGACCTGGTGGTGGCCGACGTCGACGGCGTGGTCGTGGTACCCGCCGCGCTCGCGGAGGAGACCGTGCGGCGCGGCCTGGAGAAGACGGCGAAGGAGGACGGGCTGCGCGACGCGCTGGAGCGGGGCAGCACGTTGCGAGCCGCTTACGACCGCTTCGGCGTGCTGTGAGCCGTTGATTCCGGTCTGCCGCGCAGGAGTGTCCCGGATCCAGGTCAGCCGACAGGCCGCGCCGTGACGCGGTTAGCCCCTGGGCAGGGCGAGCGGGCCAGGCCGGGGACGCCTGCGCAGCCACTGCCAGAAGGTCCGGCGCGGCGGGCGCGGCGGGCGGGCCACGATGCTGCCGCCGCTGACCCTTCCCGACACGTGGATCCGCAGGACGACGGGAGCTCCGGGGCCCCACGGGGCCTGGACTTTGATGTTGCTGCCCCGGACCGCCATGTCATCGGTGTCGACGACGATGCCAGGCTTGGTC
>CAYPQM010000002.1:0-95233 GCA_964412845.1 uncultured Streptosporangiaceae bacterium
GGCGTGGCCGTCCGTGATGTCGTGCACTAGCGGGCCGCCGCGGTGTCGGAGCCGTCCTCGGCCAGGTCGTGGAGCTGACGGTAGAGCTCCTGGGTGGCCTTGTGGACGTCGCGGGCGAGGGAGTCGCTGGGCTCGGGCAGGCCGTATCGAGACCCTCCGATCGCTTCGACCAGGGCGGCCGCGGTCGGTGGGACACCGGTGCTCAGGAGGAGATAGCGGTAGGACGGGAACGCGCGGGCGACCAGGTCGTGGAGCTCGGCTGTGGCCTTGCGGATGTCGCGGGCGCGGGACGGCCCGAGTTCGCCCATGCCTGCTTGCTTGATCGCTTCGGCCAGGACCGGGGCGGTCGGGGTGGTGCCGGTGGTCTCGGAGAGGTGCCGATAGATCGGAAGGACGTCGAGGGCCCACTGGGCGGTGTTCCGGCGGACGGCGGCGCCGGCGGTGCTCCAGTCGTAGACGGTGGCGCCGCTGTCGGCGCCGACGTCGGCGGTCTGCGGCTTGCCGGCGGTCGGCGCCGCGTCGGCGGCGGTCGGCGCGTGGTCGGCGGCGGGTGCCGACGTCGGCACCGGCGGTGCCGTCGGCGCCGCATCGGCGGTCGGCACCCGATCGGCGGTCGGCGGGGCGTCGGCGGCGAGCGCCGACGTCGGCACCGGGCGTGCCGTTGGCGTCGGCACCCGATCGGCGGCGGGGCGGCTGTCGGCGGGGGCGGTCCGGGTGCGGTCGGCGCCAACGGGGGCGTGCCAGTCGGCGGTCGCGGTCGGCGCCTGGTCGGCGGTGCCGGTGTCGGCGGGTGCCGAGGGGAGTTCGGCGGGGGCGCCGCCGGCGGCGAGGCGGTAGAGGTGGACGAGCCGGTCGGCGATGTAGACCGGCAGAGCCGTGACGGTGATCAGGAGGGTGACTTCAACCCAGGCGGGAATCTTGTTCCCGGCGAGGGTGAGGGTGTGGAACACGGTGTTGGCGGCGACGGTGATGATGAGTGCCCGGCGAGTGTTGCCGATCACCTCGGCGTGCTTGGGGTGTGTGCGGGGGATGTTGGCCCCGAAGATGATCGCGGTGATGGCGTAGCCGTCGATGACGGCGGGCAGCAGCCAGGCCAGTGAGGCCGGAGCCTTGGCCATGATGGCGATCTTGAAAAGTGCGGGCGCGGACCATGCCTCGGCGCAGGCGAGCGCGAAGACGACGCCGATCAGGACGACCCAGCGTGCCCTGCGCGACACGGGTGGTAGCTCCTGTGGCGCGTGCGAAGTCGTGCGGGCGCTACCGTTGTGGGTGTTCACGTCGCTCCCTATAGCGCGTGGACGGCAAAGCCCGGTGGTGCCTTGGCACCGCCGGGTTTTGTCTGTATCCCGTAGCCACCATATCCCCGAGCCGATCTGATGCAGGGCTCTTATTCCAGACGGTCCGCTGGAGGTCCTTGCTGGAGGGGTATGGGCCCGGCCGCCGCACCGGGATACAGATAGGGGGACGCGGCGGCCGAGTTCGTGGGCTACACGCTGGCGGTCAGCGCGATCGCGCACGCGATGGCGCAGATCACGGCGACGGCGATCATCAGCGGTAGCGCGTGGGGTGCCGGCGGGCGCCGGTGGGCGGTGCTCACGGCTGGTCCACGGCCAGGACGGCGCGGACGGTCTTGGTGTCGCCCTCGCGGTAGGTGGTGACGGCCTCGGCGCGGGCGGCGACGTCGAGCAGGCCGCGGCCGTGGGAGGCGAAACGGTCGTCGTCGGGGTCGGCGTCGGGGTCGTCGAGCCAGGCCAGGGCGTGGTCGGTCCAGGCCGCGGCGCAGGGCCAGACGGGCATGTGGTCGGCGTCGGGGTCGGTGACCTCGATGACGACGGAGCAGCCGATCACGGTGAGGCGCAGCTCGATGGTGCCGCCGGGACCGGGCCACGTGGCGTGGCGGTCGGCGTTGGACACGAGCGCGTCGACGATCTGGACCAGGTCGTCGGCCGCCCTTATGGGCAGCTGGTGGTGGTGGGCGAAGCCGGCGGCGACCATGCGGCTGTAGGCGATCGGCTCGATCGCGTCGCGCGCGATGGAGCTCTGCAGGACGGCGCCGTGCAGCAGCCGGTGCGCGGCGGCCGCGGGGGCGGCCTTCGGCATGGTGCTGAGTCTCATAAGGCACCGCCCGTCCGGCCGCGCTTGACCGCGGTGAGGATCATCGCGGCGAACGCTTCGGCCTCGTCGAGGTCCATGTCGTGGTCGCCGCCGTCGTTGAAGCACAGCTGGATGGCTGGCGGCGCGCCGTTCTCGGCGGTGAGGTGGATGTCGGCGGAACGCACGGCGGTGGCCGCGGGTCCGGCATCGGTGATGGTCAGGCGGGTGCTGGTGGCGTGGACGCCGCTGTCGGCGTCGTGGTCGTTGCACCAGGTGGGGCAGGCGGTTCGCGGTCGCGGCATGACGTGGGTCATCGCTCCGAGATCGTCCGGCATGTCGTCATCCTCAGACTCCGATTGTGCTGACCGATTGCTAACGACGTTCCCCGCGTCGGATACACGCATCAGGGCTTTGAGATACGTCTTTCGCCCGGTCAGGTTGGCCGGCCCCAGGACTATGCGCTGGGCCGTCATCGCGACACGCCCTTGCGCGGCGTGACGATCGCGGCGATCTGGCTCTGCGGGATCCGGATCCGGCCGGTCGGGGTCTCCCAGTAGGTGATGAGGCCGCCCTTGGCCCAGCGGCGGACGGTTCCGCGGTCGACCTCGAACGCCTCGGCTGCCTGGGCGCAGGAAAGCGAGGGCTCATCGCGGCCGGGCGGGGAGCTGGTGACGTCCATCGGCGGTCGTCCTCACGTCGGGGTGGTTGCTGTGTTTGATGCAACCGTAGCGCTATGGTGCTATAGCGTCAATGCGGCTAGCGTGATCGCGCGCCGGTTTCGACGCAACAGAAAAGCCCCGGAGCATATCCGGGGCTTGCAACGCTCAATTGATATGAAGGGCAGGCGCCTAATCGTGAACAGGGAGGTCGTATTCGAGGCGGTACCTGTTGCCGCCGAAGACCATCTCCAGCGCTTCGACGGGTCGGTCGTCGTCGGTCCAGGTCATCCGCAGCAGCCGAAAGACCGGCACGCCGGTCTGGAGCCTGAGGGTCTCGATCTCGTACGACGTCGGCATGCGGGCGTCGACCCATTCCCGGGACCGGCGCGGTGGGTAGCCCAGGCTGCGCAGGGCCGTCGGAACGCCGCCAGCCAGCTTCACGTGGCGGCCCAGCTTCGTCCCGCCGGCGATTTCAATCGGCAGGTGGGAGACCGCGATCTCAAGAATCTCGTCGCCCTCGCGCATGTGCCGTGTGCGCCTGACAGCGGGTTCACCCGGATCGAGACCCAGCAGCTCGGCGATCTCGTCCGGGGGTGCCACCTCGGTAACCTCGATAAGGTCCGTGACAGCGTTGTAGGAGGCTGGCGCGCCCGGAACGACCGGGGAGACGTGATCTGCCGACCGGCTGATCTTTCGCCGGACCTCGCGCACGAAGACGCCGACGCCGGGGCGGGTCTCCACGAGCCCGGCCGCCTTGAGCGGCCGCAGGGCCTTCTGGACGGTGGCGTTCGCGATGCCGTAGGTCCGCATCAGCTCGTTCACGGACGGGATGGGCGCGCCGGGCGGGATCTCCCCCTTCTCAATCTTCGCCCGCAGGTCGTTGGCTACCCGCAGGTAGGCCGCCGGACCGCTGTCCCACTCGGACATCGCCGCCACTCCCGCCACGCTCGCAATGCGACGCTATGCCGCTATAGCAGCATAGCCCACTACGCAGGGGCTCCCAGGTGCTGTGGGTGCCGAGACCCCCCGGACGAGTCGAACGCAAGAAGGCCGGCCCCGAAGGACCGGCCCACGGACCGGCGAGCTGTCACTCGCCGATCAGACGCTCCCCCAATGCCGCGAAGCAAGGAGACCGTTCAGTGCTCACTGTAGCAACAGGACGCTGCCCCGCCAGGGCGGTTCCGTGAGGAACAGCGCACTGCGGCGGGTCCGGCATGCCGCCGGAGGCCCCGCGTGAAGATCATGAAGCCGGTACCGGACGGAACCGGCTGGGTAGCCATCCCAAACGCCACGGCGCGGGACACCCAGCTCGACCGCCGGGCCCTCGGCCTGCTGGTCGAGATCCTGTCCTTCCCCGACGGCTGGGAGATGAACGCCGACAGCCTCGCCACCGACGGCACCGAGGGCCGCAACGCCGTGCGCGCCGCCATGCGGAAGCTCGAGGATGCCGGCTACGTCGTCCACATCCGCCACCGCGGCGACCGCGGACGCTGGCTGACCGCAGCGTTCGCGGGCAACTCCCCTGCGGCGGCGCGCGCCGCCGCAGACGCGTGGCTGGAGCAGAATCCGGACGCGGCAGAGACACAAACGCCCAGGTCGGACCGAGGTACAGGAAACGGGGCGTCGGCCAACGGGGCGTCGGTGGAGGGGGCGTCGGCCGACGGGGTGTCGGCCAACCGGGCGTTCTATGAAAGAAGGGAGCCAAAGAAGGTGCCAAAGAAGGTCTCTAACACGTCCCCACCTGCGGCCCCGGCTCCCTCTCCCTCTCCCCCGGCTGCACCGGCGACTACGACCGTGGCCGAGCCAGACGGCGGAGAGAGGGGAAACCCATCGCCGTGGCTGCCACAACTCGATCCCGTCGCCGACGTCGTTGATGCCTGGGCCAAGGCCCGGGCCGAAACCGGCATGCCCGCGATGGCCAGCGAGCGAAGCCGGGTCCGATCCGGCGCCGTCGAGCTGCTCGGCGCAGGGCACGACGTCGCCTACCTGGCCCGGGTGGCATCCTGGATGGCCAGCGCGCATCCGGGCTGGTCAGACCTCGGGAGAGCTCGCACCGCCCCCGGCGCGCCGCTATTCGGTCACGGGCAGACGGCCGCCGTACCCGCGCCACGCCAGGACCGGCCTCCGTGTGTCGCGGATGCCTGCCGTGGCTGCGATCACGATGAATGCAATCGCAACGGGTTCCTGATCCACAGCGATCTCGGCGTCCGCTGCCCGTGCTGGTTCGTCCCGGAAGCGAGGTTCTAACCATGGAGTACGAGCCCACCGGATCGCGCCCGTGCCACCGCGGGGAATGCGAACGCCACCACCACCCGCCGTGCAACCAGGGCTGGATCAGCGTCGATCGCGTGTGCCCGTGCTGGTCGGCCCGGCGGCGTCTGGTCGTGAACCACAGCGGGCCGCCGGACCAGGCGCCGCCCGCGCCGATGCCTGCGAGCATCCGGGCGGCCTGGAACACGGCCCGGGCCGACGCGCGCCCGCTGCCGCAGTCCGGACCGTCGCGGCGCCCGGATCCGGCGAGCAGTCCCCCGCCGGTACCGGGGCCGCTTGATCCCCGCGGCGCCGAGGTGGTGAGCCGCCTCAGCCTCGATCCGGCGCCGGCCGGTCCGCTACTGCGGCGGCTGGTCGGCGCCGTCGCGGCAGCCCTGGATCAGGGGTGGACCGTCGAGGATCTCGTGCAGCTGCTGGACGCCGACCGGGATCCGGACCGTGAGCCGGTCCGGTACTGGATCTGGCGGCTCGGCTGGATCGGGCCGGCGCTTGATGCACGCTGACGGTGGGCGGCATCTGTCGACTGGGCTACACCTTCCAGTCCAGGATCGTGGACTCGATGCTGTACTCGATCCGTACCGGATTGCCGGTCTGCGCGGCGGGAATGTCGAAGGGGATCAGGCCCGTTCGGCACTGGCCGGTCTTCACGGCAGCCGTGTCGCTGTCGTTGGGATACAGCGGCTTGGGAAAGTCGCGAGGGCTGTACGCGCTGAGCGGTTGGACTCCGGCACCATCGGCGAAGATCAGGCTCCAGTACGTCCAGCTCAGCGCAGACACGCCACCCGGGGGCGACTTCAGACAGGTGGTCACGCTGATCGTGGCGATCCGGTCGGCGGCGGGCACCAGGTCACCGTTCGCTCCGGCCTTGCGCGCGGTGTAGGCGCCGGCGGCGAACGTCACTGTCGTGCCGTCGGAATCGGTGAACGTCTGCACCGTGCCGCTGGCGGGATCGGCGGACATGGAACTGGTCGGCGCCGTCGCCGCGGCGGTGGCGGCCGGGGCCGACGTGGCCGCCGCGGCCGATGTCGGCGGCGCACTGCTCGACGTCGGCACGATCGCCGCGACGGGATGAGAGGGGTGGCTGCTGGAGCATGAGGTCAGTACGGCGGCGGCCAGGACCGCAGCCGTAGCTATTCGAGGTCGACGGGTCACGCACCGACCGTAGCCGCGCGTCTGTGCTGTGACTGGCCGAATCGGGAAACTACCGCCGTCGCTTCCCCGCCAGTCGGTCGGCCACTCACTTGGGTGATGGACGTGTCGCCACAGCGCGTCTCGCAGCTGCTGCGCGCGCACACCACGACCACGGCAACCATGGCGAGCACGACCACGCTGGCCTCAGCGGCAGCGCTACTCATGACGCTAATGCTCAACCTCTTCCGCGACTGATGCGCCAGGCCCTCGCCCGCTTACGTTCTGTCACCGGCTCGCAGTAGCCTGACGCCGTCGGCCACTGGCGGCCTTAAGCCCGTCGGAGCCGTCCGTTTCCAACCCGATTCGGCTCTGGAGGACAGGCATGGGCGCACACGGCCGCGATGACAAGGACGACGACGAGGACGTTCCGCAGGACACGGACGATGAGGTCCACCGCGGCGTCTCCAGCTCCGGCAAGGGCAAGCACGGCGGCGGCGCGGACGGCGATGACAAGGACGAGGACGAGGACGACTGATGCGGCCCGGCTGGCGTCCCCTGCACGACGCTCTCACCGAACAGCTCATCGCTGACGGCGCCGATTTCCTCGTCGACCCGGCGTGGCGTGCGGCATGGGACGCCAGCCCCCGCCACCTGTTCATCCCCGACGACGTCTGGCTGAAGGACGGTGCGGCCTACCGGGCGGTATCCGCCGGAGACGCCGGCTTCGACTGGTTGCAGCTGGTGTACTCCGACCAGTACGTCACCGTCCAGGTCGACGACGGCCAGACCGAACACGCTCCCGGGGCGGTCGGCGCCCGGGCCACGAGCTCGGCATCGGAACCGGCGCTCGTGGCCCGCATGCTCCACCTGGCCGAGCTCAAGCCGGGACAGCGCGTGCTGGAGGTCGGGGCCGGCGTCGGCTGGTCGAGCTCCATCACCGCGGCGTACGTCGGAGACGCCGGCGTCGTCGCCGTCGAGATAGACCCCGCGCTCGCCGTGGGAGCCGCGGCACGCGCCCGCCGGGCCGGCCGCAGCCACCTCATCGCCACCGGCGACGGCCTGGCCGGGTGGCCGCGGCGCGCGCCGTTCGATCGGATCGTGCTCACCTGCGCTGTTGCGAAGGTCCCGGCCGAGCTGATCGCGCAGACCGCGCCGGGTGGCATGCTGCTGGTGCCGTACTCCAGCTCCGGCTACGGCGGCGCGATGGCGCTGCTCACCGCCGACGGGCACGGCGGCGCCGCCGGGCCGTTCGTCGCCGAGGCGCACATGATGCAGTCCCGAAGCCAACGCGTCGGCTACGTCCCCCTCAGCCGCGAGCCGGTGCGCGAGCGCACCTCGGAGCTTCCGGTGGAGGCGTTCGACAGCTGGCCAGCGCGGACGCTGCTTGAGCTGGCCATCCCGGACCTGGTGGCCCAGCCGCCGCGGCGCCGTGCCGACGGCT
Source organism: uncultured Streptosporangiaceae bacterium (assembly GCA_964412845.1). GTDB lineage: Bacteria > Actinomycetota > Actinomycetes > Streptosporangiales > Streptosporangiaceae > JAWWPY01. The sequence goes on from CAYPQM010000002.1 coordinate 7,597, forward strand.
GGCTGTGGATGACCGTGCGCACCCCCGACGGGTCGAAGGCCTCGGCGGCCGTGCTGCCGCCGCCCGGCGAGGCCACGGACAGTACGTACGACGTCTACGAGTACGGGCCGCGCCGTCTGTGGGCCGAGCTGGAAGACGCCTGGTCGACGTGGCTGTCGGCGGGCCGGCCGGCGCTCCAGGACCACGTCCTGGCCGTTGACGCGGACGGCCGGCACCGGGTCGTCACCCAGAAGGGGGAAACCGTCGCGTCAGGGGTCCCCGCCATGACTGCGCCAGTAGCCTGAGAGTGCTGCGGGCCCCGGTACGGACCCCCGAGCGTGCCGGGCCGCAGCAGCCAAGGGTCCAGCGGGGACAGCTGACTCATCACGGCGCCCATACCGGGTCCTCGGTATGGGCGCCGCGGCGTTTCCAGGAACGGCCTTTCCGCACGCGTGGACGGGGCGCGCCGCCGGGGTGCCGACCTGGCATGATCACGTCCGTGTCTTCTGTCGAGTTCCCTGCCGACCTGCTCGATCTCAAGATCGGGTTCCTTGACGTGGAAGCCGAGATCGCTGCGCACGCGGCGACGCTTCCCGCCGGCGCCGATATCATCGCCGGCCGGGCGAAGATCAGCGACGAGGACCGTGAGCGTTCGCGCGCGCTGCACGCCCGGGCTGCCGATCTGGCGAGCCGGATCAGCGGGCACCCGTTCTGGGCGGCCATGCAGGGTGCCGCGCGGGTGGACGCCATGACCGCGCTGACGCGGGCGGCCAGGGACGCTCGGGACGCGGCGTAGCCCGGAGGCCGGGCCGGCTGTCGTCAGATCTGGAGCGGGACGATGAGCGTGCCATCGTGGACGGCCCAGAGCATCGCCGACCAGCCGTCGTGCATGCCGTCGGAGGCGTGCTCGATGAGCAGGACCCACCGGCCGTCCTGAAGCTGCGCCTGGACCTTGACGATGCCGATGAGCCAGCGGCCGCGGTGGCGGAAGCGCACCGGTCTCCAAGCCACCAGCCAGCGGCGGACAGCCTCCCGATCCGGGGGTTTATCGAGAACGGCGACGTCGGACACGCACGCAACCATAGTCGCACTAACGTTCGATTGCGAGGGCGGGGCGCGCCGCACCCAGTCACTCGGCGACCCGGCCGTATCCCGGCGGTGCGCTCGCGGCGGGCCGGCGCAGCGCCGGCGCCCGGCGCCCGGCGGCGCGCGCCGCCAGCTGCCGCAGGAGGTCCGGCACGCCGCAGGAGCACGGCCCGTCGCGGTCGCCATCGATGAGCGCGCCAGGGCACAGGTCGTGGTGGATGGCGTCGGCGTCGGCGGCCGCGGCGCGCAAGGCGTCGGCGAGCGCCCCGGTTCGTTCCATGTACCGGTTTTACCCGGCCCGGCCCACACCCGGAGGCTTCCCGGGAAAACAGGGCCGCCCCGGCCGGAGCCGGGGCGGCGTGTGGGCTACTCGCGGTTCTCCTCGCCGCCGGGCGCGTCGCGCTCGGTGATGAAGTCCTCCTCCGCGCCCTCAGCCGCCCCAAGGGCGAACTGCAAGGCGATGTCGGCGGTGGTGAACCGGCCGTCGTGCGGTCCGGCGCCGAACTTCAGGACCTGGTCGAAGGCGATGATCCACAGGTGGATCGCCACCATGACGGCCTCGGCGGTTTCCTCGCCGATCGGCGAGATCTCCACCAGTTCCAGCGCGTCGTACAGCGGGGCGATGGTCACCGCCGGAGACTCCCCGCTGATGATGGGGGAGATCCGGATCGGGAGAGGGAACTGCTGGAGCAGTCCCACGATCATCGCGTAGATGACGGCGAGCTTGGTGAGCAGCTCTTGGAACTGCTCTTCCTCAGGAGCGTCCACGTTCCTGCCTTTCAGTGTGGTGTTGTCAATCTGCTGCCGTTCGGGTTCTCAACCCCTCTCGACACTTCTAACTATACAACATAGACTCCTAGCTATGCAACACTCGGGCTGGTGTTCATCCGATCGAATGGACTATCGTGGGCCGGGACGTCCCGCGAGAGTGTGGCGTCAATCTGCTGGGCCGATGGGGTTCTCAGAACGGCAAACCCCCGTCGGCCCCAAGACTTTGAAACGCAGAAGGGCCCCGGCTTCCGCCGGGGCCCTTCCTGCTGGACTAGCCCTGAACCTCCCCATCCCCGCCGTCTGCGACGAGACCGAGCCCTGCGATGCGCAGCGCCTTGCCCGCTTCGAGCAGCAGGAGCCTGGTGTTCATCTCGGCCCAGTCACCGCCGCGAGCGGCGAACCAGGCCATTGCGAACATCGCGCCCATCGTGCGCTGGAGCGCCTTGCGCATCATCATGGCCACGCTCGGCGCCAGACCCGGCATCACGCCGATGAGCTCGGCCGCGTGCATCAGCGTTTCGGCCGATGCCTCCAGGTTGTCGGCGAGTTCGAACCCGACGGGGATCGGCAGCGCCGCCATGAAGTCCCTCAGGAAGAGCGCCTGTTCGGCGAACTCCAGCTTGAGGACCTGGAGACGTGCCTCGTGGTCTTCGGACATGCTGTCCTCCCTGTTGTGTTGTCAATCTGCTGTCGTTCGGGTTCTCAACCCCTCCCGACACTTCTAACTATACAACAGGGAACCCTAGCTATGCAACAGTCGTCAGGGTGAACCCTCAGTCGGCGGCCGGCCTGCGCCGCGGCCGCCGACTCTCCAGGTAGTCCGCGACCGCGTTCGCCCGGTACTGCATCACGCCGTCCTTCTCCACACCCTCCCCGAACAGGCCGCGGTGCGCGTGCCCGGCCATCGTCGACCGCGGCTGCCCGATGATCTCCCCCACCTCCCGAGGCGTCACCAGCCGCGTCCCCAGCTTGCGCAGCCGGCTGACCGCGGCCAGGTTGCGTCGTGCAGCCAGCACGGCCTCCACTGCGGCCGCCTCGTAGGTGTCGTAGAGCCCGCGCTTGTCCCCCTTGGGCGGCCAGTCCTGCTGGCCAACCCACAGGTCCACCGTCTTGATCGAGACGCCGTACTTCGCGGCGATCTCCTTCTTCGTGAGCCACTTCGTGTCGTTCATGGTCGCGTTCTCCTCTTCCGGCGGCCAGGGAGGACCGTCCAGTCCGAAGCTCGGGGCCGCCCCGGTTGAGAAGACCGGGGCGGCCGTCAGGCTACTTAGCGCCCGGGGGCAGCTGGCCGCCGAGGGCGACCAGACACCTTCCGGCGAGTTCGAAGCTGACCACTGCGTGGAACCGCGACTGGCGCAGGATCTTCGGCATGCCGTGGTAGCTGCGCGCGTGAGCCAGGATCGCCGCAGTGATCCAGTTCTCGACCGCGTACAGCGCCAGGTTCTCCGCCTCGTTGAGGCCGCCGCGCTCCATGAGCACGTCGGCCGCGTGTCGCATGTTCTCGACCGCGACGGAGAGGTTCCCTTCGGCGGCGACGTTGATCGGCGGTCGCAGGATTCCGAGGAGTGCTGCGAGCACCGTCGTCTGTTCCGCCAGGTAACGCACCAGATCGGCGCGCTGGGCCTGGATGTCTTCGGACATCGTGTCCTCCCTGTTGTGTTGTCAATCTGCTTGCCGTTCGGGTTCTCAACCCCTCCCGACACCTCTAACTATACAACACAAACTTCTAGCTATGCAACACCTATTGCGGGTCAAGTTCCCCACGCTCGGACAGCCTGAAGGACACCAGCTCCCCATCGGCGACCACAGCCAGGAACCGCATGCCCGGCAGCGCCTCCGCGTCAACCCCGAGCTGCTCGGCGACCAACTCCGCCGGGAACCAGTGCTTGTTCCCGCTCGGCGGGATCAGCAGCGCGCGCGCCTCAGAACCGCGGCCGATCGTCAGCGACACGCGTACCGGCACGGGCTCGTTGGCGACGGCTGCCATCCCCCGCGCCTCATCACGGCCCTGCGCTGCGTCGGGACCGGCGCCGGCAAGCATGATTTCGACGCGTGCCAGGACACCCTCAGTCGCCTCGCTCCCCACGCTCGCGGCCCGCGGCATCTCAGGCACGATCGGCCCCCGCCAGAACCGCGAGCACTGCATCCGGGCCGCCGGCGCGCTGAATGGCCTCGCCCAGCTCGGCAGGGACGAGGGCAACCTGGCGCTTTCCGCGGCTGGTCAGGAAGTACGTGCGGCGTAGCAGCTTCACCGCGTTCATCAGTTCGCTGAGGTTCGCACGGGCTTCGACAATCGGCTGGTCTTCGGAGTTCATGTCCATGGCGGCGATTCTAGCAATCCGGCTTGATGTACAGGAAGGCTTCATGTACATTAAGACTCGTAAGGCCGAGCCGTACAAGCCGAGGAGCCACGATGACCACCACCGCCCGCCAGACCACCGCCCGCCTCGCCGGCGCCACTGTTCTCCTGGCCGCCCTGGTCATCGCTGCCCTCATCGAGCAGTACGACGAGTGCGACCTCTGCCCCCGCCGCGTCACCGAGCGCTTCACCCGCATCGACAACCGCGACGGCGCCGAGGTCGACGTCTGCGAGCACTGCGCCGACCACGGCGACGTCTCCCACATCGCCGGCTGACCACCCACCGCCACGACTCCGAAGGGCTCCACGATGACCACCACCCGGCGCGCGTTCCAGGTCGTCGGCACCACCGACGACGTCACCACCTGCGGCTTGTGTGGTCGCGACGAGCTGCGCGGCACGATCGTGCTGGCCGTCCTCGACGCCGACGGCAACGACACCGGCGAGCGCAACTACTACGGCTCGACCTGCGGCGCCAAGGCCGCCGGCTGGACCGTCGCCGAGATCAACCACCGCGTCCAGGCCGCCCACAAGGCCAAGCTCGACGCGGCCGAGCAGGACGCCGCCGCCTACTCCGCCCGCCGCTTCGAGGCCCTGGTCACCTGGGCCGGCCAGACCCTCGGCATCACCGACCGCAAGGCGCTGCGCGACTTCGCCATCTTCAAGCAGTTCTGCGAGTCCGACGCCTACACCGTTTTCCAGGCCGCCGAGAACCGCACCCCGGCCACGCCGGCATCGGGCCCGGTCGTCGACGAGCAGCCCCGCGCGATGCGCCAGCCGACCGACCGCCCCCGCAAGGGCGCCAACCGCCCGGCCCGCACCGGCCGCGCTGCCCGGGCCCGCGTCGGCCACCACATGTCGATCGGCCGCCGCCACGCCGTCCTCGACGCGCTCGTGGCCCGCGTCAACGCCGGGAAGCTGACCGCCGCTCAGTACCTCGCCGACGTCCTCGGCGCCGACGGCGCGTTCATCGGCTCCTACGCCGGCCCGTTCGGCAAGGCGATCGCGACGGCCTGGCGCGCCGTGCGCGGCACCGACCCGCAGCGCACGGGCCTGGCACTTGTCGGCCGGCGCCTGGTGTCCGTCTTCGCCTACAGCGCCGACGAGCTCCCCATCCTGCAGGCCGCCGCCGAGGCCTACCCGCGCACCGCCGCGCTCCTGACCGCACGCCCGTGACCGCCAACCCGACCAGCAAGGAGAACACCATGCCCGAGGAGACCACCGACATCGAGCCCGGGGACCGCGTGACCCTGTTCATCAGCGAGTACCCCGACATGGTGTCCGGGACGGTCCTGCGCGTCTACCTCGACGCGATCGGCAGCCTGGTCGCCGACGTCGAGCTGTGCTCCGGGGACGTCTGGCCGCAGTGCGTGCGGTTCCTGATGAAGGACACGGCGCACCCCCCATACAAGGAGCGGCTGCTCCAGCGCTGGCGCGACGCGGACGAGGCCCTGCGGGCGCACCCGGGCGACCACCCGGTGTGCGCGTTCCCCGGCCAGCGCTGGGGCTGCCCGGACTGGCAGCGCCTCAGCACGGTCATGGACGACATCGAGTCCCGGATGCTCGACGCCGGCATGCCGTCGCCGAGCTCCGAGGTCTACGCCGGCGCCGGGGGCGCCGAGTTGTATCTCGCCGACCTGGCCTGACCGCGCACGGCGCTCCCCGGAATCGGGGCCGGGAAGCGCCGCGCACGACCAGCCCGCCGGACCGAGGAGAGAGACCATGACCATCACGACCACCGCCCGAGACAAGCTGTTCGCCTTCTACGCCGCCCACCCGGACGTCGAGAACGCCGACGGCGACCAGTTCCTGGCGCTGCCCGACACCCTCACCGCCGAGCTGGACTCCCTGCTGTTCGAGGCCGCGATGGAGAAGGCCATCAACGAGCACGTGGCCCAGTGCGTGCCGTGCCGGGAGCTCGGCCTCTGCGTCACCTTCCTGGCCGAGGGCACCATCCGCTGCCACTACGACAGCGAGGACGGATGGGACGGGCGCCGGTACGACAACCAGGCCTGACGGTACTGGCCGCGCACGGCGCTCCCCGGGTTCGGGGCCGGGAAGCGCCGCGTACGACCAGTCCCTGCGCTTTCCACCCACGACGAGGAGCCCACACTGTGACCACCACGCCCACCATCCAGGCGCCGACCTTCCGGCTGACCGCCGACACCCGCCAGGTTCCCGCCGTCGGCGCCTACGCGGCCGGCTACGCCGTCACCCACGGTCGCGACGCGCTCGGACGCTTCGCGAGCAACATCAACCAGGTGCGGGTCCGGGTCACCCGGCGCGGCCACTGGTACCGCACCGACGACGTCAACGACGGCCTGAACAACGACACCGTCTGCCGGGGCTGCGGCCACCACGGCCACTTCCCCTACATTCTCGACTACGAGGCCTGCTCCAGCCCTGCCACCGCCGCCGGCGTCGCCGCCGCCCTGTCCGGCCCGGCGCGCGCCTTCCAGGCCGGCGACGAGGTGCACGGCTACCTGGTCGCCCTCCGCGGCCACTTCACGGCGACCGTGAAGCGCTTGTACATGAAGGACAACGCCGAGGTCGCCGACGTCGAGACGCGCGACGGCACCGCCGCCACGTGCCTGACGCCGAAGGACCTGCGCCGAGCGCACTGAATCGCCCCGCCGGCTGTACTGTCACAGGGCGGGGCCGGGCACTGCCGGAGAACGCTGGGCGTCGAAGACGCTGAGTCGGAGGCTGACCGGGTGGCCACGGCGCGCTGTGCCGGGGCCAGGACGCGCCGATGCCGGGCGACGGAGACGAACTCGCGCCGGACCGGCCCCGCCTGAACCCCAACGTGCGTCCTCATCGCACGGCGCCCAGGTGTCCGATGGCCCTCGAAGACCTCTGGCGATCCGGATCCTGCTGACAACCTCCGGCCCGTCATGCTTCGTGCCGTCGCGGCCCGAATCTCAGCCGTACGTGTATCCGGCGGACCCTCTTCACCTGATGGTGTGACCTGCGGGAATCCGATTCTCGAGTGCCGTTTTTAACCAGTATCGTGTCCTTGGGTGTTTCCTCGGCCGTCCGGCACATCAGGCCGGACGGCCTCCCCTTTCCCGGTCGCAGCGCTGCCGGATCCTTGCCCTGGACTGCCCGCGTCTCGGACAGAGACGATGAATTCGCACCTCCGCCCCCACGCGAACGGAGCGCTCACCATGGACACCACCAGCGCGGACGAAGCCGCCGAGCAGATCCTCCAGGACGCCGGCACCACCTACCACGAGGCGCATGGCTTCTACCTGCGTGCGGTCGCCGCCGAGCTCGACCGCCGCGGCGTCCCCGTCCTCGAAGTCGGCGCCCACCCGGATGATCCCCGCAGCGGCTTCATCGCCGTCGACGTCCTGGCCAAGCCCGACGACGACAGCTTGTTCGTCGCCTGGCACGAGGAGGACGGCTGGACCTACTGCCCGTGTGCCGACGAGGAAGGCAGGCCGTACGACGACATCGCGCTCAGCGTGGAGCTGCTCGCCTACCCGGTCGACGTGGTCTCCGCGTTCCTCGCGGCCCTCGGCCGCGACGTCCTTCCAGTGCCGGCTCAGTGGGAGCCGCCAGCTGGGTACATCTCCGAGATCACCAGGAGCGAGTTCACTGAAACCAGCCCCGATCTCGAGCGCTCCCTGGTCGCGTACATCGGCTACCCAGGTGCCGACTGCGAACGGTACGCAGGCTGAGATGGCAGGACATCCGGGATGACCAGCACCCTGGATCTCGCGCGGAGTCTCGCCGCCCGATACGGCGTCGATGTCCTCGAGATGATCAGGCCCGTGGTGAGCTACACCGCAGAGATCGTCGACGACCCGGCCCTGTGGGACGAGGACGCGCAGGAGCTCTTTGACGCAGGCGTCGAGGTCGTGTCCGGCGAGATTGCCGTATGGCAGGGCGAGGGTCCCGAACTGTACTGATCAGCCGCGCAGCACCGCCCGGTCCGCCAGGCCGGGCGGTCGGTGCGTTCCGCTGACAGTGCCAGCACGAACTACTACCGGAGGAGCACCTCCGATGCCTGTGAACGCCAGCACCCGCACGCAGAACAGCGCCCGGCCGTTGGCCGGGCGCTGCGCGTGTCTGGCAGAGGCAGGGCTCAGCTGCCGACGTCGTACCCAGCGGCCACGATCAGCGCCCGCGCGTCCCGGACGATCCGGGCGTGGTCGAACGCAACCTTCGCCGCGGGGTCCAGAACCTCGTTGACGAAGACCCACTCGACGTCGGCGGCATCGTCGCCGGCCGTGACCGCGGGTCGCTTGGGGAGCACGACCGTGTACGCGAAGGTGACGTAACGGCCACGCGGGTCCCGTCCCGGTTCGGCGTAGACGCCGACGGGCTTAAGGGTCCTGCCGCCCAGGTCCAGATTGGTCTCCTCGGTGAGCTCGCGGCGCGCGGCCAGCTCGATGTCCTCGCCCGGGTCGACGTGTCCGCCCGGGAGCGCCAGGGCCCCGGCGAACGGCTCGTACGCGCGGCGGATCATCAGGACGTACAACTCGCCATCGTTGATGCCAAAGACAACAACGTCCACTGTCAGCCTGGCGGTCTCTCGCCCGGTATCGGTCATGATCAGGTTCCTTTCGAAGGGAAGGTATCTAGCTGGGCTGCTCGGCAGCTGTCGCGAGCGGCTGGGGTCCGGCCGATGCGCCGGCCCAGACCGGTGCCTCAAGGCTGACCTCGACGGCAGCGCGCGTGGACCAGCCGGTTCGGGCGAAGGTGCACAGCCCGACCCACTGCAGGACCCAGCCCAGGTACAGCTGCAGGACCGAGGCGACCGGGGCCAGCGCGAACGTGAGCCACTGCGATCCGCGGGGCAGGTCGGTCCGGACCAGGGACAGGTAGCGCACAGCACCGACGTAGGACAGCAGGACGTACACCGCGGCGAAGCCGGCGGCCGTGTGCCAGTCCTGGCAGCTGCGCCACAGCACCGCCGGCAGGATCAGCGCCATCCACGCGAACGTGATGAAGTCCCAGGTGACCATCCACCAGGCGATCCGGCGGGCCTGGAAGTTCCGCAGGAACCAGGCGTTGCCCCACCAGAATGACCGCCACCAGCGCGTCCGCTGCTTGGACAGGTGCCGCAGCGTCACCGGGTGCAGGGTGTAGCCCAGCGCGCGCCGCTGGAACACGGTGCGCCCGGCCTTGAGCGCGAACTTGGTGAGCATCGCGTCGTCACCGCTGGCGACCTGGCGGCCCGCGACCGTCTGGCCGAGGTAGAACTCGAGGTTGTCCCGGACGACGCGGCCGCGGTAGAACGCCAAGCCGCCGGCGTTCACCGTGACCGAGCCGAGCCGGGAGTACTGGGCCCGCCCGGACAGGAACGAGCAGACGAACCCGAGGTCGACCAGCCGCGTGAGCAGGTTCGCGGTGGTGTTCGCACCGACCAGGAACCCGGCCACGGACATGGTCCGGCGCCTGGTGAACGGCATCAGCCCGTACTCGATCGCCCCGGGGTCCAGGATGACGTCGGAGTCGACGGTCACGTAGATGTCGGCGGCCGGGTCCATCTCGAACGCCCGCGCCTGGGCGTGCCGCTTGCCGCCGTTGTCCTGGCGCACGAAGTCGGCCTCCAGGCCGTCCGGGCACCGGGCACCGTGCCAGGTCTCGAACACCAGCTGGCAGTCGCGGGTGTCGGATCCGTCGTCGACGACGATGAGCCGGGCCGGGAGCCGGGTCTGCGCGCCCAGGGAGTCGAGCATCCGGGCGAACATCGCCGGGTCCTCGTTGAACAGCGGCACCACCACCGTGACGTGCAGCGCGGCGAGCTTCGCCGCCGTCGCGCCGGTGGCCGGCACGATCGTGTCGCGGTGGGCTTGGGCCAGGACGGCCATGAGGACGAGCCAGCAGAACGCCGCGGTGGCGACCGCCGCGGCGTTGCTGGGGTGGCCGGACATCAGGGCGTCGGCGTGCCGTAGCCCGAGCCAGCCGAGGACGGCGGCCAGGGCGAGCAGGACCAGCGGGTAGCTGCGGCGCGGGCGCACGGTCACCGCTGCTTGAGCTTGGCGTGGGCGCGCATGCTCAGCGCGCCGATCAGCACGAAGGCGGCGGCCGCGATGGCGAGCCAGGGCACGGTGACGCCGGCGACGGCGACTCCGGCCAGCGCGGCACCGGTGTGGGCCAGGGTGGGGCGTCCATACATGAGCAGGGGGTCCTTTCGGATTGAGAGGTGGATGGCGGCGACGTGCGCGACGCTGGGGAATGGCCCCCGATCAGCCGGGGGCCCTCGCGCACGTTCTTCCTGGCTGCCCGGCCGCCCGGTGCTACTCCGCCCGGACGTCCGGGTCGGAGAACTGTGCGTACAGGGCGTCGGCACGCTGCAACGTGCCGGGGAACACCGCGCACACCAGCAGCGCGGCGTCCGGGCCCTGGTCGCGGACGCGGTCCTGCGCGACGTCCTCGGCGGCCAGCGGCGACAGCGCCCAGACGTGCTCGCAGTACCGCTGGCCGCCGGTGCGCTGGGTCCACTCCGGGTCGGCCCGGTCGATGACCAGGCCCAGGACGGTCCAGTCGGTGACCTCGAGCTCGTTCATGTCCGGCGTGAGGTTCTTGGCGTCCGCGTTGCGGACGTCGCGCGGGTCGACGTACAGCGTGTAGCCGTCGGCGGTCGGGACCTTGCCCTCCAGGACGCCGGCGACGTGGAAGCGCGCGCCGGCCTCGGCCGCGCTCATTCGAGCCAGGTCCTCGGCGGCGCGCGCCGACGTCGCCGTGTACCGGTCGCCGAAGCGCTCCTGGTTGTGCGGGAAGTACCCGAAGACGCTGAACTCCCGCTCGTCCAGTCCCGTCATCGTCGGCCCCCGCGCAGGGACCCGCCGGAGATGCCGCCGCTGCTGGTCCGGGAGCCGCTGGTGCCGCCGATGGTCGTCTTGGAACCGCCGGTGGTGCCCGTCCCGGACTTGGAGCCGCCGGTCACGCTGCCCGAGGTGCCGCCGCGCAGGGATCCGCCGCCCATTGTCCCGACCGAGCCGCTGCCCGAGCCGAACTTCAGCTTGGCCGTCGACGGACCGGTCACCGTCTTGCCGGTGCTGGTCTTGTAGACCGCGGTCTTGGCCGCTGCGGTGATCTGCTTGGAGTACGTCGTGTGGAACACGGTCTCGGTGTGCACGTAAACGGTCCGGTGCGCCGGAAGCACGTAGACGTTGTAGTAGGCCGGGCTGTCGTAGTACGCGAAGTACTCCTCCTGCCACGACAGCGGCGCCCGGGTCGGGATCCAGCCGGCGGGGCAGCGGCCGTCGGCCAGCATCTGCTGGGCCTCGTACGGGTCGTCGAGGTAGTAGCAGCGGCCGACGCCGTTGATGACCTGGCCGGCGGCGACCGGGACGAGAGTGGGCTGCGACCCGCTGGAGCAGCCACCGAGGGTGACACCGAGGAGGATGGCCAGCGCCAGCAGCAGCGCGCGCAGGGTCTTCTTCATGAGGCACGCGTTCCTTCGGTGCGCCACAGCGCACGGCCGTTGTTGCGTCCGGTGAACCAGTCCGGGAGTTCGGCCCATGCTTGGCCGAACAGAGCCTCCAGGCCCTCAGGGCTCTCGGCGAGGATGTCGCGGCACAGGCCGGCGACGGCGCGTGCGTCGGCGAGGAGAACCCCGGGGTCAGCCGTCTCGTGGTCGTCCGGCCAGGAGTAGGTCGCGCCGGCCGTCTTCGCGAGCTCCTTGACGCGGGCCTCGAGCGCGTCGAGCCGGTCGTAGGAGAAGTGCGCCAACCGGGGGTCGTCTCGGTACTGCGCCGCGACGTCGGCGCGATAGATCACGCGCGCACGAGCTTCCATCGTCCGGGCCGCGTACTCGCGGGCGAGCGTCTCGTCCTGGTAGGGCTCAGGGCCGGCCGCGTCGCGCTGACAGGGCTCGCACACCACGGCGGTTTCGGGTGGTGCGCCAGGATCGCACTCGGGGGCGTGGTTGTCCACGCCGTGGTGTGCTGTGCACACATAGTGGCAGCGCCGGACGGCGGTATCGGTCATGCTCGGGTTCCCTTCTTGATCGATTCGGTGGACTTCCCGACGGCGGGTGCCGCGGGCTCCTCGGCGAGCGTCAGGCCCTTCAGTGCGAGCGCCGTTTCGATCTCGTTGAGGCGGTTCAGCCCGAGGCCTCGGATGTCGAGCAGGTCGTCGCGGGTTCGGGTGAGCAGCTGCGCGATGGTGCCGATCCCGCCGCGCCAAAGCGCGCCCTGGGCCGGGTCGGGCAGATTCAGGTCGCGCAGGTCGCTGACCATGAGGCTGGCCGTGGAGAACACGGCGCGCAGGTCTGCGACGGAGATGCGGATCCGGAATGCCGCGTCGCAGACGATCTCGACGCCGTCCCGGTCGCACCGGTCCAGCGCCAGACCGATCCGGTCGAGCGGAGTTACGGCAGAGACGTTGCTATCCGGCATGGCTGTCACCTCCCGCAGGATCGGTTGTCGCCATGCACTCGAGGGTGGCGGCCAGCTCGTCGGCGAGCGCCCGTTGGAGCATGGCCTCGGCGCGCTGGAACCTGATCTGTGCCGTCAGCAGGTTGCTGTAGGCCGCATGGCATACGGCTTTGAGCTCGGGGATGCTCGTGCCGGTCTGGGCCGGCTCAGCCTCAGCCGGTTCCGGCGGCGCGAGGAGGTCCAGCCCGGCGGCTTCCATCGTGTGGAGGATGTCTGCCAGGGACGTTGCGCCCAGGCCCTTCAGCGCGGCGAGTTCAGTGACGCTGAGCTTCGTGAGCTGGCCGATGGTGGTGATGTCACTGTTAGTCAGTGCGTTGTAGGAGCGCGGGAGCAGGCCCAGTTCGACGATGTGGTCGCCCGGCCGAAGCGCGGTGTCGGTGTCAGCCATGGTCGTCGCTCACCGCCCCACTCAGCGCACAGACGTGGAGCTCGGCGAAGCGCGCGAGGTCGACGAGCGTCCAGGCGTGCCCGGTGGTGCGGTAGCCGCAGTTGCGGCATCCGATCTCGACGGCGCCCTGCTGGGCGCGCACGTCGAAGTCGCGGATAGTGCCGGCGCTGATGGCGCGGATCGGGCTGTCGGGCCACTCGACGGCGATGATCGCCTCGGTGAGGGTGTTGGCCAGGCGGTTGCGGACCAGGTTCGCGGCGCTGTAGCCGAGGCCGGAGAACCGCGGGTCGTCGCGGACGATCTGGCCGAGGGCGTCCCAGTCGACGGCCCGGACTGCGCGGGTGACGAGCTCGATGGCGACGGCTTGGACAAGGTCGTTGTCGGGCAGGTCGTTCACGGCCGACTGCCGTTCGTGATCGACGGTGCCTGCCGCCGCTGGATCGAGCCGTGGATGTGCTCGCCGATGACACCGACGAGGGCCGCGACATACTCGCCGACCAGGTAGTCGGTGACGGTCTCCCGCCGCCGCAGTTCGGGCAGCAGGTGCGGGAGGTAGTGACCCAAGTGCAGCAGGATCTTGGCGACGTGCTCCTCGGGGACGTCGGGCAGCTCCTGGCGGAGGACGGCGGCGAGGCGCGATGCGGGATCGGCCAGGGTGTCGGCCATGGCCCGGCGTCGGCGCAAGTTGTCGCGGACGGCGATGGCGAGGGCGTCGGTGGACCGCTCGGGCATGATCAGTCTCCTGTCGGGACAACAACGAGAGCGCCCAAGCGCTGTGCACACCGGTGATCGGCGATGCGCGTCAGCAGCTCGGCGGCGTCGAGTTCGTAGGGATCGGCGGGGCCGCCGAAGGGCCAGGCGCCGCAGGGATCGTGGCGGACGTAGGCATACGCGCGACCGTCGTCGTCGATGTCGCCGCGGATGCTGAACTCGGCGGGCGCGAGCGCTTTCGCGGCCGGCGTCGCGCGGGCGCCGAGCTTGGCCAGGGCGATGAGTTCGCGCATCTCGCTGACCTTCAGGGTCTTGCGATCGGGGTCGCGTTCCCACGGTGTCGTGGCCGCGATGTGGTTCCAACCTGCGGCGGTGAAGACGTCGACGAACGTCTGGACTCGCGCGACGACGTCGGTGTCGTCGTCGGGTTGCCCGGCGCCCATGGCTTCGCCGGCCGCCCGGTTGGCTGCGGCCTCGCCTGCCGTCGTACCGGTCCAGTCGGACCAGGTTCCGGTGGTTTCGTCGAGCACCTGGGTGTCGAAGCCCTCGACGGGCTCGGGGTCATCGCCGTCGCGGCCGGTGCCGATGAGCCACCAGGTGGTACGGACCCGGTACGTCCCGTACTGGTCGCCGGCGGGCCACCAATGGCGGTGCGGGTCATGGGCGAACCAGCAGCTCGCGCCCGGGGGCAGCGTTTCGCACTGGGCCGAGTGGCCCACCTCGTAGAGGTTGTGCAGGCCCGGGTCGAAGGGGTGGTCGCCCTGGAACAGCCGCAAGGTGTGCCAGGCGAAGGCCGCGCCGGTGCTGCTGGAGTAGCTGTCGTCGTCCTCGGCGGAAGCGCGCAGCGCCTTGACCACGTTCTCAGTGGGATTCGCCATGATCACTCACCGGCCCTGGGCGTCTGCGCGTCAGCTGCGGTCGGGGAAACCGGTTCGGGATCGACCATGGGCACGATGCGTCCGAAGTGCCCCTGGAACGCGGCGGTCAGCACGGCTGTCGGACCGCTGCGATGCTTGGCCAGGATCAGATCGACCTCACCGAGGCGCGGGGTGTCGCGCTTGTCGGTGTCGGGGCGGTGGACGAGGATCACGAGGTCCGCGTCGTGTGCGTAGGTGTGGCGTGCCCCAAAGTCGGCCAGAGTGGGCGGGTCGTAGTAGTTCTTCGGCGTGCGGGGCGCCAGGTGAGTGGTCACGATGACGTGCATCTGGCGGTTGATGGCCCAGGCCTTCAGGAGGTGGGATGCCGCTGCGGTCCGCTCGTGGATCAGGCGCGGGTCGGAACCGGCGTCGAGCAGGTCAACGCCGTCGATCACCAGGAGCTCGGGGGCGCCGTCGTCGTAGGCATCGAGGTACCTCTCGATGTCGGCGAAGGTGAGGGGGCTGTCGAGGATCAGCGGCAGCGGTTCGGCCTGGATGCGCTTGCGGGTCGCCTCCATCCGGGCGGCCTCGGCCGGCGCGGACACACCGGCGGTGATCCAGTGCATGGCCACCTGGGATTCGGCGGCAGCGAAACGCCGAGCGGTGTCGTCGACCGAGCTCTGCAGGGCGGCGAAGTAGGTCTCGCGCTTGGCGGCAACGGCGGCGCGGGTGAGAGTGAGGGCGAGGGTGCTGCATCCGTGACTGGGCCGTCCGGCGATGACGGTGAGGTGTCCGGGCTGCAAGCCGCCCGTGAGGGTGTCGAGGTCGGGGAAGCCGGTAGGGATCCCAGCGGCGATGCTGTGGAGACCGTCGGTGACGGCATCGTGAATGTTGTGTGAGAGATCCATCAGGCGTCCTTGGACTCGGGATTGATGTGGGATGCGCCAGCGGCAGCGCGCGCCGCGTCTGCGGCGGCCAGGTCGTACTCGGTCCAGCCATCGGCCCACTGGGCGGGGCCCATGGCGGCGCTGATCCAGTCGTTGCCCGGGAAGGCGTGTGCCTCGAAGCCGAACGCGCGCGGCTCGTTCTTGGCGGGATGCTTGGCCAGCACGACGCAGGAGAAGATCTCGAGCAGCTCGGGAGGCGTCCACGGCGCGCGCCGGATGTAGGTCTTGCCGTCCTCGAAGAAGTCCGGCGTCTCCGGGGCCGCGGCCTGCTCGGCCAGGGCGACCTTCCGCATGAAGCGCTCGCTGACGTCAGCAGGAGTGCGCGCTCGGATCGCCAAGGCCTCCGGGGAGCCGAGACTCGACGCGGCGAGCAGCTCATCGAAGTCATCGACGGCGGCGCGGAGCGTCTTGGCCGGGAGCTCGAACAACTCGGACTCGGGGTAGGCGTCCAGCCAGCCGCGGATCTCTTCGATGGCGGTCGACGGGTCCGTGGCCGCCATCAGAGGTCGTCCCGCCCCACTCGGGTCATGGGGCCGAAGTGCTGCTGGACCTCGTTGGCGTTGGCGTCGCCGGGGTGGAGGGTGCGCAGCGTTCCGTTGGGGAGCGTCACCCAGGGGTCGCCCTCGCTGTCGCGCCAGAAGGTGCCGCCGGGGCCCGGGAACTGCGGCACGACAGGCTCGGGCTGGCCGACGCGGGTGATCGGCTTCTCATCGACGTAGATGTACTCGTCGCTGACAGCGCCGTTGGCACCCGACAGAACCACCCAGGCCGCGTACTCGCCGGGCGTGGTTCCGGGGGCGATCGGGATCTCGCCCTGGGCGACCTGGTCGAAGGCGCAGGTCTCGCCGTACGGGAGACGGTCGCAGTCCGGTCCGTGGGTGATCGTGTAGTTCCAGGTGCCGTCGGCACGCTGGTCGCTGACGACGATGGTGTGGATCGCGAAGGGGTTCGGCTCGGGCTCGTGGCCGGCGCGCCAGGCCAGCAGCTGGTTCACGAACCAAGTGGACGTGGCGGCCTTGACGAGGCCGACGCGCGGGTTCCGCTCGGGGTCGTCGTCGACCTCGTCAGTGAAGTACACGTCGTGGTCCGTGAGCAGCTGGTCCAGGAGGATCGCGCTGCCGGTGCCAGGCATCGTGATCACGCGGTCAACGAACGCTTCGGCCCAGGCCTGGTTGTAGGCGGCGCGCTCCTGGGGCGTGATGTTCGCCGGCCAGGTCATGCTCAGGGCCGCGCGGAGCACGTCGGCCGCGTTCGGGGCGTTGGTGACCAGCAAGTCCATGGACTGCCTGGGGTCGCTCAGGGGCGCTTCGACGGTGGTGTCGGTCATCAGAATTCCTTCGTGCCGCTGCGGCGACGTCATCGTGGGCTGATCTTCCAGGCATGCCGGAAGAAGGATGGTGAAGGGGGATCTTGGACAGCTGCAGAACGCAGCGTCTTGTGTCTAACGAGGTAGCCCCGGCTCGGGTAGCTCCCGAAGCCGGGGCGAAAGCCGGTTCAGGTCCGGGCGGTGCGGATCGCCTCGGCGAGGTCCAGGATCGCGATGCAGAGCGCTTCGGTGGCGGCGAGCTGGACGGAGTCCTGGCGGGTGACGTTGTCGCCGGGGATGGAGTGCAGGAGGTGCTCGGCCCGGCCGGCGGCGGTCCGCGGCTTGTACTCGTGGCGGCCACCCCTGGCCAGCGCCCGGCCGATCGTGGCCAGGCCGTCGAGGGGCCCAACCGGCAGGTACCTGCCCTCGTTCTCGGAGAGACCCTCGTCGTCCTCGGCGAAGATCCACACGTCGCCGTCGCGGAGCGTGGCCACGACGCCCGGCCGGTACTCCCCCTCCCAGTCGCCCGACTCGTCGTCGTAGTGGCGGGTGTCCTGCGCGGGGAAGATCGGCACGCAGAGCGCGCCGTCGTCGCTGTTGCGGACCGCCACCTTCTTGTCGACGGGCACGCCGATGGCCTCGAACGCGTCCCAGATCCTCTGGAAGTCGGCGGCGGCCGTCTCCTGCGCGGCCGCGGTGCGCCTGGTCTCCTCGTGGTCGAAGGCGGCGGCAGCGCGCGCCGCCAGTTCGCTGGTGTCGTTCATCGGGACTGCTTCCTGATCAGTGGCCGGCCGCGGTCGGCTGGCCGAAGTGAGTCGCCCGCCGGGTGTTGATCCCGGGTCTGCCTCGGTGCCGTCAGCGGTGTGGAACCGCTTGGCCTCGGCCTCGCGCATCCGCTTGCACAGCTTGCACTCGAACATGCAACGCGTCTCGATCAGCTGTACCGCCTCGTCGAAGGTGCACTCGGTGAGGTCCGGACAGTTGCCGCGGCCGACGCCGTTGCGCAACCGCTGGTAGTTCGCGACGGTCGCGCATCGCATGGTGTGGGCGACTCCGCGTCCCTGGCTGCTCAGGTGGGCGGTGCGGGTGGCGGTCGCGGTGGTCATGTCGGAGCCCTTCTCGCTAAAGTCACTTTTTGTGACTCTAGAACCATGCTCTCACCAGCCGCTTCTAAAGTCAACGAATGTGACTTACGATGGGCTGGGAACCACCCCACCGATCTGCGATCATGTGCCGAGTGGAGGACGTGATGAGTCGACTAGCCGCTCAAGCCGCGCGCGAAGCCGGCGAGCGCGCCAGGACCGAGGCCCTCATCGTCGAGGCGTACGGCGACGACCGCAGCCTCCGCGACATCGCGCGCACCGTCGAGCTCAGCCACGAGCAAGTGCGCCGAATCCTGACGCGCCACGGAGTCGAGATCCGCGGCCGCGGTCGCGCCGCCCAGCCGAAGCCCGCCGAGTAGGACTCGTCACCACATCAGGGCTTCGCCCAAAAGCGGCTCATCGCCCGGTTCATCTTCTTCTCCGCGCGGCGCCGCTGCTTCGGAGTGAGGAGCGACTCCGGCCCTTTACTACGGGTGTAGACCGCGATACGGCGCTGTGTGTCCACTAGTCCACGCCTTCGGACAGTTCTTCGTCGACGCGTTTCCAGCCACCGACGGAACGCCGGTACAGGTAGTTCTGGCAGTCGGGGTCCTCAGCGAAGTGGCGCGCGTCGGCTTCCCGCATGATGTGGTTCGAGTCGTAGGGGTCGACGTCGTCGCCGAGCGTCCACTCCGGGCGCATTCCGTTGAGCTGCCGGCGCGCCTCGGCCAGCTTGGCGCATGTGGAGTCGTAGACGTCGAGCAGCGCACGCAGCTCATCCAGCGTCGTCTCGGGCTGTGGGAGGTCGTGGTCGAAGGCGAACGGACGTGCCGGTCCAAGCAGTTGCGGCGCCAGCTGGACCACGTAGCTGTGGCGGTAGTGCGTCGGCGGGCTGATGTCGTCGGGACCGATCGCGGCCGAGGCCCTCTCGATCTCCCGGACCCGGGCCCGGAGCCACGCCAGGGCCGTATCGGCGAGCGCTTGGCGTGTACTGACCGCCGGCCCGGCTGCGTTCACAGGGTCACCGCCGGGTCGAGATTCATGCAGGCGTTGTCCGGCAGCTCGGCGCCGTCCTCGTGCGGGATCGTCCAGGCGCCGACGCCGTCGAGCACAACAAGCGCGCCGACAGTCCAGGTTGGCGGCCGCGGGTTGGTACCTTCGAGGCCCTGGACGTTGCGAAGGTCGTGATCTTCGATGACGGCGCCGCACCAGCCACAACGCTGGCGCAGGTGCGGGCCGATCTGGATGTCAGTGCCTGCGATGTGAGTGATCTGGCCCCTGGGCTCCTGCATCATCGGGCCTCAGCTGAACTTGGAGGTCAGTCGCCACAGGGGCGTCTGGTCAGTCAGGTTGTAGTCGAGCACGGCCGCGGCGGCGGCCAGCTGCTCGGCGGCGTCCGGCGGCAGTTCCAGGGACTCGATCTCTGTGGCTGCGCCGGCCGTGTTGTGGTGCGATGCAACAGCGAGGATCGTGGCGCCCGTGTGGTCGTCGTAGACGAGGGTGACGGGGTTCTCGATTCCGGCCGCGCGGAGTGACCGGGTGCCGTATTCGCCGATGTCGTCCAGGTCGTCGTTGTCGTGCCAGTGCGGGGACTGGTTGGTGACGTCGTGGCCGTACGTGAGTGCGGCTCTGGCGCTGTAGCCCATCAGGTCTGTCCTCCGTGTTGGTTGTCGGCGCGGTTCTCGGCGTTGTCGGAGCCGTGTGCCCACAGCGCGCGCCCGGTGCCGTCGCCGGTGAGCCAGTCGGGCAGGACGTCCCAGGACAGTCCGTCGCCGAAGACGTCGTCGTCGCCGATGAAGTCGCGCAGCCGGTTGAAGATGACCTTGGTGAGGTCGCGTGCGTCGTCGATCAGCGTGTCGGGCGCGATGTCGCGCCAGCGGTGGCCGTTGCCGTCGTCGTGGTCGCCGTCGTGGCCGTCGTTGAGGGTGCAGACATGATCGCCTTCCCAGTCTTCCGTTTCGCAGGGAAGGTGGATGTCGTGCTGGCGGAAGGCTGCGATGATCGCGGGCTCAGTGGAGTACTGAGCGAGGCTGTCGTGGTGGGTGTCCCAGTCCTCGCTGCGTAGCAGGCTGATGAGGTCCGAGCACACCTCGGTGACGACGTCGTCCGGGGCGCCGCTCTCCAGGAGAGAGTCGGCCACCCGCTCGAAGATGGTCCCTGCTGTTCCCCAGCCCATCAGGCACCGCCGCCGGTCGGGATGACGACGATCAGCGCGGCTCCGTGAACGACGTGGCCGGCACGGATGACGGTGAGGGTGCCTGGCTGTGCGTCGAACCAGAGGTCGGTGAACGGGAAGTGCTCGTCCTCGTCGGCGATATCGGACGCGTCGGCGCCGGTGACGGAGACCAGACGAAGGCTGACGCCGCTCGCGCTGCGCTCGTCCGCCTCGGCGAGGTAGGTCAGGCCGATGCCGACGTCCTCGGCTGAAGCGCTGAGAACGACGTCGCCGGCCTGGAGCGGATACCAGGGCTGCGCCTCAAGGTTGTCCTCGGCGGCCTGCAGAACCGTCATAGCAGTGCCGAGGTGGCTATGGTGCATCGCTTTGATGGCAGTCTCGTTTGGGGACTGGTCGGTCATGAGGGTCTCGATCCTGATCGTGAGTCAGCGCGCACTGTGCTGCTCATGAGCGGCCCCCCAGCGCGAACTCGGTCTTGTCCTGGGTGGGCTGCTGCTGCTCTGCCTCGGTGAGGTCGTCAACGTTCACGGCGCCGCGGATACGTTCCAGGAGCTCGCGGCCCTCCTTGACGGCGCATGGCCGGGATGACAGGTGCGTCTCGCAGTCGCCGTGGTGGTTGGGGACGCAGGGGTCGTCCTGGTGGTCGACGAGGCGGCCGAGGACGTTCAGCATGGCGGACTGGTCGGCGGCGGCAATCGGGGTGGTGCGCGCGCCCAGCTGGTCAACGAGGGTGAGGACAACGTCGAGATCGTCGTCAGCGCTCGGGACCACGGGTCGGGGTACGAGTCCCGCGTCGTATTTGATGGCGTTGCGCAGCTGGCGGTCCTCGGCGCGCGCCCGGATCCGGTTCAGCACCGTGATGTCTGGGATGGGCTGGCCGAGGCGCTCGATGCGCTGGATGGCGTCGCGGATGTCGCCGGCGTGCAGCGGGACGTATTCGCCGATCTCTCCGGCCCACTGGGCTTCGTGGCCGTGCTGGCAGGCCACGACGGCGGTTCCGTGGCCAGCCCGTGCGTAGGCGCCGTACCAGGCGCGCAGCCGGTCCAAGACCGTGCCGGTTGCGGGGCGTGGGCGGTCAGTCATCGGTGTCCTCGGGGGTGCGGGGTGCGGGGTTGGTGACGGCGTCGCCGGTGATGCGGGCGCGTTCCTTGGCTGCTTCGAGCTCGGCCATGCGGATCTCGAGTTCGATGGCTGCGGCGCGTGCTTCGGCTTCGGCACCTCGGCGCCGGCGCAGCTCGGCCAGGTCGTCACGGATACGGCGGGCAGCGGCCCGGACGCGGAGGTTGTCGTGGCGGCTGCCCCAGTCGAGCAGGTCGCCGACGGTATCCGTGATCGGCTCGGTTGTCGCGCCGGTAGCCGCGGTTGTTGCCGTCCGGGTTGTCGTTTTGGTTGTCGTTCCGGTTGTCCGTGGCGTGCGGGGGCGCGACCGTGAAGCGGAGGTGCCGGCGCGCGCCGTGAGCGGTCCGTGGGTGGCGTTGTCGAGGGCGTCTTGGACGTCGCGCTCGTTCAGGCCGGTCTGCTTGGCGATCTCCGCGACGGTCTTTCCGGCGGCTCGGAGGCCGACGACGTGGGTGTGCGGGAGTTCGGGTAGGACGGCGGGCGCTGTCATTCGGCGTCCGGTGCGGCGGTCAGGGCGGTGTGCTGGGCGTCGGCGGCGCGGAGGCGCTCGTAGGCGTTGGGAACCGCCGCCAGGAGCTCGGTCAGGTCGGCGGGTGTCCGGGGCTGCCACTCGACCAGCAGGCCGTCAGGGGCGCGGTGTCGTGCGCGACCGGTCATGATCGTCGGGTCCTGTCGTCGTCGGGGGCCGGCCAGTGGCGGCCGATGACGCGGTCGACGCGCTGGTCGGGCCGGTGGGCATGGCGGAGTGCTTCGGCTTGGAGGCGGCGGGCGCGGACGTCCCGCAGGTTCGGGATGGGCAGCGCGACCGCCGCGGCGTAGAGCGCGCCGGCGAGAAGCCCGAGGAGAACGCTGCCTGTGAGCAGTGCTGCCAGCGCGAAGGCGGTGGCGAACACGGCGACGTCCCGGGCGCGCGCGCCGAAGCCGGGCCAGGAGCGGCGGGGCGTCACGGCTGGTTCCTCCGCGCAGCGGTCCTGGCCGCCGTTTCGGGCTCGGGTTGGGTTTCCCACTGGGCCATCAGCAGGTTTCGGGCTCTGCTCGCCGTGGCGGCGTTCGCCACGATGGTGACCCAGCCGATCACGAGGTAGACGATCGATGTCTTGGCGTGGCCGGTCAGTGCCTTGTACATCGCCCAGGCCCACAGGAGGCTGGTGGCCGTTCCCGCGGCGTAGGAGAGGCGCTGCCAGACGCGAGGGCTCCGGCGGAGTCGTTGCACGCGCATCTGGGTGTGGTCTGAGAGGACGTCGGCGTTCCACAGGGCCACGGCCCAGAGCACGAAAGCGCTCGCCGCAGTGCCCAGCAGGATGGACGACGCCAGGGGGTGGGATGTCAGCAGGGCTACGAGTGACGCGATGGCGGTCAGGACGGACGTGAGTGCGGCGATGCACATCACGACGCGCCAGACGAGGGCGCGGGTCGAGCACGAGTCCATGGGGATGCTCCGGGGTTCCGGCGGGGAGAGCGCCGGGGCGGCATGTGCCGCCCCGGCGCCGGTGGCGGGGTGGATCAGTCGGCGACGGTGCGGACCTCGTCGGCCATCTCGCGCTGGCGGCCGCACTGGTAGGTGCCGGGGACGAACTGGAAGGCGCCGTGCTCCGGGTGGAGCATGAACGCCTCGGAGCCCTCGGGGACGCGCAGGGTGCCGAGCGCCAGGCCGCCGTTGTTCGGGGCGGGCTCGTAGTAGATCGGTCCGTTGCCGTGCAGGCTGTGGGTGTTGCCGCCGTTCTCGCCGGCGACGACGGCGACGCCGTCGGCCGGGACGGGCTCGGTGCCCTCGGCGATCACGGGCAGGTCGGTGCCGATGCGCAGGATGCTGACGTCGCCCTGGCAGGCCGCCGTGGTCACGACGGGGATGGCGGCCTCGAGGTCGAGGTGCTCCAGGACGTCGACGCCGGTGGCGTCGGTCAGCTCGGCGAGTGTGGTCATCAGTGTCTGCCTCTCGTGATGAGGGGTGACCGGGATCCGCGGGTGCGGTCCCGGGGTCTGTGGGTCAGCGCCGGTGCTCCAGCGCTGCGTACTGTTCGCGGGTCCAGCCGAAGGACCAGGCCGCGGCCGCGACTGGGTCGGCGAAGTGGCCGGGGACGGTCAGGCCGAAGCGGCGGCGGGTACCGTCGCGCTCGGTGGAACCGTTGGTACACAGAAGAACGCGCACGTGGGCCCGGTAGACACGGCTGGGTACGTCGTACAGCGCGAGTTCCTGGCCCGGGTTGCCGGGGTCCGGGACGGGCAGGCCGACGGGCACCATGGCAGCCTGGTCGATGAACCGGTCCCAGCCGAGGCGTTCGATGGCAACGCGTCGGATCTCGGTGTTGCGCTCGGCCAGGATCTTGTCGCTGGGCCACTCGGGGCCTTCGATGAGGTCGGCTGGGACTTGGGTGCCGTGCCAGGCGTGGATGCCCCATCCGTCGCGGTAGGCCACGGCTGGGCCCTTGTCGGCGTGAAGCTGTTGCTGATCGTCCAAATGGATGGACTCGGGTCGGTCGCAGATCACGACGGTGTCCTGGAAGGGCCACCAGGGGCCGGCGTTGCTGGCGATCAGCATCTCCGCGTGGAGCGCCGGCTTGTTGGGCTCGAACTTCGCCGGCGGAACCCCGTCGATCAGGGGCCCGCTGAGACGCGACCGGTTCCACGGCATGGGCAGGTACTCGGACATCTCCCTGGCTCGCCGCCGGTCCTCGGCTCCCATTCGCGCGATGAGCTCGCAGCGGGTCAGCCTTTCGGCATCGAACTGCCCCGGGTGCACGCGGAGTCTGCGGAGTGCGTAGTAGAGATCAGCGTCTCTGGCTGATCGAAGGTCGAAGCCCACCTGAAGAGTAGTCTCGCGATTCGGAATGACCGCGTTTGTGAGCTGGGCTCCGATGGGCCGGATGAAGTCGGCCGCGAGCATGCCTGAGACCCTGCTGGCCCACCAGACATTTTCGGTGTTGTAAAAGCCCTGTCGTTCGTGTGGTGGCAGGAGTACGTCCCAGGGCAGCGGCTGGTCGTGCGCGAGGAGGCATTTTTTGACGAGGCGGACGGCGTCGGCGGGCGAGGTGGCCCATTCGATCCAGGGCTGTCGCTGCTCGCGGGCCCGGTAGAAGTCGCTGATCCCGATCTCGGCCAGCTGCCGGTTGGCGGGCTCGGTGGACAGACCCCAGGTCCGCCACGTCCGGCTGAGTTCCTGGGCCCGGGTCGCCGGATCCAGGTAGCGGTGAAGAGGCACCCACGCCTCGCGGGCCGACCAGTACGGCGAGAGGGGCGGCCGGGTCGAACTGTTGGGGATCGGTTCCGACGTCATCAGGAGCCTCGATTCGGGTGGCGGGGGTGGCCGGCGGGTTCAGCGGCGATGTTCCAGGGCTGCGTACTGCTCGCGGGTCCAGCCGAACGTCCAGGCGGCGGCTTCGACCGGGTCCGTGAAGCCTGCGGGGACGGTGAGACCGAACCGCCGGCGCGTGCCGTCGCGCTCGAGAGAGCCGTTCGTACAGACCAGAACGAGAACCGGCCTGTCGTAGATGCGGACGGCGGGGACGTAGAGGCGTAGTTCCTGGCCTGGGTTGCCGGGGTCCGGGACTGCCGGCCCGAGGGGCTGCAGGATGTCGGACTCGACGAAGCGGTCCCAGCCGATGCGTTCGATCGCAGCTCGGCGCACCTCAACGTTCCGCTGGGTGAGAACCTGCTCGGGGGTCCAAGGCGGCCCTTCAATGAGGCTGGCCGGGACGACGGTGCCGTGCCAGGCGTGGACGCCCCAGCCGTCGGGGTAGCGCACGGCCGGACCGTTGTCGGCGTGGAGGCGCAGCTCAGGGTCGAAATGGATGGCTGTGGGGCGTTCGCTGATGATGACGATGCTTTCGAAAGGCCACCAGGGGCCGGCGCTTCGAGCGATCTGCAGCAGCGCGTGCCAAGCGCCGTAGTGCACCGCTGAGATGGATGCCTCTTCCTTCACCAGCTCCAGTTCGTAGCGGGCGAGAGCCTCGGCATCGAACTGGCCCGGCACGACGGCATGGCCCTTCATCCGCAGAGTGTGGAACGGGCCTAACGTCATGTTGGCGGTCAGGTCGGTCGCGGCCAGGACCTGTTCGCCGACCTGGCGGGCGGCTCGGAGCGGACGGAGCTGCTGTTGCACCAGTCCCCAGTTGATCCGGTGGTTCCGGCCAAGGACGTACAGCTCTGATTCGGGCGTGAGATCTTCGCGGGCGCACGGCCACGCTGTGCCCTGCGCCACGGCGTAGTCCGCTGCTCTGTGCGCCGCGTGGGGCGAGTCGGCCCAGATGATGCGCGGTTTCTGTCTGCCGCCCAGCTGCCTGAAGGCATAGAGGTCGATGATCGCCCGTTCGGCCGCGTCCCGGTCGGCGGGGTCCGTGGACAATCCTCGCTTGGCCCACCACGCGGCACTGTCGAGGTACCTGAGCGTGTCGTCGGAGTACTCGCGGAGGTACTTGGCGAAGTACTGCTCGACCAGCGGCGGGACCAGCTGGTCGGGTTGCGTCTCGGGCTGTGGGTCTGTCATGGGTCCTCGCTTCGGATGGTGGAGGCTTCACGGTCAGCGCGCGCCGTGACTGGCGCCGCGGTGGATCAGCGGCGGTGCTCCAGGGCGGCGTAGTCGTCGCGATCCCAGCCGAAGGTCCAGGCCGCGGCTTCGACCGGGTCGGTGAAGCGGGCCGGGACGGTCAGACCAAAGCGCCGACGCGTGCCATCGCGCTCCTCGGAGCCGTTCGTGCACAGCAGGACACGTACGGGGTTGCGGTAGATCCGGCCGGGCACGTCGTACAGCGCGAGCTCCTGGCCGGGGTTCCCCGGGTCCGGGACAGGGGCACCCACGGGCGCCAGCTTCGCGTCTGCGATGAACCGGTCCCAGCCGATGCGCTCGACGGCCGCGCGGCGGACCTCGGTGTTGGGGTGGGTCAGGATCTGCTTTGCGGTCCAGCCGGGCCCGTCGATCAGGTCGGCGGGGACAGGCGTGCCGTGCCAGAAGTAGACGCCCCAGCCGTCCGGGTAGACCACGGCGGGGCCGTCCTCGGCGTGAGGACGCTCCTGCTGGTCCATCAGGATGCCGCTGGGGCGCTCGCAGGCGATGACCAGCTTGTCAAAGGGCCACCAAGGTCCGGCGCTGCGCGCGATTTTTGCCAGGGCGTCCAGGGCAGCGCTGCGGGGTCGGTTCGGGCGGGCCCGCTTGCCGACCTCGTGCAGAGCGAAGCTCTCGGCGTCGAACTGCCCGGGGATCAGCGGAGGGCCGTCCTTGCTGGCAAAGCGGACGAGCGTTCCTGCGGGCGACGTTGCCAGTGCTGCGCGGAAGACCTCGCGGCCGATCTGACCCACCAGCTGCAGGTTGGCCGTAGTCCCGAGCATGAACCTCCAGAGAACGTCGGTTCCCCCGACCAGCGCCTTGTATTCGTTGTCAGGCATGAGCTCGTCGCGTGACAGGCTTCTGGCATCAGCAGCGGCGATCACGGCCTTGTAGATTCCGACTGCGGCACGGGGTGACTGCGCCCAGATGATCTGGGACGGCTGTGGCAGCCCGCGCGCCTGGTACACCTTGCGGATACCGGCCTCGGCCGTGGCACGATCGGCGGGCTCGGTCGACAGCCCGGCTTTCGCCCACCGCGCGGTGGTGCTCGTTGAGATGCTCACGTCTCCGAAAGCCTCCACAGTGCTGAAGAACACGGGCAGGTCGAATTCCACGGAGAAATCCATCGTCGAGGGCAGCAGCGCACCTCTGTGATCGACGTTCCATGACACCGGCGTGTTGACGCCCGGGATCAGAACGGGTGGTGACGGGCTCACCGCGCCCGCGTGCTTCCGGGAGCGACGCCGGTGGCGGTGCAGGCCGACGGCCCCGGCGGCGGCACCGGCCGCTGCTGTGACGAAGGGCGCGACAGTGAGGATGGCGGTGATCATCAGGGTCCGATCAGCTGGTCGACGCAGCAGGCGAGAGCAACGCCGCCGAGGGCTGCGATGAGGACGATCAGGGCAAGCAGCCCGGCTGCGGCTGCCAGGCGTCCGGCGGCCCACGCGGCCCGGCGCGCGGTCACGGCGTCCTGCCGGGGCGGCTCGCGGTCGCGCGGCGGTGAAACTCGACGCGGCGCATGACGGCGCGGGCGTGCTCGCGCACGGGCGTGGGTGTCGGCGAGTTGGCGACGGCACCGACGACGCCGAGCAGCCCGTCGACGAGCCGGGCCGGCAGCAGGACGGCATTCCCGCCAGTTGGCGGCCGCGGCACCGGGACGGGGATGGGAACGGGAGCGGGCGTCTCGGGCTGCTGGGCTGGCCCCGGGGGTGCCGGGATGGTGCCGAGGCCGATGGCGATCGCAGCGGCCTCGGTGCGGCTGGCGGCGCCGAGCTTGAGGCAGATGCGGCTGAGGTGCGACTTGACGGTGAAGAACGCGATGCCGAGCTCGGCGCCGATCCGGGCGTTGGAGTGGCCGGCGGCCACCAGCACGAGGACGTCGATCTCGCGGGTGGACAGCGGGGAGCCTAGGCGGGGCGTGCGGCGCTTCATCGCGGAAGGTCCCTTCGCGCGCCCTGGACGGTCGTGTCACGGGCGGATGGGTTTGGGCCGGTACGCCTGGGCCGGACCGGTGTCGGCGCGCCTTCTGCGTGGCTTGTGGGCGTTTGGCCGTAGGCGGAGCCATTCGTCAGTTCGTTTGATGACGTGATCATGCTGCTGCGCCTGTGGGGTATCCGGGCCCGGAGAGGCTGGAGGCGTCGTCGGGGACGGTCATGTCGGGGGTGGCGAGCAGCCGGACGTGTACGGCGAAGGGGAGGAGTTCTTCGTCGCCGGTGGTGGTGTTGCGGAGGTGGACGTCGACGATCTGGGGGGCGTTCTCCCAGTTGGTGTCAGGGTTGTCGCGGGTGCTGGGTGTGCCGATGACCTGGCATTCTTCGCCGTTGATGCGGACGAGGTACTTGTCCCGGATGTCGGTGATGCCCATCGGTACCCAGGGGCGGCGTTCGGGTTCGGGTTCGTCGTCTGGGGTGAGGGTGTTGCGGAGGACGGCGAGGGTGCGGCGGATGGCGTCGGCGAGGCCTTCGGTGAGTTCGAGGGCGGCGTCGAGGATGGTGGTGGCGATGCCGGGGACTGCGCGGGTGGTGGCTTGCAGCAGGTTCATGGTCGGTCCGGGGGGTCGGGGGTTGGTCTGGCGGCGTCGAGTCGGGAGGGGTGGAGCGCGGTCATGGGGCGGCCGGTGACGGTTTGGCAGCCGAGTCCGGGGGCGGCTTTGCAGAAGGGGCAGCGGACGGCTCGGGCGCCGCCCTGTCGTGTAGGGATGGCCGGGGTGCCGTCGGGGGCTGGTATGGGGTTGGCAAGGGGCGGTCTGTGAGGCTTAACGACGTTGGTGCGCGCAAGGGCGCGGATGCCGTCTGACATGCGGCGGGCGTCTTCCATGGCGCGGCGTTCGGCGTCGGGCTCAGTGTCGGTGTTGGTCACGGGTGCTCCTCGGTGCGGCTGTCGTCGGGGCCCGGTGGGGTCGGGCCGGCCGGGGCTGGCGGTTGACGGGACGGTGGCTATGGGCCGTGGAGGCTGGGCATGCGGCTGCGGGCGCAGGCGGCGGCGCGGGTGATGACCAGCGGGGTGGGTGCGTTGGTGACGCCTCGGCGGGCGAGGTCGGCTTCGACTTCGGCCTGGAGGGCGGCGCCGAAATCGTCGAGTTGGCCAAGGAGCCGGCGGGCGGCGTTGTACTCCTCGTCGGTGATCACGATGTCGTCGAGGTTTTCCACAGACGTGATCGTTTCGACAAGTGAGGTGGTCGCCTTGGGTGAGTTGGTTGGTGGTAGTTGGTCAAGGTTGGTCACCGGCAACGGGTTGCCGGAACTGTGGCAACCCGTTGCCGGAAGGCTGGCAACGGGTTGCCGGAAGGGGTCGTCGCCCGGGGCGCCACTGGCGGCAACGGGTTGCCGGGAGCCTGGACCGTCGGCGGGGTTTTCCACAGGGCCTTGCGGCACCGCGTTGCCGGAAGCGGCCGTGTTGTCCACAGGGCGTTCCGGCACCGTGTTGCCGGTAGCGTGGATCCCGGGGTTCTGTTCCGGCATCCCGTTGCCGGGAGCGGGCTCGTCGTTGCCGCGCTGTTCCGGCACCGCATTGCCGGTAGGGGTCTTGGGCTCGCGGTCGATCGGCATCGCCCGGGCTGGCAGCGGCTTGCCCTGGAGCTCGGCCAGGAAGGGCCGGAGCGCGAGCGGTTTCGGCCGGATGAGCTTGCCGTCGTCGTCGCGCTCGCAGGGCTGTCCGTCGCGGCCGATGGGCTTGCCCTGGGGGTCGCGGCGCATCGGGATCGCGGGGTAGCCGGGGCCGGGCAGCGTCAGCTGGTAGGTGTCCGGGACGCCGAGCTTCCTGCCGTACTTGGTGATCTCGATCAGCCCGAGTTCGGTCAGGACACGGATGTTGTCGCGGAGGTAGCGGACGTCGGAGATGATCGCCTCGTCGGCGAGCGTCTCCTCGCTGACCTTGACGTTGGAGCCGTCGGGGTCCGCGTAGGTGGCGAGGATCCCGGCGACGGCCTTGACGATCTGGGGCAGGTCGGAGCGTCGGATCCAGACGGCCCACATGTAGTTGCCGACCGGCTGGTGCTTCAGGTCAGCCATGGCGGCGCCCTTTCTCTCGTGTGCTCGGTCGGGGATCGGCGGGTCGGCCCGGCGCGTGGCCGGCGGTCCGCGGCCTGCCGGGCTCCCCTCCCGGCGGCGTGCTTGGGTCAGGGGCTGCCGCTGGCGACGAGCCCGGCGGCTGGCGACGTCGAGTCGGCGCCCCAGGGACGGCCCGGGTCCCGCAGGCCCGCGGTGACGAGCGCGCTGAGGATGGCGGGAAGGGTCGCGTCTCCTATCCCGGGCCGGCTGCGCAGGTCGGCGTCAGAGGCGGCCATGAGTTCGGCGACGGTGTGGATGCCGGCCCGGCGCAGCCGGTTGTGCACCTTGACGGGCAGCGCGAGCGTCCACAGCGGGGCGTCGGGGTTGAGGGGCGTCTGCGGGGCCGCCAGCTGGGCGGCCCGGGCCGCGCGCGAGGTGTCCCGGAGCGCGTGGGTCGGCGGTGTGCCCAGCATCAGGGGCGCGTGCACGGCGGGAGGCGTAGCCCGAATCGCGTCTCGCGCCTGGGCCAGGGCCCGCTTGCCGTACGCGGTGATCATCAATCCCCCGCGTTGGCGCTCAAGGAACCCGTCGCGCACTAGGTAGCTGGCAACATTCGCGACGTGGTTGGCGGACCGGCCGATGCGCAGCGCGATCTCGGCGGGTCGCGCGCAGGGCTGCTTGGCGCACGCCGACAGCAGCAGGTAGTCCATCCCGTTCAGCCCGAGGTGCCTCAGGCGGTAGGTGTCGGCGTGGCGCTGCTGGGTGCCGGGGAGTGTGGTCACGGGGTAGCTCCGATCGTCCAGATGCGGATGAGCACACCCGGAGCGGCTGGCGCGAGGGGGTGCTGGCCCGGGTAGTACTTGCCGGTGTCGCGGTACTCGACGACCTGGGCGTCGTCGAGCCACGCCAGGCCCTTGAGCGCGTCCTCGGTGGAGCGCAGCAGCTTGGACAGGTCCGGGGTGCAGCTGGGCAGCACGCGGCCCTTCGGCATGCGCTGGGGCGGCTGGAGCGTGAAGATCATGGAGGCGGCCAGTGCGCCGGCCAGGGGCGCGCAGTTGGCAGCGGCGTCAGCAACAGCCGCGCGCCAGGGCTTCACCTTGGCCGAGGACTCGACGAGGATCGGCGTGCGGCCGCCGTTCTTCGCGGCCCGCGTCCCGACCGCCTTCTTCGAGCCCTGCGGGCCGGGCGTGCCGCTCACGGCGAGCTGGATGGCGGGGTCGGTGTCCAGGTTGAGGCACCGGGCGCAGCAAGTGGTCGGGAAGTTCATGCTGTCACCAGCTCGCGGTCAAGCTCGATCCCGTGGATGATCTCGGAGAGCGCCGAGACGATGACCTCGGCGGGCGGGGGCGTGACCGCGTTGCCGTAGAGCCTGGTAGCGACCTCAGCGCTGATGTCGTCGGGCATCACGAAGTCGTCGTCGAAGGCCATGCCCCTGTGCGACTCGTCGATCTTCATCATCCGGAACAGCACGGACTCCAGGCCCATGCGCTCGGCGGTCCTGGCCGCCTCGGCGCCGAGCCGGGCGATAGCATCCGTGTGCCGCTTGTCGTCGTCGGCCCGGCCCGCGTCGTCCTTCTTCAGCTCCCGGGTCTTCAGGGTGATCTCCTGGATCCGCTCGACGGACTGGATGATGTGCCGCGGGTCGACCTCCAAGCTGTTGTGGGCGCGGGACAGGGCGTAGCGGTCGCGGGTGGTCAGGGTGCCCATGGGCTCGTCGGCGGGCGCGGCGTTGCCGTTGCCGTAGTAGGGCACCATCAGGTCGAGCGTCGGCTGCTGCATCAGGCCGATGTGGTTGCCGTTCGCGGTCAGGGTCGGCATCGGTGCGGCGGTCTTGCGGGCGCCGTTCAGGGAGCCCCCGCCGCGCATGGTGATGAGCATCGGCGGGATCGTGACGCTGGCGGTGCCCGTGTGCTGCCGGGCCCAGGCGGCCGATCTGCCTTCGGTGTCGTGCGCGATTTCGATGGGGGGCACAGCGATGCCGTCGGACTCGCGGGTGGTCCTGGTCGGCATGGGCTCGGAGACGGGCGTCGGGCTGGTCCGCCAGGTGCCGCCCGCCGGGACGAGGAAGGGCTCTCCGTACTTGACGACACCCATGCCGATGCGGGCCATGGTCATGGGGGCGAGCGGCGCCTCGCGGTCCCCGATCGCGGTGATCGGCTTGGTGAAGTCGAGGGCTGTCGCCGCGCCGATGACTTCGGGGTGGACGACCTGTCCGCGGCAGTCGCTGTTCGGGCAGCGGTAAACGTACTGTCCGCTCTTGATCCCGTAGACGCCCATATCCTTGCGCGGGTCCTTGAACACCTGCATCGCCCACACTCGGCGGTCGCAGCGCGGGCACCAGGCGCGGGGCCGCAGCCACTTGTCCCAGTCGGGGTCGCGGCCGAGGGCTTCGAGCCAGTACGCCAGGTACGCGCGGTCGCGGGACTGCGGGCAGCGCTTGGTACGCACCGGGACGGCGTGTGCCGAGTTCAGCGCGATCAGCTTGGTCTTGTAGCCGAGCATGTGGAACCGGTGCAGGTACTTGTCCCACTCGGCCCACTTGCGGACCTGCGGCACGTTCTCCACGACGCCAGCCAGCACCGGAAATCCGGTCAGCCACATGGCTTCCAGATACAGGGGCACCTCGGTCATCAGCGCGCGGGAACGGATCCCCGTCTCGGAGATCTCCGGCTCCAGCCCGGGGATGGCGTACTGGTTGATCTTGTCGAACCACATCGGGCGGCCGGCGGCGTCGGTCCAGTGCGGGCAGGCCGGGGAGTCCCACTTGAACGCGCGCGGCTTGCGCTTGCTCACGCAGGTCGTCTGGATGTCGGTCTGGAGGTGCTCGGCGTCCGGGAAGTTCAGCGCATGCACGCGGATCGCGTGCGGACTGTGGTTGATGCCCTCAACGACCCTGATGCCGGGAACCTTCCGGAGCGCCTGGGAGGAGCCGCCGGCACCGCAGAAGCCGTCTCCGGCTTCGATGTCGCCGTCGCGGTCGCGGCCACAGGTCAGCAGCGAGGTCATCGGGCGTAGCCGTTGAGCAGCTGCATCATCTGCTCATACAGCGGGTTGCCCGGCAGCGCATGGCCTTCGACGACGCCGGCGAGTTCGACGGCGGCCTTGGCCATCTCCTCTCCCACCGGGGTGTGGCTGATCCAGGAGCTGACCTGCGTATCGAGCATGTTCCAGTTGGCGATCGGCATGACACGCGTGCCCAGGTTGGGACGCGCGTTGATCATGCCCTTCGCTTCGAGGATCTTGAGCGCTTCGCGCACCGCCGTACGCGAGAGGCCGTAGGTGCGTGCCAGAGCCTCCGGAGAGAGCGCGCCGCCGGGGGTGTATTCGCCGGCCGCGATGGCCTTGCCGAGGATCTCGGCAAGGCGATGCGGCAGGGTGCGCCTGATGATGATCGTGACCATAATGTGCCTTTTCGGTGTGAGGTAAGGAAGACCGGTGCGTATGCCACGATCCGGATCGTGAACAGATGTCAGATCGCGTCGGCCGGCAGCAGGCGGGCCAGGCTTCGGACGGCTCGGTATTGCAGGGTCTTGACGGCGCCTTCCTGCTTGCCCATGATCTCGGCGGTCTCGGTGACGGACTTCTGTTCGAGGAAGCGCAGCGTGACGCACATCTGCTGCTGCTCGTTGAGCCGTTTGACGGCGCTGCGGAGTACGCAGTTGTCCAGGTACGTCACGATGGCGTCCTCGGTCGACGGCTCCAGCTCATCGCCGTCGAGCATTTCGCCGGTCGAGACCTCCCGGCGGTGGCGACTCGACTTGAAGTTGTCCGCGATGAGGTTGCGGGCGATGGTGATGAGCCACGCTCCGAGGTCCTTGCCCTGCCAGCTGAAGGTGGTGATCCGGCACAACGCGCGGACGAACGTCTCGCTGGTGAGGTCTTCGGCCAGCGGACGGGTGGCGACGCGGTAGTAGATGAAGCGGAACACCGTGTCGCGGTAGGCGACATACAGCTCGCCGAAGGCTTCTCGGTCGCCGGCCTGGGCAGCCGTGACGATCTCCACCATTCGCTCGTGCGCGAGCACCTGGGTGCGGTCAGTCATCGTGGAGTCCTGGGGTTGGTCTGGGTGAGGGGACAGAGACCGGTGCTGCGCGTCGTGCCGTGCGCCTGTGTAGGGCCTTCTCGATCAGCGACAGCGAGGCGCCGACCGCGATCACGGTCACCAGGAAGATCAGGGCGAGCAGCAGGCTGGCCAGCGGGTCGACGCAGATGGCGCCGAGGATGCGCCAGCTGGCGGTAAAGATCCGGAAGATCACCGCGGGGAGCCCGCGGAGCTGCCGACGGTCACGCCGCGGCGAGGTGAAGAAGACATGCCGAATACGGCTTTCGAGAGTGATGAATGCGACGTGCTGCGAAACCGGCGGGCGCGCACTCCAGGAGAATCGCTCGAAACTCGACGCGCGCCCGTCGGCGATGAAGGCCCAGCCCGCCCGACCGGGGGGGAAGAGAGGCGGGCTGGGCCGCTCGGGGGCCGCTACTCGGCGGCGGCCGGTTCCTGCATTGGCGGCGCGTGCGCGAGTGGGGGCGTCGTAGCCCAGCGGGACGGCGGGACGTGCTCGAAGGCTTCGGCGCGACCCGCCCTCGGGCGCCGCGGCGGGATGATCGGCTCGTCCTTGTCGCGGCGGATCGCCACGTAGCTCATGGCCACACCGACGCCGATGCAGATGCCGACCAGCAGCACGGCGCCGTAGGACAGGAACGTCATCATGACGCTGCCGCCGTTTCGGTTTCGGCGACCTCGGGCGCGGCTTCCGCCGTCGCGTCCTCGCCGACCGGGGCGGTGGCCGAGGGGAGGTCGAGCAGCCCGCGCACGGTGTCCTCCTGGAGAGGGAACTCGATCGGGATCGTGCACCCACCGCGGCCCAGACTCGACCAGATGATTTCGAGCTGTACGACGTCCTGGATGCCCCAGTTGCGCTTCTTGCAGCTGACCTTGCCCTCCAGCCGCTTGAGCTCGACGTTTCGACTGGCGTAGTTGGAGACGACCTTGGCGATGCGGTCTTCCAGAGACACACCGTTGCCGCGCTCCAAGGTCTGGAAGCACAGCGCCTTGGCCTGGTCCACGTACCAGAGCGGCAGTACCTGGAAGATCACCTCCCGGACGAACGTGGCGCCGATCCTGTTGATCGGGCCTCGGTTGTCCGGCTGTCGCTGGTCGCTCGACGGCACCACCTCGCGGCGTACCCAGTCGGGCACGAAGAACGTGGCGCTGGCCTCGCTGTTGTCTTCCTGGTCCCAGGCGAAGGCGCGGGCGTGCGTGCCGCTGTGCTGGCTGTCGCGGTGGAGCTCGATCGTGCCCCACACGGTGTTCGTCCAGCAGCGGGCGATCTCGCGTGCCAGGTAGACGCTCGCGCCGCTGGTCTGAAACGGCTTGCCGTCGTGGTCCCGTAGCGTGCGCCGGTAGAACGCCCTTTCCGCCACCACCGGGATGCTGCACGTGTAGGTCATCATCTTCCGGGCGCGCTCGATGTCGCGGGGGAACCGGCGCGCGGTGGCGATCGCGGTGTGCTTGTCCGCGATGAGCTGGGCCAGCTCCGCGTTGGCGTTCTCCCGGGCCACGATGGCCCGGTGCGGCAGCGAAACCTCGTCGTCGAGAATGCTCATCGCTTTACCAGCGCTCCCAGTTGTAGGCGTTCATCACCCACGGCGGCAGCGGCAGGCGTTCGATCCGGTCGGGGTAGGCAGGCCATTGGCCGGACTCGGTGCACTCCCGGTAGAGGCGGATAGCCTTGCGGTTCAGCTCGCGGCCGATCTGCATCGCGTCGGGGTCGGGCCGGACGCAGCGCACGTAGTAGGGCGCCGTCTTCTCCTGGCAGACGAGGAGGAAGTCGATGTCGTCCTTGTCGGCCAGGCCGAGCTCGACGGCGCCGTTTTCGTACCAGTCGGCCTGCTGGTGCCAGCCCTTCTCGTGCATCGCCTTACTCAGCGACAGGTCGTCGATGGCGTGGCAGCTCTTGAGGTCAACGATGACGAGACGTCCGCGACGCGTGAAGATCATCGAGTCGGGCCGGGCCCGGAGCATGACGCCGTGCTCCTCGTCGCGCCAGAACAGCGAGTGCTCGACCATGGCGTCGTCGACGGCGAACAGCGGGCCGGCCTCAGGATGGCGACGGACGATGTCGGCCATCGCCTTCATCCGGAGATACTCGTGCTTCAGCAGCGTGATCACGCCGCTCGCACGGTTCGCCTGCTCCTTCTCCTGCGTGTCCTTCTTCCGCCGGTTCTGCTCGTCGAGCATGACGACTTCGGGGTCGCCGCCGAACAGCTCGCTGTGCAGCGCGGTCCCGAACTCCATCTCGGGGGTCGCGATGCGGCCGTGGAGGCGGTCGTAGTCGAAGCGGGCCGGGGTGCCCGGCGGGAGGATCCGCCGGGCGCCGGTGGAGGACAGGGAGCCGCCGGCGACGGGGTCGGCGTGGTACTCGCGCAGCGACATGCGCGCGCGGATGCCGGGCTCGGTGATCGGTTCGCCGCGGTACTCGGCCAGGAACTGCGCCGGGGCGTCCGAGGCGGCCGGGTCGATGGCGAGGATGTCAGCGATGACGGTCACAGTCCTCGTCCCTTCGACCAGTCGGTGAGGCCGATGGTCTGCTCCCACGGCAGATGCGTCGGCCCGGCGGGGTGGTTGACGTGCGGCGGGTACTGCCGTCCCGCCTGCCGCGTCTCGTCATCGACCTGGGTGCCGGCGGCGATGGCGGCCGCGATCGGCCGCCAGGCCTCGGCGGCCTCGGCCGCGAGTCGCTCGGCGTCGTCATGGGCGCCGCCCCAACCGCCGGTGTCGGTCAGCGACACGGCGTACGCGGCCTGCTCGGCCGCCGCATGGGCGCGCAGGAACGTGGCGCTCACCACCGGGCCACCGCTTCCAAGAACTGGGCGTGGACCGCCTCGGAGGCGGCGCTGGCCTCCTGCGGGGAGCCTCCCGCGCGAAGGACACGGGCGTAGGCTTCGAAGCGGTTGTCCTGAACCGGGCCGGGCTGGGCCAGCACCTGCATACGCACGCTGACGGTCTTGCTGAACGCGACGTCGTACCAGGTCCCGCGGGCGTCGGTGTGTTCCTGGCGGTAGTCCCAACGCGCGCGGACCTGCTTCTCAGCCGACTCCGCAACGGCTTGGAGGCGCTCGATGCGCCGGGAGTTGTCCTCGTACTCCTCGCTCGGCACGATCAGCGTGATCGGGTCCAGGCCGCCGGGCATGATCCGTGCCGCCTGCTCGGGGTGCTCCTCGATCCAGTCCGCGAGCGCGCGGAGTCCGGCAACAGTGGTGTCCGCCAGTTGCAGCGTCGCGAGCGGGATGTCGGGGTGCAGCTGGTCCTCGTTCATGCCGCCGCTCCGAGTGCTTCGGCGATCTGCTCGACGCTGGCGTCCAGCGCGATCGCGCGGCCGACGATGGCCTTCGTGAGCTCGGCGGCGACGTAGTCGCCGGACTCGGAGCTGTCCGCAGCGACCTGGACGCGGGCGCGGTCAACGGCGGCGAGGTTGTACCAGCGGGCGTGGAGCGACGTGGTGCGGGCGTCGGCCCGCTCTCCCGCGGCGTCCGGGTTGCTTACGTGGCGGACCCAGGCAGCGCGGCCGGCGTCGACCGGACCGAGCGTCTGGCGGGTTCGCGCTTCGAGCTCCATCAGCGGGCGGTCGTCGCGAATCGGGGCCATCTCCCGCGTCTGCTCCACGTCGGCGACCGGGACGTCGGGCCACTCGTCGTTGCTGCGCGTGTCGTGCTTCGCGGCCCACCACAACGTGGGGTCGAGGGCGATCCAGCGCGCTCCGTCGAAGGCGTTCGGCTGGGTAGGCGGCGCGGGCGGAACCGAAGCGTTCTGCGTTCCGCTGGTGCCCGGCTTGGCCAGGAGCAGCGTCGTCGCCGAGGCGCCGTCGACCGTCGCTGGCCAGGTCGCCGAGTCGTAGGGGTTCACGCCCCAGCCGGCACCCTCGAAGACCAAGCTGACGGTCGTCGACGGCGGCAGAGACGCGATGCCGACCTCGGCGGGAACGGGCTCCATGTCGATCAGCGTGGGCGCCGAGTCGTTGACGCGCTGGGCCATCTGCGGACGACTGACCCGCGACATGGGTCGAGCGGGACGGGTGTCGGTCTCGCGGGCGAACGGTGCCCGGATCCGGCGAAGTCCGGTCGGTTCGGTGGCGCTGCGCCCGTTTCGGGCGCTACGGTTCATCATGCCGGTCACCTCCAAGTGCTGATGTCGGGAAATAGGTGGCTGTGCGTGGCGGCTGTTCCGGGCTGGGCTGGCTACGGAACGGCCGCCTTCGTCTTGCGGCGGGCTTCGCGTTGGACTGCCTTGTCGTAGGACTTGGCCGGGGTCTCCCGCCGCGGCACAAGGGGCTCCCGGGCCTCGACGCGGTTCTCGCGGCGCAGCTTTTCGCGGTAGGCGCGCGCCTCGGCCCGGAGGAAACGCGGGTCGCGTCCGTTTCCGGCCCAGTAGAAGGGCACCCGGCCCTCGGTCACGAGCAGCTCCACGTGGCTGACCGGCTTCCCGAGGAACTCGGCGAACTGCTCCTTGGTCAGGTCGGGAAGGTCGTCATCGCTGGTGTGGCTCATCGCGGCGCTCCCACGCGCTCGCGCCGGCGCGGCTCGTCAGTCACCAGCCGGAACAACCGCTCGTAGGCGGTGCCCGGCTTGACCCCGGTGCCGGTGGCGACGTGCATCAGGCCGGAGACCACCTCGATGCCGCAGGCGTCGTGAATGCCGCGGCTCACGGACGAGGCATCGACGCCGGCCGCGTGGGCGATCTGCTCGTTGGTGTCCAACTTGGCCCTGCGGCCGAGCCATCTCAGGCCCGCAGGGTCGATCCGGTGGTGCGCGGGCGCCTTGGATCGCATGACGGTTTGCTCCACAGTTGTGTTGTATGGATGCAATCTCGCATCGCATTGCGTGGATGCAATCTACGCCGCGTATCCATGCAATGCAACTGGAGCTGGTATTGATACGTGTTCGCAGGTGGCGTGCGTGCGCCCGTTGGCGTGATTTCGCTCTCGCGGTCGGATGCGCGCGCGGCTAGCCTGACCGCTGGGCGGGTGCGGCGCGGATTTGCGCCCGGGTACCGGGCTCAGATTGCATGTATGCGATGCACGCACGGCGCGAGAGGTCACGTATGCCCAGGTTGGACAGCGCGGAACGCAAGAAGGTGTGGCAGGCGTACGTGAAGAGCCGCCTCGACGATTCGGGCCTCAAGCAGTTTGAGCTCGAAGCCCTCACGGACGGCGTTGTCACCACCACGATGGTCTCGAACTGGGTGACCGGCCGGTCCGGCGTGGAGGCGGAGGCTGCGGCGCTCTTCGCGCTGGCGACGAACTCCCCCGTGGGGGAAGCGCTCGAGGCTGCCGGCTACGGCAAGTTCGCCGAGATCGTCGCGTCCCAGATGGCACCACAGGCGGATCCGCGAATCACCCGGCTGCTGGACGACCCGCTCTTGACGGAGGAGGACCGGTCGGACTTCCGGGAGCTGCTTCAGCGTCGGCAGAACCGCCTTGCCGTCGAACTCGTCGCGATCCTTGTCGAGATGGTGAAGACGCGCCAGTCGGAGTCGAGCAGGCAGGAATAGACCCTTGCACAGCCATGATCAACGGTGCACTTTTCTGGTGCACGGCCCGGGAGAACTTGGGCGAAGTTCGGGGAACATGGACGATGATCGGCGTCTCAGCGCCCTGATCAGCAGAAGTTAAGGGGGTTCAAGTCCCCCCTCGGACACTTTGCTGAGCTCCTGAACTGCATGTTTGCAGTCAGGGGCTTTACACTTTCGGAATCTGGTGCACCGTCTGGTGCACCTCCGAGTGAGCGCCATACGAAAGCCGGTCCACCGACGGTCCACTCGTCGTACGTTCCAAATATGGCGTGGATCGAGACTACCGAGCGCAAGGCCAAGCCGGGGCAGAAGAAGAAGCCCCTCTCCTACCATGTCCGCTGGCGCCAAGGCGGCGCCCGGGACGGCGGCAGCGAGGTCGAGACCTTCCGGGACGAGAAGGAGGCCGAACACTTCAAGGCCGCAGTCAACCTCGCCGGTGACCAGTACCCCCCCAACTTCATCCCGAAAATCGGCTGGGTCACGCCCGACGTGTACAAGGCGTTCCTCGTCGACGTCGAGGCCGCCGAGACGGAAGCCGAGCAGCCACCGCCGCCCGAGACGATCGGCGCGTTCGCCCGGAAGCTCGTACTGAGCATGACCAAGGTCGGGCGGGGCGGAAAGAAGAAGTACCTACGGATAATCGCTCTCCACATCAATCCCTGGTGGGGATCCCTCCCGATCAATGACGAGGCAACCCTCAACATGATCGGCATCGGCACGTGGATCAACGATCTGCTGGACGGCAAATCACCCCCCGTCGACCAGACGCCGCAAGATCCGCACCCGAAGCGCACGAAGCTCAAGCCGAAGACCGCCCGGAACATCCACGGTCTCTTCTTCGCGATCATCCAGACCGCGCTGGAGATGAAGCTGCGGGCCGACAACCCGTGCCTGAAGACACAGCTGCCGAACGTCGATGACGGCGAAGGCGACTGGGAGATGGTCTTCCTGTCCCCCGAGGAGTACGGCATGATCCGTCGCCACATGCGCGCCGACGCGGTGGATCTCACGGACCTACTTGTCGGCACCGGGGCTCGCTACTCAGAGGCCACGGGCTTCCGAAAGCGCGACCACGTCCATGACGAGACCGGCCGACCCTGGCTCAACGTGCGCAAGGCGTGGAAGAACGAGGCCGGCAACTGGGTCTTGAGCAAGCCCAAGACGCGGAAGTCCGTACGCGGGCTCGTTCTCACCGCAAGCCAGGACGAACTGGTTGCCAGACTCACGGAGGGCAAGCAGCCCGACGACCTGGTCGTCACGAACCGGGGTGGCAACCGATGGATTCACCAGACCTACTACACACAGTGCTGGCGCCCGGCGGTCTATTGCGCGGTCCGCTGCGAACGGCACAGGAACGCCGACCTGGCCGCGGGTATCGGACGTCGCGGCTATCGGTACCTGCTTTCCGCGCACATCGTGCCCTGTGGATGTCCGGGCACGCTCACGAAGGTCCCGCGCATCCACGACCTACGGCACACTCACGTAGCGTGGCTGATCGCCAAGAAGGTCCCGGTGAAGGCGATCCAGGAGCGGCTCGGCCATCGATCGAGCCAGACTACGTTGGACCGCTACGGGCACCTGCTGGATGAGGTCGTCGACGACGTCCAGGCTGCAGTCGACGTGATGATGGAGCGGGCAGCCGTGGACGTGGCCCAGCTGCCCGCCGCAGCCTAGTCGCTGGACTCGGTCAGCGCGCCACGGAGCTTCAGCAAGCGCTGGTCGGCACGGTCCTCGGCATCGGTCAGTGCCCACTTGACGTCCGTCACGTGGGCCCGGCCTAATCGTGCGACCGCATAGCCCACCGTCAGCGCCAGCGCGAGGGCGTCGGCCAGGTCTGCGACCTCGCCGCTCCTCGGCGTCGTCGGCAACCACAGCGTGATCACTGCCGATACCGCCCACGCCACCGCCACGGCCGGACCGCCGATCCTGCGGAAAATGCGAACAACAACTTCGGACATCGGGTTGTCTCCCCACAGCCTGAACTGCCTCTACTTGCCCCCAAGTGAACGACACGCTACGCAGCGCGTACCAGCGACGCGATCACCAACACAGAGACACTTTTCGAACTCGGGACGTTTCGGAATACCCTGACATACGGCGCCTTTCATCGATATTTGATTCTCCAACGACACAGGGCTCTGACGTGGCAGTGTGGTGCGACGCGCCAGGGGACGCGGTCGGATCCAGGGGAGGGCACGGCGGCATGGCGGGCATGCAGTGGAGCGATACACGGATACGGGGTGCGGGCCACGTGGTAGAGGTGCTCGCGGTCTCATGGCGTGGCTCTTCCCTGGCCGCACTGAAAAACGGACCGTTGTCTCCCCCGGAGCTGCTTGCCGTCTTCAAGACAGTGCAGCCGTCGACCGTGCCGGTTTTCGGACCGCATGCGGTCTACATCGAATGTGTCAAGCGGCACCTGGCCGTGCTGGCCCGCGGCGGTCTACTCGACGTCGGGCCGCTGAACGGCGGTCGCCGGCAGTACCTGCTCACGCCGTTTGCCCGCGCGATGCTCGATGCCGCAGAGCAGACTGCGGACTATGGCGTGCGGGTTTACGACTGGTTGGTCGACGTCGGCCGCCAGTCCCGCAAGATCAGCACATCCCTGTCCGCGCGGGACTTCGAGCCCGCGGTCCTGGGCATGTCCGAGTCGGAGCGCTTCCGTTGGCGCGCGGTCTTGTTGATCTTCGCGCGGTTGCTTGGCCATCGCTGGTCGTTCACAGTTCTGGCAATGCTGGCCGACGGCCCAGCACGGTTTTCCTCGCTGCTGGAGCGCGCAGGCAGCCTTCTGCCAGCCGCTCCAACATCCGCCTCGACGACCGTACGCCTCGGCCGGTCCACCCTGACCAACCGACTGGAGTACCTACGCAGTGTCGGACTGGTCGAGAAGGTCGACGACTCGGCTCATCGCAACCCGGCGCGGCCCCCGGGCTCCAGGGAGGTGGCCTATGTCCTCACGGACGGTGGCCGAGATCTTCTGGAGAACTTGGAAGGCATCGCTGAATTCGGCGTCCTGCACGATGCGGCACTCGTCAAGGCGGTTCGAGCCCTAACCCCGTAGCGCTGACGGCACGCGCTCTTCCCCCTACGATGAGTGCTGACGTACAACCGTAGGCGGCTCGCTTAGGGGGAACCATGCAGGACGCTGCGGATCTCAATGCGCTTCAGCTGCCCTTCCCGCCAGGGCCCGATGGCGGCCCTCCCCCCCTGTACGCCGAGCTCCGGCAGCGGTGCCCGGTGACCCACGTGACAACGCCGGCCGGGGACGACGTCGTGCTCCTGCTCACCGCGGACGATGCACGCTACCTCTACGAGGACCCCGACCGGCTACTGTCCCGGAACCTGCGCAGGCCAGGCGCACCCCGGTACGTCGACGGCGCCGACCCCACGATGGTTCCGGGCACGATGATGAACGAGGACGACCCCGAGCACCTCCGGCTACGCCGGGCGTGCGCCAGGTGGTTCACACCGCGAGCAGTGGCCGGCTACCGCGACATGCTCGTCGGCATCGCGGAGGACTTCGCGGATTCGCTGACGTCCTGCTCCAGCCCAGTGGACATCGTGCCGATACTGGCCGCTCCGCTCCCAGTCAGAGTGATCAGCAGGGTGATCGGTTTTCCCGAGGACGACGACGTCGTCCTGTCGGCCTTGTCCTCGACGATCCTGTCGACCAGCACCTCCGACGCCGAGCAACGCATCGCCGCTCGCGCTGAGTTCGTCAGCTACATCCGCGAGATCCTCGACTGGCAGCGGCGGGAGGGCCCGGCGGATACGCTGCTTGCTCACGTCACCGCAGAGAGCGACCGCGGCGCCGGCCTGACCGAGGCCGAGCTGATCCAGTCGCTGCTCACAGTGATCCTGGCCGGCCACGAAACCACCGCGCACGTAATCGCCCGCGGCGTCCTAAGATTCCTACGGACCGGCGTCTGGAGCCAACTGGCCGCCGATCCCTCGATCGTGCCGAGCGCCGTGGAGGAGCTACTCAGAATTGACGTGCCGGGCCACGGTGCGATCCTGCGCCTGACAATGGAAGACGTCGAACTGCCATCCGGCGTGACGATACCTGCGGGGACCGGGCTCCTGGCCCCGACTGTGGTGCACAACCACGACCCGGACCGCTACCACGATCCGGACCAGTTCGTGCTCGGCCGGGAGAGCCCCCACCTGACTTTCGGCGACGGCACCCATGTCTGTCTCGGCGAGTCCCTCGCGATCGCCGAGCTGGAGGCTGTCTTCACAATCCTCCCTCCGCGTTTCCCCGATCTCCGAGTTGCCGCTGCGCCTGACGCAGTGAGATGGAGCGATCCGACACTCAAGATCAACGGTCCGACTCGGCTGCTGGTCGCTTGGTAGGACGCTGGTGCGAACAGGGCGTTGAGGCAACGAAACTCGCGTTTCTCACGCTAGGCAGCTCCCGAAACCGCGTCCAATCCGAGCCCCCAGGGGAACGGCTTGCTCTGGTTCCGGTCCTCGCCGAGGACGATGTCCACTCCGTCCCCACGGAGGTACGCCACCGAGCGATCAAACGCGGAATGAGCGGCCTGCCACGAATTCAGGTGGGGCAGCGCCGCCAGCGGTACTGACTTGCCGACGCCCTCTGTAATCAGGCCTAGGGCCAGAGTGTCGGCGATCCCCGCGGCCCACTTGTTGATCGTGTTGAAGGAGGCCGGAGCCACCAGGATCGCGCTCGCCGGCGGCAGGACGTCGGGCTCTCCGGGGCGCTTGTATCGGAACCGGACGGGGTGCCCCGTCAGCGCTGCTAGGGCTGGCAGTTGGTCCTCCAGCCACACCGCTGCTGTCGGTGTCAGAATCAAGCACACATCCCAGCCGCGGGCCTTCGCCCGCTCGACCAGATCAGCGATCTCAAGCACCGGC
Source organism: uncultured Streptosporangiaceae bacterium (assembly GCA_964412845.1). Lineage (GTDB taxonomy): Bacteria > Actinomycetota > Actinomycetes > Streptosporangiales > Streptosporangiaceae > JAWWPY01. The sequence continues at coordinate 51,743 of CAYPQM010000002.1, forward strand.
GGTGTAGCACAGCCAACGAGGTACAGAACAGGTTGAGTCACAGGGCTACTCCAGCGCGCAGCGCGAGTGCGCGCAAACCGCGTCCATCCGCTGGCGTCTGTTCGGTGATCAGATCGGCGATGACCGCCCGCGCCAGGTTCCATGACCGGACTGTCGCCGGGTCCTCCCGTTCGGCATCCAGCAGCAGTCGTAGGGCTGTGTCGGGTTTGCCGGCGCGCTGGGCCGAGCGGGCCGTGTCCACCAGGTGGTGGATACGACGCTCCCTGGGCAACGCGGCGTAGCCGCGGGGATCGATCTGCATGACAGCCTGGAGGGCCTGGTCGTAGAGACCGAGATCGCCAAGTATCGAAGCCTCGTAGACCGAGACGTTGGTGATGTTGAACGTGCTCAGGCGGTGGTTCGCATCGGGGGCGATCAGCGCAGCCAGAGCGCGGCCTTGCTCGATCATCAGGGTCGCCAGCCCGGGATCGGGAAGGCTGCCCGCCGCGTAGGCCGCCTTCAGGTACACCATCCCGAGCGCAGACACCCCGTCGTCTCCCAGCCCGCGCAGATCGCCCCCGTACCGATCGATGACGTCCTGAGCCAGTCCGAGGCCGACGTCCGGGCGTCCCGATGCGGTGGCGGCGTAGACGGCGCTCTGGGTAGCGAGCGCAATCCCGATGGGGTCGCCCGCGGCTTCGGCCTTCAACACGCCCTCGTGGCCGGCTGCCCATCCGCCCACCGCGTCGCCGAGCGTGGTGAGCGTGACAGCGGCCAGGTGGCAGACATCGGCGAGCTGCGCGAGCGCGCGCGGCTCCCCAGCGCCGCCCTCGCGGGCCCGGGCCGCGTTGATCAGGCGCGGCAGCAGGGCCACCGCGTCGTGCCAGCGTCCTGCGTGGAACGCGTGGTAGCCGTATGTGGTCTGTTGGAGGACGTCGAGTCCCGGGTCCTGTTGTGCGGCCGGGGTGAGCAGAGCGGCCCTGACCTCGTCTGCGGACGTGTCGTCACTACCGTCCGGGTCGTCGTCGACGAGGACGGCCAGTGGAACAGCGAGGGTGCGAGCCAGGCTTTTCAGCACGCTGAGACGCGGGTCGGTCTGGAGGCCGCCGCCCTCGAAGCTCTTGACCCACGGCAGGCTCATACCGAGCGCGGTCGCGAGCTGTTGCTGCGTCAGGCCGCGCTGAACCCGCAGTGCCTTGACACGTGGTCCGATACCGAGCTCTGCCATATCAAGACGGTATAGGACTCGTATACCCACGGTGAGCGTCTTTGCCGATACCGTCCAAACTACCAGGTCAGAGCGGAGGGCGCCGTGGTGGACGAGCTCGAACAATGGCGCGTTGAAGGACGCGTGGCCAGGGCTGTCAAGAACGTGCAGGAGTCCCTCACGCGGCTGCAAGCCGACGGGCAGGAACTCGCCACCGCCGTCAACGAGGCCCGCGCCCTCGGCATTTCGCCTCAGCACGCTGGGTCGAGTGCCCTGTCCTGGTGCTGGTTTGGGAATGGCTGCGCACAACGTATGGCCCCACCTCGACGAGGAGAGCATGATGCCCCCGCCCCTACGTCAACTTGCACGCGATGAATCCGGCCGCATCGGCGAGATCATGGGATCTCCCCAGCCCAACTCGCGTCTCGTCGCGCTGCGCCCTCCCGGCGGTGGCCTCGAATGGAATGTCCCTGAGGAGTCCATCACACGGGTTGATATCGACGGGAACCCGCTTCAGTCGCCCCAGGACGATGCATGAGCCAGCGACCGACGCCTGACGACGTCACCCTCTTCGGCGGTCGCCAAACGTGCCGTGCTGATCGCCTGGCCGTCGGCACATGTATCTCAGCTGGCTGGACCTGTGGGCCCATCGCCGAGCTGCGCCGCGGCGTACCCATCACTCACGAAGGCGAGGTCGTCCAACGTGTCAGTGCACGTATCAAGGACGATGACCAGTGGCATACCTGGTGGCCCGGTGACCGCGTCTACCTCGAGCCCCCGGCTCACCTGCTCCCGCTCCTGGCGCCGCCTGCCGCGCCCACGATGCCATCGTAGCCGGACGTAAGTCTGTGCCGCCGGGCTCGTCTTCGTCCAGCGAGTTTCCAACTACGACGACTACGGCTGGCCAACAAGCGCGTTGGGCGGCTTGGTGGCCGGGAACGCAAAGAAGCCGCCCGCCCTCCCCTTGACGGGGAGGGCGGGCGATGCAGTGGTTTGCTATGAGCGCGGACGCTCCGGCGGGAATGCCAGCGCGCCGAACAGGAGCAGGAGGGGCCAGGCGGGTACGCCTTGCTCGTGGGTATCGGCAGCTCGGATCGCGGCTGGGGACGCTGACGGCGTGCCGGGGTCGGATGCCTCGCAGACCACCGCGGCGTGCTCGTTGATCGTCTCCGGCGTCGCGGTGTAGCCGTCAGGACATTGGGGCCCGGCGGGCCCGGACGGTCCGGTAGGGCCCGGGTTCCCGGCGGGGCCCTGTTCGCCGGCCGGGCCCGATGGCCCCGGCGGTCCAGGCTCGCCTTCCGCGCCGGCGGGACCGGCAGCTCCTTCCGCGCCGGTCGGTCCGGCTGGCCCGGCCGGGCCCGGAGATCCCGCTGGGCCCGCTGTTCCCGGCGCGCCGGATGGGCCAGCAGCGCCGGCGGGACCGGATTGGATCCGCTCGATGATCTGCTGTGGGGCGGGCTGGGATGGTGCGATCCCGTGCTGCTTCAGCTGTTCCTGGGCTCCGGTCAGGTTCACGGACAGGTCGGAGATCGTCTGGGCCTGGCGTGTTTGCTGCTGGCGCAGCCCTTGCAGCTGGTGCGAGGCCGCGCCGAGTTCGGCCAGCATGAAGCCCAGCACGATGCCCACGGCCGTGACCAGGACGGCCACGACCGCGTTCCACCAGTGGCGGCGGATCCAGTCCATCAGTGGATGCCCTTCGACTGCCCCAGGAGCGTAACGACCACCAGCGCGAGCGCGGCCAGCGCGCTGATCAGCCCGATGGCCTTCTGCCAGGTGAGCTCCGCGCGAGAGCTGGTCTCGTCGCGGAGATCACGGATCTCTTTGCGTACTTCGTCAACGTCGCCGGACAGCGTCTGCCCGAGGTCCTTCGTGCTCTGCTCCACGCGCGCGATGTGCTCCACGAGCGCCTTGTGCTGGACGTTCCAGAGGGCGACCGGTAGGAGTTCGGTAGCCAGCCGCGTGATCTGTGCCGCGAGGGCCTGGTCTGCGGTTTCCAGCCGAGCGATGGCGCGGCCGGCTTCGCGCGGGGTCAGCCCGTCGTCGGTCACCAGATCTCCAGACGCGGTTACGGGGTGGCTAAGGCTGTGGCCAGGTGCGCGACGACGGCGGTCGCGATCTGGTCCGCGGTTGCCCCGGCAATCAGCAGCGGGGCCAGTGCGGCGGCCAGCGCCTTCGCGTCGACGGCCGGGGGCTGCTGGATCTTGACGGCCAGTGCGTTGACGGCGTCGCGGGCCTGCTTGGCGTACAGGGCCGCGGCCCGGGCGCCGCCGTCGGCCCAGATCAGCGCGGCGTCGTCGTCGAACTGGCCATTCGCCGGGAAGTCAGCCGCGATCTCCGGCCACTTCTGGCCGATGGTGGCTGGGATGGTGCCCATGAGGTCTCCGGAGGTGGTGGCGGTCGCTGTCGGCGTTTCCGCGCTGAGGAGGGTGAGGAGTTGCGCGACGGTGCCCCGGAAGGCGTTGTAGTCGAGCGCGCGACCGCCGTCGGTGGCCTGGTTGGTGTACTGGTACAGCGCGGGGGTCACACCGCCGTAGGCGTTCCAGCCCGAGGCCTTGTCCCCGGGGTACAGGTGCGTGGGGCTGCCGGCCCCCCCGGGGTAGGCCGAGGAGATGAGTCCCAGGCCGCGCGAGGTCAGGCCGCTCAGGCTCGGCGACCCGAGCTCCTGCCAGTACCAGTGCGGGAGGTAGACCAGGCGCAGCCGCAGTCCCGCCGCCTTCGCCGCGTCGGCGTAGGCCAGCACCTGGCTCAGGGTGGGTTTGGACGAGCCGGACGGCTCGACGTCGAGCATGCCCGGCAGGGTCGGGTCGCCCACACACGCCTTGGTGTGCGCGATCTGCGCCGGGACGCTCTCGCTGGTCAGGAAGTGGTACCAGACGAAGGGCCGCTTCAGGCTCGCGGCCTGCCGCCGCCAGCCCTGGTACGCGGAGTCGGTGTAGTACGTGCCCTCGCTCGCCTTGGCGATGACGAAGGAGGCGGCCGCGAGGCGCGACAGGTCCAGCCCGGCCTGATAGGCGGAGATGTCGGGTCCGTGGATCGTCACGGCGTGGCCTCCTGGGGCGGTTCGTCTCCTGCTGCGGGAAAAGGCCCTGCGAGTCGTGCGGCGGCGGCGATCCCGGCGGCCGAGATGCGGGCGGGGACCCGGGGATGGTGCCGCTTGCAGGTCTTGAACGGTGTGCCCGGGACCGGGTGGATGGCTGGCCGCCAGCAGCGCTTCGGGTGGTCCACGTGGCAGAGGTGCCGCTTGTAGTGGGCGGCAAGGGTGCCGATGATGGCGAGTTCGCCGAGGTCGGAGCCCATGCCGGACCACCACATGTACCAGTAGCCTGATCCGCTGTCCAGGCCGAGCACGTGCGCGAGCCAGTTCACGCCGGCTCGTCTCTGGCCGGCACGAACTCGGCCGCGGCGTCAGAGCCGTCGCGTCGCCACCGGTTGGCCTCCCAGAGCGCCGCAGGCAGCACGTGGATGCCGTAGTGGGTCCGGTGGTGCGCCGCGCACAGCACCTCCAGGTTCCCCGGGGACTCAGCCCAGGCCTGGAAATCCTCGTCGGAGTTGAAGTGCAGCCCCAGGGCTCGTTCGATCTTGTGCGGGTCGGTGTGGTTGATCTGGGAGAACTCCACGTGGGTGTGGTGGAGCTCCGGCGTGCCGTCGCAGAGGTCGTCGTCGATGACACACTTCCACAGGCCCTGGCGCTTCAGCCGGGCCTTCGCGGCTTCGAACAGGTGGTAATGGGGGTCGTTCTCGCGCGGGGCGTGTTCGGGGATGTGCGTCAGCAGATGCACTGTCTGGCGCTGGTCGTGGGCCGCGGTCATCGTGGTCCTGCCTGGAATTCGACTGTGGAGAGAACTTGGCTACGAATGCAGCCAGAACAGCGTGAAAGTCGATGTGATGTCCGAAGACGTGAAGGTGTTCAGCGGGCTTCCAGTGCTTTGCGACACGTACAGTTCGACATAGTCTCCTACGTTCAGGAAGACGGGCATCGAAACTGCCGGATATGCGGTTGCGTTTCCTGTGGACACCGGTGGTGCAAAGGTCGTGGTCCCCTGGATCACCGTGCCGTTCTTCGCGAACTTCACGCCTCGTGCGCTCGTACTGCTCGACGCGAAAGCGCCGCATCCAGCAAGCATGTACCAGCCGGCCACCTGGGCCGTGATCCTGGTGTTGTTGACCGAGTTGCTGTGCTGATTGTCGGTATCGAGATTCGATCCGTCATAGTTGACCGGAGCCCAGATGCCGCTGGGGATGGACTGTGTGGCGATCTGATACACGGAGGCGGCCGGAACCGCTGTCAGAAAAGAGTTGCTGGCGGCAGGGCCCGCATTCCACAGAGCACCGGTCACCAGATTTCCCGGGGCTTGGTTTGCACTGACGGGGACTGTCCGGGGCACGATACCCTCCTTTTTCTGTATTTCGCCGCAGGCACAAATGCGCCCCGCACGGCATGTGCGGGGCGCTGAAGTGCTTGGGATTAGTAGGCGAATTGGGCGGTATCGAATACCGCGAACGCGTCGTAGACGGTAGAACTGGTGACCCCGGCTGGCATCGGCTCGCAGACGGCAGCGCTGACTGCGTGGTTCTGCGTGAGGTTCGCGGTCAGCGTGATGGTCACCGAGGTGTAGCCGGGCGACGTCACCGGAACCCCGCCGGTTGCGATCGTCACGGTCTCCTGCGTCCCGGCGCCGAGGTCCAGGACGAGCTGCTGGCCTCCGCACAGGGTGCCCGCGGCCGGGTTGGTCGCTGCGTCGGCCAGCGGGTTGAGCACGATGGTGTTCGCGCCGGCGCTCGCCGGGTTCTTCAGCGTGGCGTGGATCGATGTGAAGACCGCATAGGGCGTCGTGGTGAACGGGCTGATCTGGAACGAGCTGGTCCAGTTCCCGCTGTCGTCGCCGGAGTGCGTGATCTGCTCGATGAAGCCGTCCATAGTGATCATCGGTGCAGGCGATGGCGGGCGGCGGTTGATCCGAACGCGCTGGCCGAGGTCCAGCGCGAGCACGCTCGGGAAGAGGGCCGGGTTGGACCCCAGATCCACCAGCAGCTGCGAGATCCGCGGGTGGGGGTCCTTGTACCTCGACAGGTGGAAGTTTGCTGCGTCCTGGCATTCGAAGCCCGACGAGGACTGGTTGTTCCGGGTCATCGTGCGGGTGCCGTAGGCGGCCTGGCTGGCTGCGTTCGCCGCGGAGAATTCCTGGTTGGTCGACGACTGCGTGACCACGATCGCGTTCGAGATGTGCGTCGTGTCGTCGTCGATCGTCAGGGACGTGTACGGCAGCTCCCCGGCGTTCTCACCGAACGTCGCCACGGGGGTCGTCGCCAGGTAGCGACGGCTGCGCGCCTGGAACGTGAGGGCTCCCCCGGCGGCGATGAAGTGCTGGCCGGCCTCGGTGTTGACGACGTCCTGCAGAGCACTGAGAGCGTCGGATCCGCTGATGTCGTTGCAGGGGCCCATGCTCAGCGTCGAGCCGGTGTCGATGCTCGTGGGCCCGGTGTAGCCGCCGTATCCGGCGATCCGGGCGTAGCGGCTGCCCGAGGACTCCCCGGTGAAAGCGGTACGCCATGCGCTGTACAGGTTCGCGATCTGGCCGTTGGTCAGGACCGTGGGCCACTGGGCGTAGTGCGCGAGGTCTCCGGCGAAGTTGCTGCCGATGGCGCCGCTGAGCGGCCACATGCTGCCGCCGATGGATTCGTACGTGGCATTGGTCGGGTGCACGTCGAAGCCGCCGGAGGAGCCGGTGGCGACGTTCCCGTCGATCCAGAGGTTGACGGTCTGGCCGTTCGCCGACATCGTGATGAAGACCAGGTGCCAGTTGCCGTCGTTGGCCGTGACCGAGGTGTTGGTGACGCTGACTGAATGGTTGGCGGCGTTGTTGACCTGGACGAACAGCTGGGTTCCGGACGTGATCAGGTTGACGTTCCAGAAGTCGTTGAACAGCCCGCTCACGGCGCCCGGGGTGGCGCCCGCGAGGGCGTTGCCGCCCGCGGAGGTGGTGGTCGACCGGAACGCGATCATCCGGGTGAATCCGCCGGAGGGGACCCCGTTGATCCCGGCGGGACGCAGGTCCACGACGGTGCCGCCCGCAGTCGGGTTGGCGACGTTCAGCACGGGCCCGTCGGCGCCGAGGAAGGTACCGGCAGGCGTTGCCGAGGTGATCGACGTTCCTGGGGTCAGGATTCCTGTGCCCGTGGTTGAGCTGTAGGTCCCAGCAGCCGCCTTGCGGCCGGCCTGCTCGGCGAAGGTCGTCGCGCCCTGAGGGTCGTCGAGGCGGAAGAACCAGTCGGGGCCGAGCTTGGTGACCTCGTGCGTGAAGCAGTCGGTGAGCGTGCTCTGTGACAGCTGGGCCATGGCGTCGACGGCGACCGGGACGACGAGCCCGTAGGTGCCGCTGTACATCCACGACTGCGGGTAGCGCTCGATCATGCCGGCGTACACGGGGTACAGCTGGCCCGGCGTCGCGAAGGCCGAGGCGGTGGCCGCCTGCTCGAGCTGCATGCCGTCGGCCTGGAATGTCCAGTTCGAGCCGGGCGCGGTGGTCAGGGTGGCGCCGAAGGTGAGCGCAACCGCGCCGGCCGGGACGGTGCCGGTCTGGGTGACGGTGGTCCAGGTTGCCGTCGGCGAGCCGGTCAGCGTGACCGTGGAGGCGGTCGTGGTCGCGATGGTGGCGCCGCCGATGCCCTGCCACAGCAGGAACGGCGTGATCACCGGGTTGGCGCCGGTCGTGGCCGACCGGACGTGCCGGGTGATGGTGTACTGCGTGCCCGGGGTGGCCAGGATCGAGGTGGGACCGAACGCGATCAGCACCTGCCCGGTCGTGGCCGCGCCTGCGACCGGCACTTGCCAGACCTGCGTGCCCTGCCAGGCGGACGCCGATGCCGCGACGACGGGCGTCGCGTAGGCGCCGGTCACCAGCGATGAGGACGCCCCTGGGCTCAGGGGCGTGACCTCGCCGCCGGTGGCGACGTCGCCGTCGAGCAGGTTGACGCTCGGCGGCCAGTAGGCCCGCATGCGCCAGCCGCGGAACGGCACGACACCGGGCGCGAACGGGCTGGCGTTGTTGAACGGGTCGAGGTAGCCGTCCGTGTTCGTCCAGGAGCCGTTGAACTCTGCGGGCTGGACCTGGTCGAGCTCGTACTGCTTGCCCCGCATCGTGGACCAGGGCCCGTACAGTCGCGGCGTCAGATCGGTGTAGTAGGAGGCTGCGGTGTTGAAGTAGGGGTTGGAGCCGAAAGCGGCCTCGCCCCGGAGGTTCGGCCAGTTCGTGTTGATGGCCATGGTGCCCCCTCAGCGCTTGTAGGCGGTGTACGAGGTGGAGTTGCGGCCGCCGAGCTGAAGCATTTGCGTCTGCATCAGGTTGCGGAGATCGCGTTCGGCCAGGACGGAGCCTGCGATGTAGATGTTGTTGACGTAGACCGGCGCGCCCCCGCCCGAGGCGGTTGAGACCATGGGCCCGGCGCCGCCGCCCTTCGAGGCGGCAGCCAGCATGTCGTTGGACAGGACGAACTCGCCGCCGTGGACGATGGCCAGCTGCGGCGCGCCCTTGGGCCCGGGCACGTAGCCGCCGACGTCGTAGGACGCCATGCGCGACTGGCCCTTGCCGTGGCCGACGGTGTTGCCGCCGACTACCACCACGCCGCTCGCGGCGAGCATCTTCTGGATGTCGGTCATACCGGTGACGCTGACGTTGAGGTTGGTCTGGATGTCCGGCGGGATCAGGCCCAGGGTGTCGATGTACGCCTGGACCTTCTTGCGGGTCGACTCGGAGGTCGAGGAGGTGTTGACCAGGGCCTGGATTTGGTCCTTCAGCGCCTGGGTGGCCGCCGGGATGCCCATCTTCCCGTTCTTGATGTTGTCGTTGTAGACGTCGACTGCACCTTGAGCGGCCTGTCGGAGGGCGTCCCGGTTGGCCAGGGCGGCATCGCTGTTCCCGGTCAGCGCACTACCGTTGTCGATCAGGGCCTGCCGGACGTTCTTGAGCTGCTTCTGGAAGTTGTCCATGGCACCGGACATCTCGAGCCCGGCGGTCATGGTCTGCTGCGCCTGGGTAACGCCGTCGATCGCGCTCGCGGTGTCATCCGCGGCAGCAGTCGTCTGGCCCAACGCCGCGTCCTGGCCTTGCAGAGCATCGGTGGCGTTCTGGGTGCTGGTGGCGGCGGTTGCCTGCTGGGCGGCCTGGCGGTCCAGGGCGGCGAAGTACTGTGGGAAGTCTTTCGCGGTGTTGATCAGTGCCTTGCCGTTCTTGTCGGTAGCGGCAGTGATCTGATCCATGATCGACTTTGCTCGGTCGCCGTTGCCGCTGGCCACGAGGTTTGCCAGGGCGCCGTCGTAGTTCTTCGTCATCGACGCCCCGCCACCCATTTGCTGGCTGAGCTTGCCGATTACGATCCCGAACTGCGCCATCGGTTCGGTGTCGGCGCTGACCTTCAACCCCAGGCCGCTCATCAAACGGGTGACTTCGGCTCCCGAGCCGGCGAGCGCGGTACAGGCGTCGGAGGAGTCCATCAGCGCCACGGTCAGTTGGTCGACGCTGGGCCCCGCCTTGCTCGCTTCCCCCGTCAAATCGTTGAGCCACTTGCCGAGCCCGATGCCCGCCACTACAACGGCGCCGATGACGGGGAGGGACCGGCCGAGGGTACCCACCAGGCCGCCGATGCCGCTCGCTCCGGCCGCGGTCTCGGCTGCGGTGGTGCTGGCCACGGTCTCGGCGGTGAAGGTCTTCATACCGATGCCGGCGGCGGCCAGTCGCAGCTTCAGGGCATCGAGCGCTTCTTCCCCGAGCACCAGCTTGAGGACGAAGCCAGCGAATGCAACGCTCGTTTCGAGGATGCCGCGGAGCAGGGACACCATCAGCGCGGCCGAGGTCGTCAGGATCTTGGCGGTGAAAACCGCCAGCTGGGTGCTGCCTTCGACGACCGTCTTGATCAGCGCCGTGGTCATGCTCTTGACCCACATGCCCAGGGCCATCAGCAGGACGCCGCCGATCACCATGGCGAGGCCTTCGACGACCTTCTTGTGCCGGGCCAACAGGCTCATACCCGACTCGAGCACGGGGATGAGCACGGAGCCGATCTTGATGGCCGTGGCCGCAACTTCTTGCTTCAGCTGCTCGATCTTGAAGTTGAAGCCCGCGGTGATCGTGCCCCAGTTCTCGATGTCCTTGCCAGCGTGCTGCGACGCCTCGGAGATCGTCTTGACGTTCTGGGTGTAGGCAGCGAGGTTGATGCCCCCGATCTGCAACGCGGTGTTGGTGTCCATCTGATCGCCGAGCATGTGCCGCAGCAGCCCGGCGTAGGTCTGGACGTCGGTGCCGCCACCGCGCAGCGCGAGGTTGAAGCTGCTCGCGTTCTTGTAGTTGGTCAGGAATTGCGAACCCATCGCCTGAAGGTTCGGCGGCATCTCCTTGATCGCGGCGCTGTAGTCCTTCGTGGAGATCGTGCCGCTCACGACCTCCGTCGAGAGGTTCTTCAGGGCGGCCGGCATCGACTGGAGCATCGTCTGCAAGCCCTGCGCGGCGTCCTTGGAGCTCGCGAAGGTCTGGACCAGGTACTTCCCGTCCGGACCCATGTGGTTCAAGATCGCCTGGTTGACGATCTCGAGCGTGCCCGTCAGGCCCCTGCTGCCGAGGTTCTCCTGCAGGTCCGTGCTGGAGACGCCCATCTGGTTCATCCACTTGATCGCGATCGCGTTGGGCGTCTGCAGCGAGCTGATCGTGTGGCCGAGCATCTGGGTTGCCTGGTCAGCGGAGGTTCCCTGGCGTGTCATCTCGGACATGGCGCCGAGCACCTCGGCCAGGCTGATCCCTGCGGCGTGGGCCTGTGGCAGCACGGAGTGCAGGGCCCCGGCGAAAGCCTGCATGCTCGTCTTGCCGAGGGACACGGCCGCGACGATCTGGTTCATCACCGGGACGGCCGTCTTGCCGGTGGTGTCCCCCATGGCGGTCAGCGCCGTGGTCAGCGCGTTCGCGACCGTCACGACGTCGGCGCCCTCGGCGCGCGCGCCCTCGGCGGCAACATTCAGGACATTGATGCCCTGGGCACCGTGGTAGCCCGCGGACTCCACGTAGTACATGGCGTCGGCCAGCTGCTTCGTGGAGGTGGCCGTGGTGACGGCCATCTTCAGCATCTGGTCGGAGACGTCCGCGATCGGGCCGACGAGCCGTCCGTGAACGATGCTGCCGGTCTCGCCCGCGGACGTGACGAGCTTGGTCATCGACTGCTGCCAGTCGCCGGCCAATTTGACGCTGACGGCCGCAACGCCCACCCCGGCCGCGGCAACCATCCCGCCGACCTTGGTCATCGCCGGGCCGAGGCCGCCCATCTTGTTGATGAGCGACTCGCCCTCGACGCCGACCGCCTTGAGCTCGCTCTTCAGCGGCCCGGACAGCAGGGTGAGCTTGATGAAGAGATCGGCAACCTCGGCAGCCACGGCGCCCCCTCACGGATGTCGTCGACGTCCGCGAGGCGCGGCGGTGAGGGGCGATCAGATGAGCGTTTTCCAGCCGGCGCCGAAGTTCTTGGCGTAGATCAGCGAGGCCGGGACGCCCATGGCGAAGCGGAAGGCCGGCTGGAGGAAGGGATACTTAGCGCCGTTGACCAGGCCGGCGACTTCCAGGTAGTAGCCGTACTTGTTGGCCGGCGTCTTCGAGCCGTACGACGAGGGGAAGCCGACAGCGGTCCCGACCAGGATCTCCAGGGTGTCGCCGACCGTGCGTACCGCGGTGTGGGTGATCGCGCGTCGCAGGTTGCCGGAGATGACTGCCGGGCCTTCGCCGGGCAGCGCTGGGGTCCGGGTACCGACCTTGTGGGCCCCGTTGCTGGCGTTGATCTTTGCCTGCTTCTCGATCGTCAGCGCCAGCTCTGTCAGGGTCTTGGCGGACTTTCTGCGGGTTTCGGCTGCGATCTCGGTGCAGAGCTTCGTGAACACACCCGGCGTGAGTTCGGTGGCCAAGTCACCACCTCACTTCGGTCGCTCCTGGCTTCTGCTGGGCGCTGCGGTGAGCACGTTCCGCGGCGGCGTTGTTCGCGCGGCGCCCCTCCATGAGGAAGATCCAGCAGACTTGCCGCACGTAGTGCGGAGTGGCTTGATACTCGTCCCAGGTCCAGCGCATCTCACGCATGAGCTCGAACATCACCCACTCCTCCGGGGCAGCCCCGGATGCCCACGTCCCGTCGAGAATGCTCTCGACGTCGGTCAGGACGCTGGCGAATCCGGGGTCGTCGAAGGGGAGCCGTTCGCCCCCTTGTTCATCTCCTCGGCGATGCGGGTCTGGACGATCTGCGCGAACTTCGAGACCGTCTCAGCGGTCGCGGGCAGGTCGAGCAGCGGCTGCTCCTCGGCCCTCACACTGGAGTCGTACATCCGCATGTCGACGACGAGGTTGGCGATGCGCTCGTAGGACTCCCACAGGGCGGCCTTCGGGTTGAGCGGCTGGCCGTTGCTGTCCGTGGCGATGTCGGACACGAGTTCGTCCAGCGGCACGAGCAACGGGTTGCGGATCTTGACGTAGAGATCGGGCTCGCCGTCTTCAGTCAGTTCGGGGAACGTGATCGTGATGAAGCGCCCCTTGAGTCCCGCCATCTGGGACTCTCCTTTCGGGTAGGTGGTGAGTGGATCAGTAGGCTGTTGAGACGAAGTTGGTGACGGTCGCTGCGAAGGCGCCGCCGTCGGTGGCGTTGTAGATGCCGTCGATGTCGAAGGACGCCGTGACGTAGATGTCGTCCCAGGAGACCTGGCCCTTGTTCCAGCCCGACTTGGTCGACGTCATGGTGATCACCGAGCCGCCGAGGACGACTGGCTGGGTGAGGACGGCCGTGCACGGCTGCTGGAGGTACTGCAGGTACAGGTTGAGGTCGGCGTCCGACTCGAAGAGCGCCTTGTACGAGCCGCTGAAGTCGAAGACGCCCTGGAAGGTCTCCCGGGGCTGCTGGACGCCGTCGGAGCTGTGGATCGCCTCGACCGGCCGCTTGAGGGTCATGTCGTAAGACAGGCCGCGGGTGCTTGAGGCTCCCCCGTTGGTCATCGTCCACTGCCAGCCCAGGGCGGGCTGCACGGGCGAGAAGCTCGGCCCGACCTGGTCGGCGACCTCGGCAGACAGCCAGCCGGTGAACTTCGCCGAGGCGGTCACCATGGCCTTGGGGTCGATCTTGATGCCGAGCTCGCTGCACTTGCAGCCGGGGAAGCCGCGCGAGTGCGACGGTAGGCCGTTGGCGACCACGTCGTACTTCGTGAAGCTCCAGCTGGTCTGCGCGGCCGCGGGGTTCTGCTTGAAGCTGTGCGTCGACTGGGAGATCACCGAGCCGCCGGCTGCGGTATGTGCGTAGCGGGTGCCGGTCGAGGGCGTGGTGACGTTCGCGGTGTAGGGCCCGGAGCCGGAGACGGTCCCGATCTGGACGTACTCCAGGTTCGCGCCGCCGGTGTCGGAGATCTGGATGATCGCGTTGTTGCCGGGGTTGGCTGTGAAAGACAGCGGCGATCCGCCGAGGCCTCCGCCGACGACGCAGTCCGCGGTGAGGGTGGTGGTCACGCCGGCTGTGGTGACGGTGTCCGGCCCGATGATGGCGCGGAACAGGTACGGGAGCGCGTCCGCGTACGCCGCCATCTCGAAGTCGAACGAGCTCTGACCGGGCCCCTGGTAGAGGCCCTGGAGCCCGGTGTCGTTGTTCCGGAAGCTCTCGTCGCGCAGCGGGTCGTAGACGTCGACCGCATCGCACTTGGTCACGGCGAAGTCGAACCCCGGGGCCAGGTAGCTGCCCTGCGCGCTCTCCTTCCGGCCGCCGATGTATCCGAGCCGAGAAACAGAGCTCATGCCGACTCACCTCCGGGTTCGATGGCCGGCTGAGCGGCGGGCTTCTTGGTCTTGGTGGCGGGGGCCTGGTCGGCGCTCGCCGCGGGGGCGGCCGGCGGTTCGGGCGCGTCGGCCGGTTCGGGTTCCGGCTCGGGGTCGGGCTCGAGCGATGTGAAGCCGGCCAGGAGCTTGGGCTGGTCGGTCTCTTCGCCGGGGCCGACGGTGAACGGCCGCCCGTCGGGGTTGTCTTTGGTGGGCCACAGCGAGACGTGCTGCGGGTAGCCCGAGGTGTTGCGCTGGCGCACAGCGGACTCCAGACGTGCAGGGGAAAGGGCGTGCCGAGCCCGCGGGCGGCGGCCAGGGGTGGGGTGTGGCCGGCGGTCAGCCGGTGAACTCGAGGTCGTCGGCCTCGTAGGTGATCCGCGCCTCGAACGCGCAGGTCGTCATGGACTGCGGGGCGGACAGGAACTGCACGTCGATGGCGGTCGGGTTCTCGGCGACGGACAGGAACGTGCCGTGGGTCTTGTCGCCGATCGGGCCGCCGATGCGGGCGATGACGTCGTCGATGGCCTGATCGAAGGCCGCCTGGTCGCTCTCGGCGTTGCCGGAAGCAGCAGAGAGGGTCCAGCCGCAGATCAGCTCGAAGCCGTAGTGCGGCATCCGGCGCACGTTCGCGGACCGCGTGACCCGCACGGCGCGCCGCAGGACCCAGATCTGGTTCTGCCGGGTCGCCGGGGTTCGGGGCGCGTAGGCCTGGACGATGTCCCACCGGCCGCCATTGATCTTCAGCAGTGCTGGGAGCCCGTCGCCTGAGGTGGTGAGCCACGCGGTTTCGCGGGCGACAGCGTCGGCGGTGGACACGGGTCGGTCACCTCCGCCGTCGTCTGCGTGAGCTGTGGCGGGTCGATCTGCGGTGGTGGCCGGCGGAGTGCCGGGCGGCGCGGTGGGAGTGCGCGCGGGCGGCCGACATCTTCGCCCTGCGGGCGGCCTTCTCGGCCGGGGTCATGGCGGCCAGGTGCGCGCGGAGCGAAGCCGTACGCTTCGCGCTTCGGGCGGCCTTCTCAGCCGGGGTGAGCTTGGCGTTCGCCGCCTTGAGGGCCTTGGAGAGCTTGGCCGTGCGCGCCGCGCGCTGCTCGGCGGTGAGCTTCGCGTTCGCGGCCCTCATCGCCGCCGACTGCTTGGCCGCGCGCGCGGCCTTCTGGGCCGGGGTGAGTTTCGCCAGGGCGGCCTTGCGTTTGGCGGCCATCGCCGCCTTGCGCGCGGCGCGCTGCGCCGGCGTCATCGCGGCCAGCTTCTTCTTCATCGCCGCGACGCGCTTGGCGGTCTCGGCCTTCTTCTGCGCCGCAGTGAGGTGGTTCCAGCGCGCCTTCATCCTGGCGGCGAGTGCGGCCCGGGCCTTGGGCGAGAGGTGGTGCTTTGCCTTGGCCATTGGCTACTCGCGCATGTAGGGCACGAGCATGCTCTGTGCCTTGATCCGCAGCACGTCAGGGTCGTGGCCGTGGTCGCCGAGCGGATCGAGCTCGTCGATCACGTAGGCGGCGCCCAGATACTTGCAGGCGCGGACCAGGTCGGCCGGGACCGTGCTGTAGCCGCCGGAGTAGGTGACGTGCACCCGGGAGCCGACGGGCAGGAACAGGCCGAGCTGGAACCAGACGTGCCCGGAGTCCGGGTCCGGGCCGTCGAGCAGGGTCGTCACGGTCTGGGTGCCGCCGTAGGAGCGGACGATGCTGATCGAGATGTTCGAGTACGTCCAGTACTCGGGGTGCCGCGGGGCGAACTCGTTCAGCCAGATCTGCCGCACCTGATCGCTGGAGTTGAGCGAGGCGGCGTAGGACTGGCCGATCGCGCCCTTGATGTCCAGCGGGAGATTCGCCGAGTCGCTGAGCTCGTCGGGATCGATGCCCTCAGCGCGGTGCGACTCGGTGATGGTGAACGGGGCCAAACGCCGAGAGCACATGCCCTCCAGCTCCCGGGTGGCCTCGATCAGCGCCTGGTCGATCGCGTCCGTGGAGTAGTTGCGGACGAGGTCGGCGAAGGCGCCGTTCTCGAGCTGGGCGCGGGTGGCGAGGGGAATCGGAGAGTCTGACACCGGTCATCCCTCCTGCGTCCGCGGCGTTCTACTTGCCCTTGCCTCGTGGCTTGGGGGCTTCGACGACCGGGTCGGCCGGCGCGATCTCGGACAGCTCGGGTTCGGTGGGCGGTTCGTCCGGCTCGGGCTTCGATTCAGCCGCCGGCTCGGGCTCGGGTTCGGCGGCAAGCTCGGGCTCGGGCTCGGGTTCGGCCGTCGGCTCTACGGCGGCCTCGTCGGTCGCCGCAGGCAGCGGCTCATCGGTCGCACCTTCGTCCTCTGGGTCGTCGTCCGGCTCGTAGATGACTGTGAAGCCCTCCGCGGAGCCGAGTTCGGCCAGAACGTAGTCGGGGACCTGGATCGCGGCGCCGTCGGTGGGCCACGAGTAGAGCCAGGGGCCGTTGGGTCCGTAGCCGGCGGCGCTGCCCGCGCGGGTCTTGGCCAGAAGTGCGGCCATGCGTATCACTCCAGGGGACGGGCGGAGCCCGGGTGGTCCGGGCTCCGCCAGATGGGTGTCTGGGCTCAGACCGCGACGGCAACGCGGGACAGGCGTCCGGTGTACTTCGGGGCGCGGACGGCCAGGGTGGTGTCCGACACCAGCGCGTAGGGCAGCGAGTCCGGCGACGCGGTCGTCGGGTAGACGTCGATCGGCTGGAGCTCGCGGACCCAGGGGCGGACCACGAAGTTCCGGTCCCGGGAGATCAGGTAGATGTTCTCCAGGCCGCGGCCCACCGGGTACATGCCGGTGTTCGTCCCGTAGTACTGCGTCGGCAGCGTGCCCGGGGCGGTGGCGCCGTTCATCGGCACCAGCGCAGTGCCGGTGTCGACGATTGAGGTGGTCAGGATCGGGGTGACGCCGTCGGCGCCCAGGCCCACGGTGGCGTCGACGTAGCCGAGGAAGGTCTCGGCGCCGGCGGCGGTGGAGCGGTAGACCTTGAGCAGGGTCGGCTGGGCCCCGTCCAGGCCGCTCGGCGTGGAGAAGCTCAGGGTGACGGTCGAGGTGGAGCCGGTGGTGGTCTGGCTGACCTCGGCCGAGGCGATGACCTCGCCCTGGCGGGCGATGACCGCGCCGAGCCGGTACCAGTAGGTGTTCGCCGCCAGGGTGCCGCCGGTGCCGGCGGTGGCCGTGGTGACGGAGCCGACGTTGTAGTTGCGGGCGGACAGCATCGAGCTCTTGATCAGGGGGATGTCGCGGTAGGTCGGGACGATCAGACCCGCGGCGACCTCGACGCGGTCGGCGAAACGCTGCTGGTTCTGTAGCAGCTGCGCGATCTTGCTGATCGCGGTGTTCGACATGACCATCATCCAGGTGTCGTCGAACACGTTCATGGCCGCGTTGGTCTCGACCATGTCGATCAGCTCGTCCAGCATCGCCAGCGTCAGCGTGTTGCCGGTCTGGTCGATCGCGTTCTGCGCGCCGCCGGAGTAGGTCGAGACCTGGGTGTCCAGGCCGTCGAACTGCGGCGCCGCACCGGTGACGGTGGAGGCGGAGTTGCCCCACAGGATGCCGGCCTCGGTGTCCCAGGTCAGGCCCCGGATGGCGCCCTCGATTTCGGTGGTGCGCAGGTTCTGGATGACCTGCTTGGTGACCTGCTGGGCGTAGCCGGTGACGGCGCCGACCACCTGGAGGTGCTTGATCTGGAAGCTGTTCTGCACGTAGGTGCTGGTGCTGACCGGGCGCGCGCCGCCGTCGGGGACGAATCCGCCGCTGGCGACCTGGTTTCGGTTGTTCCAGTAGTACGTGTCGGAGTCCCACTTCTGGCTCGGCAGCGAGCGCACCAGCGGGGAGTAGCGCCGCTGGTACTCCAGCAGCATCGGGTCGATGATCTTCGGGACGAGTGCGGATGCACCGGCCGCGGTCAGAGCCTCGCGGAGCTCGGAGGTCATGGTTCGCCTGTCTTTCGGCAGCGAGGGCTGTTAGGCCCTGGAATGGCGAAAGCCCCCGGTGACGGGGGCTTTCAGGGGGATGGCGGGGGTTGACCATCGCTGCCGTGCGCGGCACCGGCCCCGGCGTCGGGGCTGGCGGTCGTAGGGTCTTGCGGGAGTACCGGCGGGGCGGCGGGTCAGCGCGGGAGGGCGCGGTTGCCCATCACGTACTGGTCCAGCTGCGGACCGAAGTAGGCCTGGCGCTCCTCGGCCGTGTACTTGTGCAGCGGCTTCTGCGGCCAGCTCTCCGGCAGCGCGTCGCCGTTGTCGGCCTCCTCGAGGTCCTGGGCGGCGCCGCTGACCAGGCCCTTGCGGCCGGGGCCACGGCCGGACTCGACGATGTCCTGGATCATGCGTGTCCGCTCGGTGGCCAGGCGCTCCTCGACGATCCGGGCGATGCGCTGGTCGTCGGTCTCGGTGACCTGCGCGGCCGGGGCCGGGGCGGCCTCGGTGGCCGCGGGCGCCGCGGCGGCGGGGGCCGCCGGGGCTGCGGCGGCCGGCGCGGTGCGGGCCAGGAGCGCCTCGAACTGCTCGGCGGTCAGGGTGATCGGGGCGGCCGCGGCCGGGGCTGCCTCGGCAGCCGGGGCGGTCTCGACCGCCGTGGTGGTGGGCTCGGTCACGACCGGCTCCTCCGTTTCGGTGTGGGGGTCGGCGGCCGGGTCGGGCGCCGCGGTGGTGGTTTCGGGGGCGGCGTGCTCGCCGGAGTCCGGGGTTCCCTCGGCCGGGTCTTCGGCTTCGGCCAGCTCGGGACCGTCGGGGGTGCTCTCCAGCCGCTCGGCAGCGGTCTCGCCCATGGAGCCATCGGTGTCCTCCGCGTCGGCGCCGGGGACGTCCATGTCGCCGTCCATGTCCGGGTCGATGGCGGTCAGGCAGGCCACGGCGCCAGCCATCGCGGCCTTGCCGATCAGGTCGAGGTCAGCGGGGTCGACGCAGTAGGAGGAGACGGAGATGTTGATCGGACCGTTGGACAGCGAGATGCAGAAGCTGCCGCGCTCGCGGTCGTCCAGGTAGTGCTCGGCGAGCTGCTCGGTCTCGGTGACGACGCCGATGCGGTCGATGAGCCAGCCCTCGTCGGTGGAGATCTCCACGCCGAAGCGCTTCAGCGCCGACTTGATCCGCTGCTTGATCCGCTTGAGCTGCGGGCCGGTGTAGGGCTTGGCGTTGTCGGCCTGGTGGATGTACGACCAGGCGGCCTTGGCCTGGGCCTTGGTGTCCAGGGCGTAGCGCTTGGCCTTGTCCGGCTGGTAGCCGGGGTCGGCGTACGTCGACGCCTTGGTCTGCGGCGCCGCGGCGGCGCCGGACTTCAGGGGCGCGGCAGCCTCCTGGATCTGCGAGGTCACCAGTGCCTCCTGGACGGATTCGTAGATCAGGGCCCGGCCGTCAGATTCGGCGAGGCGCTTGACGTTGTCGATGACGGCGCCGGCGACGCCGGGCTTCCGTGTGAAGTCCAGACCGTCGAGTTCGAGGTCGTCGGCGGTCTCGACGGGCTGGCCGTCGTGCAGCTCTTGGCGCGGCTGGCCCATCCAGGCGCCGCGGATCGAGGTGTTCCGCAGGAACGGGTCTCCGCCGTCAGTGTCGATCAGGCCGGCGATGGTGTGGCCGTGCGTGGTGTCTGCGATGTCCGCGCTGAAGCGCGCGGAGCCGTCCTCGGCCAACGTCATGCCGGTGAGCCGGCCGACGATGTGGGTGGAGTCGTCCTCGGCCGCGTGGTGGGTGAGCATCGTCATCGGCGCGGAGCCGTCGGCGATGCGGGCCTGGGCCCGGGCAACGGCCTTGGCGATGGCCTCGCGGGTGTAGAGCCGGCCGTTGCGGCTGACGCCGGGGACCAGCGCGGTGCCGGTGATGGTCGCGATGCGCTTAGCCACGGCGGCCTCCTCGCGGGGTCTGGAGGACGGCTCGGGCGTGTGCCTTGGCGATCGCGTCCTTGGCGATGTCGGCGACGGCGGCGCGCACCTGCCGGTCGGAGCGGATCAGCTGGATCAGGAGGTCGCGCAGGCCTTCGTCGTCCGCGTCGGGGTTGGTGTCGGCCAGCGCGGAGGCGGCCCGCACTCGGCGGGGGGTGTGCATGTCAGCTCGACACGCCGATCAGCGCGGTGACGGTCGGTGAGGTGCCGCCGGTCAGGGTGGTGAGGTTCGCGCGGACGTACCGGGCCGGGGTGTTGGACGCGGTCGCCACCGCGGTGCCCGAGGTGTTCGACGTGGCCGACCCCAGGGAGTACCAGTTCGTGCCGTCCAGGGAGCCCTGCAGCTGGACCCCGCAGCCGGACGGGCCGCCGGCGACGGTGACCGCCATGCTGAAGTTCCCGTGGCAGACGCCCAGGTCGTAGGGTGTGCCCCCGCCGGTGGCGGCGGCGGCGGCCAGAGAGCTCAGCGGCAGAAGGCCGGCGCCGACGGACAGCTTGCCGTAGACCGGCGCCGGCGAGGCGCCGACCGCCGTGGCCAGCGAACTGGCGCCCGTGACGGTGGATGCGATCGGGTAGCCGTTGTCGTCGTAGTTGGTGGAGATGCCGTTCTTGGCCATGGCGGCCGCCTTTCGAGGTCAGTGAGGGTGCGGGCCGGGAGGCGGCCGGGCGGTGGGGATCAGCGGCCGTACAGCGAGACGACCGTGCCGGTGAAGGTCGGGGTGGCGGTGCCGCCGACGGTCCAGGAGATGCGGCCGTACTCGGGCAGCACTACCGGCATCAGGCCGGTGCCCGACGGCAGATGCAGGCCGGCCGAGCCCGATGCGGACCCTGCGCCGGTGAGCTGCGGGGTCGCGTGGAGGATCTGGGTGAGCCAGTTCCCGGCGGCGTCCTGCAGGTCCAGGTAGACGTCCAGGGTCGGGTTGGTGCCGGTGGCCGCGGTAACGGAGACTGCCAGCCACAGGGAGTTGACGTACCGCAGGTCGATCGGGGTATTGCCGGAGTTTCCGCTGGCTGCCAGGGTCGTGCCGGGGTTGCTCCGGTTCGACCACAGGAGCTTCGCGGACGGGGTCGAGTGCACGGGTGCTCCAGGGTGTGGCGTGTGGTCAGGCAGCGAAGGCGTCTTGGTACGCGCCGGGGATGTTGATCTCGGCGGTCGGGACGCAGCGGCAGCGGGGGTGCGCGGGCATCGGCGGGAAGTCCTCGACCGGCCAGGGCGAGGCGGCCTCGTTGGCGTCGCACACCGGGCAGACCCTGGTGTCTCCCGCTGTCAGCCAGGAGACGCGGGTCACGCCTTCGGTGCGGTACAGGCTCAGCGCGCCCTGGGCCATGGCGGTGTTCAGGGCCCAGTCGACGACGAAGGAGACGGCCTCGACGGTCGCGCCGTCCAGGATCTCGACAGCGCCGGCGAGCATCTCCTCGTAGGAGGCCCCCGCCTCGGCGGCGTCGGCCAGCGCACGGCCGAGGTCGCCGGTGGCTCGGTCGAGCATCTTGCCGAGCCAGCCGTCCGCTTCCCCCCACAGGTCTTCGAGGTTCGCGAGCTGCTCGTAGGCGTGGGTGAACGCGATGTCGAAGTCCAGGCCGACGATGCCGAGGCGCTCGGCGGCTTGGGCGACGGCGCCGACGACGCCTTCGGCGCGCCCGACGGCGACGGCGTTGCGTAGCGCCGTGCGGATCTTGGCCCAGGCATCGCCGTACGGCAGCATCCCGAGCAGGATCTTCACGCTCCGGACCGCGCGCGCCCAGATGCCCTGGTCGCGGCCTTCGGCGATGCCGTCGGTCAGGCTCTTGCGGAAGTCGCGGACCATGTCGGCGATGGCCTGGCGGGTGAAGCCGCCGCGCCACGCGTCGGCCACGAGCTCCGTCTGCTCGGCGGCGAGCTGGTCCCGCCGGTCGAAGATTAGGGCCCAGGTGCCTTCCAGGGAGCCGAGCTTGAGCGTGACCTCGAGGATCTGTGGCTCGTCGGCGTGCTCGCAGGCCAGCGCGACCGCGGCGCGGCAGCCGGCCCGGGTGCGGGCGTTGATCGGGCCGCCGGAGCGTGCGAGGCCGGCGGCGTAGGCGTGGCGGGCGTACGGCGCGATTGGATGCACCGCAGCCCCCCGTCAGCCGATGATCTTCGGGATGAGGGCTTGGACATCCTGGGCCCGCAGCGGGTGTCCCGGGCCGTTTTCGGGTTCCTCGGCGACGTCGGGATTCCCGTCGTCGTCGTCGCCGTCGGTGTCGGCCGGGTCGGTCACGCGGCTTCCTCAGGGTCGTCGTCGGGCAGGCTGATCAGGGCCTCGCGCAGGCGGCGGCGGTACCGCTTCGCCCAGCTTTCTTTGGTCTCTGGGTTTTCATCAGAGCCCGGATCGTCCTCCCCGTCGCGTGGTGGCCCGGCTTCGGCGTCGGCGCCGGACTTCGGGGCTGGCGTGGGGGCCGGGGTCTTGCTGGCGACCGTGGCCGTGCTCATGGCCTTCATGTCGGACCACAGGACGACGTTCTGGCGGTCGACGAGGATGGGTTCGTTGCCGCCGTCGACCGGCGGTTCGCCGATCTCGGTCCGGTACCGGTTGAGGGTCCAGGAGCCGTTGCGCAGGCGGGTGTCGCGGATGTCCTCGATCGTCTTGGAGTCACGGAGGTCGACC
This sequence comes from uncultured Streptosporangiaceae bacterium, assembly GCA_964412845.1. GTDB lineage: Bacteria > Actinomycetota > Actinomycetes > Streptosporangiales > Streptosporangiaceae > JAWWPY01. The sequence goes on from CAYPQM010000002.1 coordinate 74,221, forward strand.
TCGCCGAATTTGAGGCACCAGTCGGTGATGCCGAAGCCGACGCGCACGATGTGGTAGTTGATCTTCTCCAGGACCAGCTGAGCGATCGGGTCGCAGGTGTTGACGTGGAAGGTCTTCATCTGGGACTCGCCGGTACCCGAGCCGAGGTGCCCGGACTCGATCACGCTGGCCATCGCCGGCGGGACGCCGAGCGCGGCGAGGATCTCGTCACGCTTCTGGTCCAGCCAGGTCTCGACGTCCGTGATGCGGCCGGGCTGGAGCTCGGTGACCCGGCCGCCGTTCTTCGTCGGGATCGGCGCGCCGATGTTCCGCGCGCCGATGTTCCGCTGCGAGTACCGGGCCATCCAGCGGTTGATCTCCGCGGTCGGCATGCCGGCCGGGAAGTCGACGTGGACGGTCGGCGGCAGTCCCTTGCGGAACATCTCCTTGCCGGTCGCGGCGGCGAACAGCCAGGCGGTGATGGGCACTTGGGCGGCGAGCAGCGGTGACACTCCGAAGACGCCGCTCCGCGGGGCGTCCATCGAAATGTGGATCACCTCGCGCGGCTTGAACGTCGCGCGCTGCCCGAAGTCGGTGATCTGGACGTAGCCGGTGATCGTGCCGTGCTCGTCGGCCTTGGGGTACATCGTCGGGGCGTCGAGGGAGTACAGCGAGACCGGGAGGTTGCCGACCCAGACGACCTCGATGTAGGCGTCGCCGAAAACCATCAGGTCGGTGATGACGCCGCGCATCAGCTGCCGGATGTCCTCGCGTTCGTTGGTGAACGCCAGGAGCCGCTCCAGCGCGAGGACCTGGGCCGGCTTGTCGGGGATCTCCTGGTCGCCCTCGCCGGTATCGCCGTTCCAGTCGGTGACCAGGCCGCCGGCGGTGATGGTGCGGGCAACCGCGTTGACGCCGGAAAAGGCCCAGGGGCAGGAGATGTAGCTGTCGTACAGTTCCGTCAGGACCGACTTGCGGTCGGACTGGGTGGAGGCGCCGACCGCCTGGTTGTACTCGGAGATGCCGCCGGGCGGGATGCCGTACTCGAAGCCGGACCGCTCGGGGGTCTTCGGCGCCAGGCCGGCGGCCGGCGCGGCCTCGGTGACGTCGTAGCGGGACCGCCACGGGCGCATCCAGGAGGGCAGTGCCACCGGCCCTCCTCGGGGTTCAGGTCAGGACCAGGGCGAGTCGGTGGTAACGGCGCCGGGCCGGGCGGTGGGGGTGTCGTCGTCGAACCAGTTGCCGTGGTCGGGCGGCGTGGGGACGGCGAAATGGCCGAGGAGGGTGTATGAGGTGTGGCCGAGTGGTTCTTCCGGCGGGGCGTCGAGGATCGGGAACTCCGGGCCTCCGCCGATGCCCATCAGGAGGTAGCGGGCGGCGTCGTACCAGTGGTCGGGGGCGTCGGTGTTGACGTCCTCGGGCCGTTTCGGGTCGCGTGGGAGGTCGGCCATGGTGGTCAGGAGCTTGGGGCAGGCTCCGTCGACGACGTGCAGCATCGGGCATGTCGCCCAGCCCATGGCGCGGTGGTGTGCGCAGGCCGGCGCTTCCTGCAGGTAGGTGTGCAGGCGGGCCTTGCCGCCGAGGCGGTCGTTGTCGCCGCGGCTCAGCGCGAGGCCTTCGGTGGCCATCTTGTCGGCGGGCGGCAGCGAGGATCCGGTCTTGCCCCACATCGCGGGGTCCGCGGACACCAGCGCGATCCTCAGGCCGCGGTTGGCTTCCAGGATCTGCCGGGCCTGCTCGACCTCGGGGGTCTGGACCATGGTGATCTCGCGGTAGAACCACATGCGGCCGTCGGCGTCGCGTGCGGCGGCGAGGTAGACGGCCGGGGCGGCCCAGCCGTAGTCCATGCCGCCGTAGCGGATCCACTCGTCGGGGACGGTGAAGGGCGGGACCGTGATGCGGTCGCGCTTCCAGTCGGGGAAGGCGGCGTCGGGCATGGCCGACCAGTCTCCGTCCCTGATCCGGGCCCGCAGGTCGGGGTCTGCGATGCCGGCGAGGGTCTTGGAGTAGTCGCCGACGTGGGGGTTGTCGGTCGCCTTGGCCGGGATGAAGATCCGGCGGCGTCCGGCCTCGTCGATGATCTCCTTGTTGCCGTAGTCGGTGGCGTCGACGTAGTTGGCCTTCACGACGCCGTGGCCGACGTGTCCGGGGTTGGATGCGGACCGTGCTCCCAGGCACGGCACCGTGGCGACGCCGGACCGAATGCGGGTGTAGAGGAAGTCAACGACGTCCGGCGGCATGGTGGTTCGCTCGTCCAAGATCAGCATGTTGATCTCGGCGGAGGACAGCGACGACGCTTCCTGCAGGTTCTTGGCGTGGCCGAAGGTGAGGACGCTGTTCCCGAGCGCGCTGCGGAACCGGAGCTCGTACTTCGAGCCGTCCCAGCGGCCACCGATCCGGCGGGCGTAGCCGTACCGGGCCAGGGTGCGCAGGACGGACTGGTTGAGCTCGGGGAAGGAGCGCCGGAACCAGAAGATTTGGATGCCCGGGTACCGGATGCAGGTCCGCAGTGCGAGCGCCAGCAGGGACCAGCTCTTTCCGCCGCCGCCGGCGCCGCCGTACAGGACGTCAAGGTCCTCATCCGGCAGCCCGAGGAACTTCTCCTGCGGGCAGGTGCCGCAGTGGGCGGGCAGCTCGTGGGCGGGGACACCGGCGAGCTTGGCGAGCTCGCGCGGCTTGCAGACCGGTTCGAAGCCGAGCTCGGCGAAGACGTCGATCTCGACGTCTTCGACCTCGAGCCGGTCGGCGGCCTGGGCGAGGGCGGCGTCCACGCCTCACCCCCGGCTACGGTTCAGAAGGGGCGACGCGCAGTTTGGCGGCGGCGGCCTTCTTGGCGGCCAGGATCCGTTCCTTGTCCTGAACGCCGGCGGCGGCCAGCGCCGCGTCGATGGCGTCGATGACGCGGTCGGCCTGGCTGGTGGTGATGGCGGCCAGGCGGTTGTCGATGTCGAGTCGGGCGTAGTCGGTCAGGAACTTTCCCAGCCGGTCCATGGCGCGCTCGTAGAGGACGACTTCGGCGCGCAGCTGCTCGCCGGAGCCGTCGCGGTAGCGCATGCCGCCGGCGCGCTCGTTGTCGCTGGCCTCGGCGTCGTCGTTGGCGACGCGCAGGAGCAGCTCGACGCGTTCCTGCATCAGTTCCATCCACGCCCGGGCCCGGCCGGCGACGGCGGCGAGCTCGGTGAGGGGGTTGTCCACCGGGGTGCCGACGAGGGTCCGGGCCTCCATCAGCAGCTCCCTCTCGGCGATGCGCCGCTTCGCGGCGACGACGGATTGGGGGGCCTTGCCGCCGTGGTAGTCGCAGACAGTCTGGCCGGGCTTGGCCCACTGGCGGCAGCGCTCGCCGCGGCGGTCGGTCCGCGTGGTGCCGCCGGTGATCTTGGCCGTGCAGCGGCGGTGGTCCGGCGGCGGGTTGCCCGGTTCGCGGTCCGGGTCGTGCGCCAGGCACCACGGGCCGGCGGTGGCGCGGGCGCCGCACGGCTGGCCGTCGACGTTCGTGCCCGGGCACCGCTGCTCGGGCGGGACGGTGGGCTTGGCGCGGTCGGGGTCGTGGACGTGGCAGAAGTCCTGGCCCCGGCGGGCCGGCCGCCGGCAGCGGGTGCCGTCCTTGGTCGGGGCCGTGCAGCGCAGCTCGTCAGACGGCGGGCGTTGCATGGTCGTCCGGCGGCATCGGGCGCAGGGCGGCCGGGAGGGGCTTGAACGGCACCTCGACGTCCGTGGTCTCCGGCCAGCCGTGCTGGTTGAAGATCACCTGGCCGTGGGCGTCGCGGCGGATCATGGTGGCGTGCAGCAGCATCGTGCCGTCCGGGGCCGGGATGGGTGTCAGCTCGGTGACCCAGGCCATGTCAATGCCGTAGCCGGCGAGGAACTCGGCGATGGGGCCGGCGACGGCGACGTGCATCGGCGGCGGGCCCGGGACCGGGACGGGGTCGATGATCCGCTTGGGCCGGTTCGGCGCGGGGTCGTCGGCGCGGCAGGCGCAGGTACCGAGGCCTTGGCAGTCCTCACGGTGGACGTGGTCGCACGTGGGCATCGCCCGGACCGGGGCTGCGTCGGCGCGGTCGTCGTGTGGCGCGCTGCGCCGAGCCCCGTTGGCCTTGGTGCACGGCCGGTCCGGTGCGGCGCCGCAGGTGGAGCAGGCCCCGACGCTGTCCTTCCACATCTCGCGGACCGCGGCGCCGAGTGGGTTGTCTGGCGTGGGATCGTCGTGCTCGTCGGCGCAGATCGCGTCGGCCTCGTGGTCGTAGCAGGTATAGACCGCCTGGTGGGCGATGCCGTCGATCGGCCTCAGCGCGTCCGGGAGCGCGTCGTACTCCTCGGCGGTCGCGTGGCGGCGGTGCTGTGCCTGGGCCAGCTGGTTGCAGCCGTCGTGCTGGCACAGCTGGTGGCCCGGGCGGCTCGGGCCGCACGGGCCGCAGTCGGCGGAGTCGTGGGGGCGGGCGGTGCGGTAGGGCTGCACGGTGGCGCGCCTCCTTAGTCCAGGGTCCAGACGGCGGTCGGCTTGACCGAGCCGTCGATCTCCCACCAGCCGCCGGGCGGGATACGGATGGTGATGGGCGCGGTGAGCGCGCCGGTCCAGACAGCAGTCATGACCGGCGCCGTCTGGCCGCCCATGAGGGCGGAGACCTTCACCGCGGTGACGGTGCCGCCGCTGAGGATCACGGTCGCCCACCGCCAGTAGTTGTTGGTCTGCGCGACGCCGAGCGTGTAGGCCGGCGTGGCCACGGGCCCGACGTTCTGCAGGTCGTTGATGATCTGCAGTCCGGTCGGGTACGTCGTGGAGATCGCGCCGTTCGCGCCTGAGAGGTGCAGCTCGCCGAGCGCAGAGGACGAGGCCAGGCCGTCCGCGCCGCCGGTGTTGAGCTCGCGAAACTGGTTGGTCCCCTCGGTATCCATGCAGCCGCGGAACATCGGCCCGAAGCCTCCGGAGCCGGGGCCGATAAAGCTCATCTGATAGGAGCAGCCCTCGATGCAGATCTGCGGGGCCTTGACGGCGTGCAGCGCGCCGACGCCGGTTCCGCCGTCGCCGAAGGTGCCGACCAGGCCGAGGCCGACCCAGCCGTAGAGCAGGATGCAGCCCTCGTCGAAGACGGTGTGCTCGGTGGCGAAGATGAGGTAGGTGTAGCCGCCCTGGCAGATGGACCGGCTGACCGAGTTCATGGCGTTGTTGCCGTTGGCCGGCATCGTGATGCCGATGCTGAAGCCGTTGGCGAACCCTGCCGGGTTGTTGTAGTCGGCCGCGCCGTAGGTCCCGGTGGTGCCCCAGGACATGTCCTCCAGGATCATCCGGGCGCAGCCGTGCGCGTTGATCACGTCGTAGGAGAGACCGTTCGCCGAGTGTGGCGTCAGGAGGCTCATGTTCTTGACGTGCAGCGTCACGTTGCTGAAGATCGGCAGCGGGTCGTGGACGACGCCGTAGCCGTTCTTGCCGGACGGTCCAGAGATCATCGCAGGGCGGCCGTTGGCGTTCGCGGAGGCCGTCTGGGCGCCGGCGGAGGCGAACACCCCGAAGGAGAGCCAGGTGGAGGCGGTCATGGCAGGGACCAGCTGCCCCCAGTAGCGGGTCTTGGCCCCGGATTCGATGCCGACGAGCTGGCAGGTGACGCCCTGGACGCCCTCGGGGACGATCGGGATGGTGAGCTGGCCGTTGCCCAGGGTGGAGCCGCCGGTGACCAGCGGGCCGTTGATCCCGTAGAAGGATCCCTCGCCGGGCGGCGTGTAGACCTGGTACAGCGGCTGGACGCCGACCTGTGGGGCGGTGAACGCGGTCGCGAAGGTGTGGCCGGCGTTGATCGCCGCCTGGATCGCCGCGGTGTCGTCGGTGGCCCACATGACGGTGGCGCCGCTGACGGTGGCGCCGGCGGCCGCGGTGAGGGTGATGTGGCCGGAGTCGGTGAACCCGGAGATGGTCGTGGCCAGGGTGGTGATGCCGGCGGCCGCGGCGTGGAGCACGAGGATCGGCTTGCCGACGTCGCTGACCTTGAACTGGTGCGAGGTCGTGCAGGCCAGAACGTGGCTGCCGTTGGTGATCGCGCCGTCCGTGACGACCTGGCCGTCACCGACGGCACCATAGGCGGTGATGTCGAACACCCACGGCGTATCGGGCTTCTGCTCCAGCAGGCCGTCGGCGTCGAGGGTGGCCACGCCGCCGGGGACGCCGAGCTGCGCGGCGGACACCGCGCCGCTGTCGCGCGGGGTGGGCACGGCGCCGGTGGCCAGGATGGTGACCTTGCGGACGACGTGGTTGTCGTCGCTCGAGCTGTTCGCGGCCGTGAAGCCGAGCAGCGCGACCGCGCCGATGCCGGTGCCGGCCGAGATCGCGGGGCCGCCGTCGACGGACGCGGACACGGTACCGCCGGAGACCGAGACGGTCACGATGTGGGTTCCGGTGCGCAGCGGCGGGATCCCGGTCGTGGTCGCCAGGACGGTCGGCGCGCCGGTCTGCCCGGACGTCGAGGAGACGATCGAGAGCTGGTTGACGCCGTCGGTGCTGAGCGCGACGCCGATGCCGGGGATGCCGGTGAAGCCCAGGGCCGGGCCGGTGCCGCCGACGACGTCGGGCCCGGTCTGGGTCGGGTCGGCCAGCGCCAGGCACAGGCCGGAGCCGCCGGAGCCGCCGCTCACGGAGACGGTAAACGAGACGATCAGCTCGTCGGTGGGGATCGGGACCGCGTAGAACGAGGACCCCGCGACGGTGCCGGCGCCGGCCGCGGTGAGGACGAGGTCGCCGTTGCTGACGGTGGCCGCGCCTTCCCGGACCCAGTCGCGGTTGATGGCGGCCGGGGCCGGTGCGGGGACGAGGGTGCCGAAGCCGCCCACGGTCGCCTCCTCGGGAGGTTGTGCGCGCGGGCGCGGCGGGTGATGGTCGGTCAGAGGAAGAAGCGTCGCCAGCGCGGGGCGTTGGCCCGGGCCGCGAGCATGGCGGGGGTGACCTGCCAGGACTCGGGCTGGCCGCAGAGCCAGTCCATGCCCGCTGTCTGTCCGGCCTGAGCGACGAGTTCCGAGCACATGAGGGCGCGGCGTCCGGCGGCGAGCCTGCTCAGCAGGCGCCAGCGCAGCCCGACCGCGGCCAGGCCGTCGGCGGTGTCGGCGGTCCAGTTGTAGCCGGTGCCGATCTTGGATGCTGCGTAGACGACGACGGCCGAGCGCTGCGCTTCGGTCATCGGCTCCGTGGTGGACAGGACCATGGAGCAGCCGTTGTACTCGGAGATCTCGCGCACGCGTACGCCGCCCGGTTCGGCTTCGATGACGCAGGCGTCGTCGACGACGACGAAGGCGTGGTTCGCCCAGGACCGGGTAACGAGCCGGATCAGGAGTGGCCCAAGGCCCGGGGTTCTGACGCAGCCGTAGACACCGGGTGGCGGCCAGCGCCGGTGGTTCTGGGCCACGGTACCGACGTTGGTCACGTGCCCTCCGCCGCTGTGTCGCTACTGGAGACGACCCAGTACCGGAACACGCCGGTACGGACGGTGCAACCGTCGGGTTCGAGCACCGGCGGATCCGCCGGGGCCAAGGGCTTGCCGTCGGCGTCGACGAGCACGGTGAGGTCTGCCACGACCGGGCCGCCGTCCCACTGCGCTCCGCCGAGGACGATGCTCAGGCCGGTAGCCGTGAGGATCTGCTCGCCGGTGTCGTAGTCGTGGACGGTCATGGCATACGACATCAGCGGGTTGCCGTCGGGCGAGGCCTTTGGCCAGGTGATGGTGATGCGACGCAACGGCTCGAGCGTCCGCGGCCGGCGCACGGCGGGTCGGGGTTCGGCCCGGACGGCTGGGCACTGGGGGTCGACGATGACCGGGTAGATCGGCGGGTCGAGCTTTCTGCAGGTGCAGTTGCGTCCGTGGTGGATGCTGATCCTGACCTGCTTCGTCCCGGGCGGGTCGAGCTCGTACTGCCTGCCCCGCGAGACGGTGCTGCGGCAGGCGGGATGCGCCGGCGGGAGGTCTTCGTCGGTCATCCGTGGCCAGTCGGGTGCCAGGTGCCGCCCGCATACTGGGGCTCGGTCCAGCCGCAGGCGCAGTAGCGGTGGGGGTTGCCGTGGTGCGGCCGGTCGGGACAGAACGGGTCGCCGCGCTGGCCGGCGCCGTCGTGGTAGTCGACGGCGCGGTTGAAGAACTGGCCGGTGGGGTTCAGCACGCACAGACCGACCCGGTTGGGGTGGTCCGGGTCCCCGGAGTGCTCGGTGACGATGGCGGCCCGGCACTCCCGGGTGTACTCGCCGCCGGGCGTCCCGTGGCTGGTGTAGTGGACGGTCTGGCCGATGTCGGGGAGCTTCATGCGTCGGCTCGCGGGGGCCAGAACGCGACGTAGCGGTAGCCCTTCGGGTTCGAGGGGTTCATCGCCGCCAGCTGCTCCTCGGTCGGGCGCTCGTCGAACAGGGCCACGGAGGTCAGCCACTCGATGCGGTCGCTGTCGCCGAGGACGCGGAGGTTGACGGTCTGGCGGTTCAGGCCGTCGCCGCCGACGGCCGGCGGGCCCCAGACGCGCGAGAGGACGGCGGTGGCGACGTCGGCGCCGTTGTTCGTCGCGGGGTCGACCAGGAGGTGGACGATGTGGCCGATGGTCGCGCTGGTGCTGGGCATGCGGGATGGGCCTCGGTTCGGTGGGGGCGGCGGGGTCACGGTGGCGTCCGCGGCCGCGGCGGAGCTGGGCTCAACGCCGCGGCCACGGAGATCAGGAGGCGGCCTGGGGCCGGGCCGGGCGGCGCGGCCGACCGTTGCGCCGGACGCCGTGCGCGCGCCGTTCGGCCTCGGTCATCAGGCCGACGGTGCTGCGGTAGGTGCCGCTGGTCGTATCGACGAACCCGAAGGCGGCGTCCGGGCCGTAGCTGCGCCGGTGCCAGGGGCCGTGCTTGCGGGTCTGGTACCGCAGGTGGAGGACCAGCGGGAACGGTGCCGCGCGGAGCTGGTCGACGTCGGGGCGTTCGGCGGCGATGCGCCCGGACAGGCTCACGAGGTGGCCTCGGACGGCGCGGCCGGGCTGCTGGTGGCCGGTTCGGTCTCCGCGGGGGCGGCCGCGGGCGGGGTGGTGGTGTCCGGGACGACCTTCGCGATGGTGTCGTGGTCCAGGACGTACTCGCCGGCGTGGAGGACGGCCGCCGTCGCGTCGTGGGCGGTGGTCTGCGCGTCGTGCTCGGCTTCGGCGACGATCGGCGCGGCGGCCGCTTCGGCGTCGTGCGCGACCGCGGCGGCGTCGGCCTCGGCTTCGGCAGCGACGGCCGGCGCGGCTCCGGTGATCCTCCCGAACAGGGAGCGGAAGCGGCCAGCCAGCTCGTGGCCTTCGCCTTCCAGCCGGTGCACGAGGTGCTCGAACTCGAGCACCAGGTCCTTCATGAACATGCTGCTCCAGAGGTGAGAGGACGGTCCGCTGCCACGGCGGACGTCAGTCGTCGGGGTCAACGGGGTCTGCGGAGAAGCCCGGGCGCCGGTTCGTGCGCCGGGCGGAGCACAGTCGGGCGCCGTCGTTGTGCCACCAGCGCAGCTCGCCGCGCAGGGCCTCGCCGCCGCAGGCCGTGCAGACGCCGGTCTCCAGGTCGTCGAGCCAGTCGTCGAGGTCGGTGAACGGCGCGTCGAGTGCGTGCCAGGTTTCGAGGTCGGTCGCCGGGGCCATCGGCCCTCCCCAGGTGTGCGTCGGTCGGGGCCTACGTGGGATGTAGCGGCGGCAGGATTCGAACCTGCGGCCTCTGGGTTATGAGCCCAGCGAGCTGACCTGCTGCTCTACGCCGCCATGGTGGTGTGTCTCGGGTTGGGCCCGGTCGTTGAGGAGCTTGCGCAGTCCTGTGGGCAAGGCCCGGCGTGCGTGTTCCCTGGCGGGGTCCATCCACCGGTAGGGCCGGAAGCCGGGCTGCTGTCGGAGCGCCACGGGTCCGGCGAGGGAGGCGCTGCGCTGTGGGCCGCGGGTGTTGTACTCGATCTGTCCCTCGCGCGCCGGCGTCGGGTCCGGGCCCGCGGGGGTTGGCCAGTCGGTGTCGGGCCAGCGCATCAGGCCGCGACCACGAGGTAGCGGCGGTGGGCGCGCTCGCGGGTGGCCTTCTCGGCCTTGATGACGTCCAAAGCCCGGTACAGCGGCCAGCCGTGCTCGTCAGTCGCTGCGGCCTCGAGGTGGCCGCGTCGGACCCAGCTGCGGATGGTGGTGGCGGTGACCTGGGCTTCGCGGGCTGCTTCCCGAGCGGTCCACAGGGTGGTGGCGAGGTCGTCGTAGCCCATCGGGTTCACCTCCGGGAACGCGAAAGCCCCGACCGGCGGGGGGTCGGGGCTTCGTGGTCTGGCTGCGGGCATAGCTCGCCTGCTGAGCGCCATGATGCGCGCAACACCGAGCGGTTGCAACCATGATCGGCCGATCGGCCGAACGCGGGTTCTCAGGCGAGCGCGGCGGCGGCCTCCTTGACGTACTCCTCGTACTCGCTCAGGCGCAGTCGCCGGCCGCACATCGCGCACTCGTAGGAGTCGTCGCCGGGTGCCAGGGCCAACGCGCGGTACTTGCAGCTGGGGCAGTCGATGTCGGCTCGCTTCGGGCGCTGGGGGTCGGCCTTGGCGATGCGCTGGACCTTCCAGTGCAGGCGCAGGATGGCGGTGCCGGGCGAGGTCTCGGGAAGGGCCGCTTCGGGGTGCTCGGTCAGCAGCCAGTCGCTGTTGGCGGTCAGGAAGCCGATCGCGGCGCGGATGGTTCCGGTCTGGGAGGGGTTGGCTTCCCGGGCCGAGAAGCGCCGCAGCCGTCGTGTGTCGTCTTCGAGGCCGGTGAGCACTTCGGCGACGGCGTCGGTGGTGAGCATCGCGGTCTGTCCGGGCCAGGGAGCGCTGTGTCCAGTGGGCCGGGCGCCGCTGCGGGCCGTCGTGCCGTGGAGCGCGTCGTCGCGGATGAGCGCCAGCAGCCCGGGGAGCTCGCTCAGGCAGTAGAGGACGATGTTGGTGTCGCGGCGGCACCACACCGGGCTGCCGTAGCGCGGCTGGGTGGTGGAGATGGGCGAGCCCTCACGCCATATGCGGTTGCAGGGGCCCGGGCAGACGGTGTGTGGGGTGGTCACTGGCCCTCCCGTCGTTGCGAGTCTCCGCAGGTCTCTGCGTTGTTGATCATTGTAGGTCAAGGGTCTGTCACGGGGGGTGCGGCGGGCGCGTCCGGGCCTGCCGTTCGGCAGCCGTCGCACGTCGTCTTGATCCAGCCGCTCGACGTTGGTCGGCCCGGCGCGCCGCAGAACTCGCATGTCCGTAGGGACTCGGCTTCCGCGGCTTCGAGGAGCACCTCGGCGGCATCGGCGTCAACACCCAGCTCGTAGTCCAGGTAGATGCGCAGGGCACCGAACTTCTCCTTGACCTGCCGTGCGACGTATCCAGGGGCCACACGCAGCAGCTCCTCGTGGAGCCGCGCGATGATCGGATGCCACCCGGACCCGACGTCCTGCACGTAGTCGGGTAGCTGCTGAGAGGGGTCGACAGTCATCGGTGTCTCCGGCGGTTCCTGTGCTTGGTGCGGCGCCGGTAGTCGCGGCCGGCGGGGTGTGGGGTGCTGTTGCAGCGGCAGTCACCGTGGCCGGAGTAGCGGCGTGGGACGCCGATCGTTTCAGCCACGGTCAGGAGTACGCGGCGCAGCTCGAAGGGCGTCACCCCTTCCTGCGGTGCTAGCTGCTCGCTGGCTCGGCGCATCGCCAGCCATTCGTGCCAGTCCTGCTCGAGGGACTTCGCTGTCGTCCGGTGGTAGGCCCAGAAGTCATCGAGTTCGGCTTGGGTCTGGCGATCGCTGAGCCCGAACCGAAGGAGCGACAGCCGCATCTCATCGACAGCAGCTGCTGCCTGCCCGGCGGACCGGCCGAGCATCGACGTTGCGGCGGCGAACTGGGCGAGCATCAGTCCCGCCATCGAGGACGGCGGTTCAGGGAGCCACCAGACGTCGAGCGTCACGGGTGCGTCCTCACGGTCAGAAGTCGCCGTAGTCGACTTGCAGGCACCTCAGGCCGAGGCGGCGCCACAGTCGGACCACGCGGTCGCGGTCGTCCAGGACGAGGTGCACCGCGTAGTTCTCGCGCACGTGGGCGTCGAAGAGCTCGCCCTTGACGATGTCGTCTGGCCGGACGTCGCCGGCCCGGCGCATCCAAAGCGCGTGGTAGGGGACGCTGTGCTTGTCGAGCCAGCGCTTGGTGTGCTCGGCCACGCTGTCCGGGCGTCCCGACATCAGCACGATCCGGTCGCCAGCTGCGTGGCACAGACGGACGAGGCGGGCCACGTCCTCGTGGAGCAGGTCGGTTTCGCACAGGTCGTAGGCGTGGGGGCCGCGGCCGCTGTTGTCCGCGAGGGTGCCGTCGAGGTCGCAGATGATGGCCGGTGGGAGGGTGTAGTCGGGCTGATACGGGGCGAAGATCGGCCTGTCGTTCAGCTGGTCGGCGGTCAGGCAGCGGCTGCGCTTGGCGCGCTGGGCCATCCCGCGGATCACTTCCTCGCCGACGGAGGCCCTGCGCACGGCGTCGCGCCTGATGCACTCCTCGATCGGGACGTGGGTGAAGCTGTGCACGACGAAGGTGGCATCCCGGCCGGCCAGGAGGTTCTTGTATCTGCGGGGAAGCCGGGAGGTCATGTGCGTGTTGTCGATCACGACGTCGAAGCCGTCGTCGACGGCAGCGAGGATCGCGGCGTCCTGGACGCGCAGGACGGTCTCCTCGTGGTCGGTCCGGAAGGATCCGTCGTGGCGGTCCATCATCCGCCGCAGATCGTCCAGGTTGACCCGACGGACCCGGCCGGCGGACTCCTCGACGAGCCGCAGCGCGAAGGTGCTTTTCCCGGATGCGGGCAGGCCGGTGGTGAGGTGGATCATGGACGTCATGAGGTGGGCTCCTGGTAGTAGTGGGCGCGGACCGCCAGGAGCCACCGCTCGACGGTCTCGGTGTCGGGTTTGTCCGGCAGCGGCGAGCCCGCCGCGCCCATGCGGTTCTCGGCCTCCTCGATGAGGAGCCGGCCGGTGAGCGGGTCGGCAACGATCGTCCGGCCGATGGCCCGGATCTGTTCGGGGTCGGCGACCTGGATGGCGAGGTGGCCGGTGGTGTACAGCTGCTCGCCCTGCTGGACGAGTCGGACCAGGTGCCGGGCGTGCTTTTCTGCCCGGCGCACTGGGATGTCGGCGGAGAAGGAGCCGTCGCCGCGGCGGATGAGTTTCGTGAGCTGCTGGTGGGCGTAGCCGAGGTAGGCACTGCGGACGGCGGGCGCGGATAGGAAGGCGCGGCGGATGGCGATGAGCCTTTCCCCGAGCGGCGTCGTGTTCTCATAGTGCTTCAGCCACATCAGCTCGCCGACGGTCGGGTTGCCGCCGAGGGCCAGGCGGCAGAATTTCCCGGCCTCGTGGAGCGTCTGGTCGGGGGCGGTGGTGACGTCGGACTCTCTCGGCCGGGTCAGCCCGTGGAACGCGATGGTGGGGGCGGCAAAAACTCCGAGCCGGTCGACGTCGGAGTCCGGGCCGTCCAGTCCGTACGCGGTGGACCCAACCACGCCAGCGAGGAGGACGTCCATCAGCGGTCCTGGTCGTCGCGGAACGGGTTGGTAGCCGACGGTCGGACCGCGCGCCAGACGTGCGGCCCGGTGTCGCGGTCGTCATAGCGCAGGAAGAGCCCGGATCGGATCACCGGGTCGGCGACGAGCTGCTGCGCAGCGACGGCGAACGCTGCCCGGCGGCCCTTGGGGGTGGGGTCCTTGGGCTTGGCGGCGCTCATGACGGCGACCAGGGTGTTGCTGATGGTCGCGGACATGCGCCAGTACTGGTCGTCGAGCTCGTCGACGACGGACCGGACCCACTGGTCGAACTCGTCCGGCACGTCGACCAGCAGCGCTGCGAGCGCGCCGGCGTCGACGGTGGCCAGTCGCGCGGCTTCGGCCTTGGACACGCCGATCGTCTGGGCGAGGCGCACGGCGTCGAGTTCGGCGAAGCGCTGGGCGCCGTAGGCCCGCCAGACATCGACGGCGTTGGTGCCGGTCAGACGCTTGTGGAGCCGGACGTACTCGCCGACCTTGACCTTGACGCGCAGGCCGCCGACGTATCGAATTACCCAGCCCTCTGCGTTGGTGCCGGTTGCTGTCGATCCGTCGAGCAGCCGGTCTTCCTGCGCGGCGCGTACCAGCTCGGGCAGCATGGCCGGCGGCCAGGACCTGATCACGCGGCCGCCGAGGGCCTGCCACATCTCGGCGTAGTCCTCAAGGCGCTGCTCGGTTCCGTCCGGGGCGTAGACGGCCAGGAGCACGAGGGTGCGTTCGCCGCGGTAGTCGACGACGATGCGGTTCTCCGGGTACACGATCTCGGTGACGTAGGTATGGCCCGGGATGAGGAGGCCGCTGGGCTCGGTGTCGTCGAGCCACTGCTGTGCCCACGTGGCCTGGTCGGAATAGAAGGAGCCCTTCGTGGCGACGCGCCACTTGCCCTCGTACCAGAAGACGGTACCCAGGGAGCCGTCGGCCTTGTCGTAGACCCGGTGGGGCGTCTCGTTCGGCAACGGGGGCGCGAAGGGATGCCCTTGGCCGTGCTGGTCGTGGTTGAAGAACTTCGGCATGCACCAGCCGACGATGCGGCCGCTCGGCTGCTCAACGACCAAGCCGCGGCAGCGGGTGGTGACGCGGTTCCAGCGCTGTTCGTACTGGCAGGCGCGGCTGTAGGTGTAGATCGTCAGTGGCAGCGAGTCGTGGTGACTGACGCGCACGTAGCCAGCGGTGATCTCCGCGTTCAGCTCCTCGAGGTGGAACAGCTCGTTCATTATGACGTCGCGGTCGGTGCCGAGGGCGAGCTCGGGATCGATGTCGAGGGTCTTCATCAGATCTCGCTTCGGAGTCGGTGCAGGCGCTGCGTGGTCCAGCAGCCGGATTCGGAGCCACTGATCGTGACCTCCAGGCGCCCATCGCCCGGCGGCACTCGTCGGGCGGCTGCCAAGAGCCGCACCCAGTCAACGACGATCCAGCGCGGTTCGTCGTGGGCGTCGTGGCCGTCGTCGCCGGCGGTCTTGTTGCCGGGGCAGCACAGCTCGATCAGCGGGTACGAGTACTGACCGATCAGCAGGTCGCAACGCGAGTGATCAGTCAGGCCGTGGTGGTGTGGATCCCGCGCGACCGTGATCGCGGCTTCATGGCTGCCGAACTCTCGATCAGTGCGAATCGCGGGGTCGTGGCTCAGGCACAGAATGCGGTAGGTACTGCTCATGGTGGGCTGATCCTTCGGGCGTTGATCACGTCGTCGGTGCGCCAGCGGTAGCTGCAGCTGCGGCGCCGGCGGGGATGTGGGTCCAGCCGTCATGCCGGATCACGCGGCCGACGGTGGACGCGCTGATGCCGAACTCGGCCGCGAGGTCGGCCTGGCGGACGACGCCGCGGACGTATCGCGCGCGGATCGCCCGGACGGCGTCGTCGGTGAGCCGGTGGTAACCGTTGGCCTCGCCCGGACCGCTGGCGCCGCTCTTCCGCAGGCCGCGACGGGTGTAGCGGTACCGACCGCTGCGCATGTACGGGTGCATGCCGCGGTCGACGGCGTCCTGGGAATTTTCGCGCTGCGTCTTGGCTTCCAGGTGGTCTGGGTTGCAGCAGGGTCGCCAGTCGCAGCGGTGCGCGACGACCTCGCGCGGGCCGAGGTCGCGTCCGCGCGAGATCCGAAAGGCGAGCCGCGAGGCGAGCTCCTTGTAGCGCACGCCCTTGACACGCCACCAGAATGCGCCGCGCTTGAGGGTGCGCCAGGGCCAGCATTCGTCCGGGGCGCCGATGAGGACGTAGCCCCAGAAGCGCTCGACGTCGGCCTTCGACGGTGGCGGCGGGCTGGGGCGCCAGTACCGGTATGGTGCCTCCGCCGTGGCCATCAGTCTGCTGTCCCGGTCTCCCAGGGCCAGGTGGCCTTGCGGTGGGACTCGAGTAGCGGGATGACGCGGAACAGCTCGTCGGTCAGGCCGCCGAAGGTGTGGCGGTGGGCTGTGCCAGCGGGGGCGTGCCCGGCCTGGTAGCCCGCGAGGTTCGCCGTGTACATCGGGATGTTGGCCGGGATCGCCCGGTCGACCGAGACGGCGGTGGTGCCGTCGGTTGCCTGTTCGTCGGTGAGGACGATGACGCGGTCGTGGTCGCGGTACTCCTTGCGCAGGGCGGCTGCGGTCTCGGTGCCGCCGCCGAGGAAGAAGCCGCTGTTCGCCCACCGGTCCAGTGAGCGCAGCACGGACTCGCCGGGCAGGATCGTGAAGTGCTTGGTGTGGGCGCCGGGGGCCTGGTGCGTGTACTGCTGCGTGGAGGAGAAGGAGACGACGTTGGCGGTGTCGCAGCGGATCGCGAGGGCGATGCCGAGCAGCGCTGCGGCGTGCCACCGGGCCATCTCGGAGTTGTCCGACATGGGCTCGCGCATGGACGTTGAGGTGTCGACCATGATGAGGGTTCGTCCGGGCAGCTCCGGGATGTTGGCCAGGGAGGCGGACAGCGCCCGCTCGAGTGCCCCGGCCCAGCGGAGATTGTGGCCGGCGGCCCGGTAGGCGGAGAGGAAGCGGATCGGCAGTTGCCGGGACCGGGCGGCTTCGATGGGGTCGGCGATCCTGGCGGCGACGGTCTCGGCGGTGGTGTCTGAGATCTTCGCGTTGTCGAGGTTCCGCAGGTTCCGGAGCAGGGCCATGTAGCCCATCGACGGGATGATCGCTTCCCACGCTGCGGCGTCCATCGGTCCTTGCAGCCAGCCGCTGAGGGCTTCCCAGGTCATGCCGGCCTGGGCCAGCAGGCGATGGGCTCCGGGTTCTGTCAGGAGGGTTCGGCGCTTCTGGGTGGGGAGGCCCAGGAGCCATGCGCGCCGGTTCAGCATGGGGAGGGAGGCCGGGATGGTGCTGCCTCGGCCGTGGCGGCGGTCCAGGGCACAGCGGAACAGGTCACCCTGCCAGGCCTTGGCGGGGTCTGGGCTGGGGTGCACCAGGTCGATAACGTCGCCGAAGCGGAAGCCGGCGGCCGGGCTGTCGTACTTGAGCAGCGCGTGCTCGGTGTACAGCTGCCGCACGGCGTCGGCGACGCCGTTCTTGACCGGCTTGGGGATGGCCCGGCCGTAGTGGGACGTCCAGTAGGCGAGGATCTCGCCGGGCTCGTCGGCGCGGGCGCAGGCGCTGCGGATGAACTGGCGGTTGTAGCCGGCGCCGTTGTCGGCTCCGGTGTCGAGCCGTGCCTTCACGGCTTCGCAGGCTACGACGACTGCGGCGCTGCGCATGTGGGCCGAGTTGCGCAGCCACGGGATGAAGCCAGCCATCCAGGCGGGGTCGTCGACGGCCACGGTCTGGGCAAGGGCGGCCAGGCGCTTGCCGCGGACCTCGGCGGTCTCGTAGTGGGTGTTCTGGCCGGCCATGTCGGTGACGGCGAGCAGGAAGAGCTCGCTGGCCGGGGTGCGCGCGAAGCCGGGGGCGCCCTCGTGGGTCAGGGCGTGGCCGGTGGTGGTGATCGGGCTAGTGATGCCGGCGGCACGGGCGGCGGCCAGGCCGGGCTTGCGATTCCAGTGGCCCATGGGGGTCCCTTCCTGCAGCGGGGCGGGAAGGGCCGGGGCTGTATGCCCGAGGTCGGGTCGGCTGCGCTGTTCGTGCCTGCCGCTCTCCCAAGTGAGCTACCGCCCCTCGCGCAGGGCGTCCCGGAGTTGAACCGGGCCCGTCACAGACTTACTGAAGCACTCGCGGCCATCGCACCGGGCGGGGCTCAAGCCCTTCCGAGGTCGTTTCGCACCGGAAGGTGCGTTGCGTCTTCGTACAGTCCCGAGGTCGGGTGATCACGGAGTTGCGATAGGCCGCTCCGCCACGGTGCCGCAGCACCACCGGGATTCGAACCCGGGATTCGTCTGCACGAAGTACCCGTGGTCGGCGCACCGGGACTGTCGGGTTCCTCGAACCGAGGTCTGGCGACCAAGGAGACAACAGTGCTCTGCCTGCTGAGCTACGGTCGGCCGCTGCTAGCTGCGGCTGGACCGGCCGGATTTGCACCCGCGACCTCTGCCTTAACTGGGAAGTAGCCCTGGTCTGCGCACCGGTTCGAAGAGTGCTTCTCAGAGTTCCAGATCGGATCCGGTAGGCCGCGTCAAAGGAGGAACCGGGTCCTGCGCACCTGAGTTGCGAGATCAACAGTAGCGCTCGGGGGCGCCGAAGGTCGAGAGGCTGTCGCAAGCCTCGAATAAAGTGTTGAATGGCTAAATCAATGGTCCGCTGTATCAAGAACCCTATGGAGTGCCGCTCGCGCGCCGCTTCTGCTTGCGCTTCCAGGCACCCCAGCCAGTCGCGTTCCAGAACGGCGTCCAGCCCTTGCAGACCGCGCACGGGAACGCATGCTTGGTCAGGGTCCCATTGATGGTCACCCTGAACACCATCTGGCCGGTACTCTCGCAGCTCGGACAGATGAACCGGGACGAGTTGGCCGGTGCCTTCTGCGCGGGGCCGCCGCCGTCGACCGCCCAGGCGTGGCCGCATTCGACGAGGCCGATGACGGTCAGGATCCGGCCGGCGCGCGTGTACAGGGGCCGCTGGCCCGAGCCGCGGCACCAGTCGCAACGCAGCCGGTTCAGGCCGATCAGATCGGCCGGCGTCGGGGACCTGGGCTTCGACCTGCTCGATCCGTCCATGCGGCCGCCGGGGCCCCGCCGGTAGTCCCGGGCCTGGGACGAGCGCTGCGTGCCGCCGGCCCCGGCCCGCTTGGCGTCCGCGCGCCGCGGGGTCGCAGCCGCGCCGGGCCGCGGGGTGCCGGCGGCTGGCGCGCGGTAAGTCCGGGCGCGGCGTGCGGACGCGAGCTCCCAGGTGCCGTCGGCACGGCGGCGCGCGCCGCGGGCGGAGACGGTCCTGGTGTCTGGGTCGCGACGGATCGAGGCAACTGTCTTGGGCCCGAACAGCGCCCGGGCCACCCGGCGCGGGGTCGGGTGGTTCCGCTCGTCGCCGAACAGGATCCGCGCGGCCACGCGGTGCGGCGCCCAGCCGGACGACTTGCGCCTGCCCATCTCAGGCCTCCCGTGCTCGGCGAGTTGGGGGGACGGTGCACTCGAAGCGCTCGCTGCGGCCGTCGTCGTCGCGGCGGCTGGTCGCACCCTGGTGGATCTTGAATGCGTTCAGGGCGGCCTTGCAGGAGTCGCGGGCGGTCAGCCCGGGCAGCCGGTAAGCCTGGAGCTCGGCGATCGTGGCCGAGCCCAGGACGCGGAACAGCTGCCAGGCGTCCAGGAGCTCGTCGGCGACAGGGCTGTCGTCGGGGTAGGTCTCGCCGACGACCCGCAGGTAGGGGACGCCGGCGTGGAAGGCTTCGGCGTCGTCGACCACATCGCGGCCACCGCGCGGCCGGGGCCCGGCGGGCCCGGCCGGGCCGCCGGGATGGCGCGGGTCGCAGCGCCCTTGGAGGACCTCCTCCATCGCCTCGGCGGTGCGCTCGTCCAGGGCCGGGCGGCTGTCGCGGTTGGCTTCGACGGTGGCAACGATCTGCCCGGGTTCGATCATGTAGCCGCGGGCGACGGTTGGCCGGGGGTGGTCCGGCGACTTCGGCCGGAACATGCCGGGCTTGGGGAGCACGGTCTCGTCGGCGCGCCAGCCCTCGCCGTGGGCGCCGGGGCCGTGGATGACGTTTGTCTGGGTCGCGCTCCTGGTCCGGTAGCAGGCGATGTTGGTGAACTGGCCGGAGCCGTCGGTGGTCCCGCCGAGGGCCTTGCTCGACGGGGACTGGGTGGCGCCGATGATGATCAGGCCCAGGGCGCGGGAGACCTGCATCAGGCTGAGCCACTGGGTGAACAGCTTGGGGTCCAGGCGCAGCATCTCGGCGAGCTCGTCGATGAGGACGATGATGGCCGGCCCGTGGATGTCGGGGTCCCATTCGCGGACCGGCAGGCCGGTGCGCTCGCGCTCCTCGCGCAGGATCTGGCCGCGGACCTCCATCGCGGCGCCGAGCGCCTCCAGGAGCAGGGCGACGTCGCCGATGCCGTAGGCGGCGCGGTAGGCGACGGGCTCGTACGGGCCGAGTTCCAGCTGGCCGGGCTTGAGGTCCATCAGGACCATGACGGCATTGTCCATGGAGGCGATGGAGCAGGCAGCGACGTTGACGCCGACGGACTTGCCGCCGTCGGTGATGCCGGCGTACAGCGTGTGGCGGCCGCGGAACCGGAAGGCAACCGGACGCTGGCCGTCGCGGACGCCGAGGTTGACCGGGTCCTTGATGCTGCGGGTGTTCGGGCCGGGCCACGGGACGGCGTCGTCGAGGGTGGAGTTCTCGCCGTCCTGGACGCGGATCTCGAAGCGGTTCCCGATCGCGGTGGGGATGATCTCCAGGCCGCGGCAGCCGAGGTTGCCGCGGAGGGTGTCGATGCGGGCGGCGAGCCAGCGGCTGTTCACGGTCTTGGACTCGGGGGTGTAGATCCAGGTGACCCAGGAGTCGGGGCCGCTTCGGCGGACTGCGTCGATGCGGATCGGCGCGACGCCGATGGCGGCGAAGGCGGCGTGGAGCCGGGCCGCCTCGTCGCTCATCATCGGCAGGCTGGCCGCCGTCGGCATCGGCGGCCCGCCGACGGGTGCCGGTGGCATCGGCGCCGACGCGACGGCGGCGTGGTAGTCGATGACGAAGTCGCGGTCGGCGGCCCGCCGATGGCGGCGCCAGTCGATCGAGCCGAGGGTGCCGACGGCGGCGAGCAGGAGGGTCGTCATCGCCGAGATGCCGGAGAAGCCGGCGCCGACGGCGGCGGCGCCTGAGACGCCGACGGCGCCGCCGACGATGAGGCCGCGGGTGATGTGCCGGTCGGCGTCGGCGCCGTGGAGGTGGTGGCCCAGCCATCCGGCGGCGGGGGCGAGGGCCCCGGCGGCCAGGAAGGGGAGCATCAGCCAGATGTGGTTGGGCTCCATGTTGGCCCACCAGCCCGTCGCAGAGAACGCGCAGGAGCCGATGGCCGGCCACAGGTGGTAGTGGCGGATCAGGGCGAGGATCTCCGGCTCGGGCCGGGGGAGGTCGCGCTGGTCGATGAGGGCTGCGACGTGTAGCGGAAGCGGCTGGTAGGCGGGGTGCAGCGTGTAAGCGGGGTGGGCGGGAAAGACCGTTCCGTGCAGCTCAGAGCCGTTGTCGTACGGCGTGGC
>CAYPQM010000003.1:0-6551 GCA_964412845.1 uncultured Streptosporangiaceae bacterium
CTGACCCGGGTGGGGGCGCCGGTGTTCCAGGCGGGCTGGCCCTGGTAGCCGCGGGCGATCATGGTGACGAACTGGTAGACCGCATCCTCCTCAGCGGACAGCGGGCCGGGCACCGCGTGCGGGGAGGACAGGCCGCGCTGCACGGACTCGCAGGCGCCCCAGTCCTGCTGGTTCGTGATGTCCCAGAAGTCGACCGCGTAGCCCGGGTCGAAGCCTTTCGTCGCGACGGACTCCGGCGCGAACGCCCAGGTGCACTCGATCCGGGTGCGGTCCGCGGCCAGCGGGGTGAGCCGGTGCGTCATCACGTAGTCGGGATGCAGGCTGATCAGGATGTTGGGGAAGATGTTGACGTAGATGACGGTCCGCAGCCCGTGCGCGTCCAGGTTGCGCAGTGCGACGCCCTGACTGTTGCCGTCCAGCGACATGGTCGCCATCCCGTCGCGCAGGTCCATCCAGCCGCCGACCCAGGCGCCGGGCGCGGAGTAGTTCTCGCCGCTCTTCGGCGGGCTCACCCGGCACAACTCCGGGTGGATCACCGGACAGTGGTAGCACTCGTGGTAGTTCTCGGTGAGGATCTTCCAGTTCGCCGCGACCTCGTAGTCATGCTGCCCGGCCAGCACCAGCCGCTCCGGCTCGTAGGGCGCCACGACTTCGTCGAGGGTGCCGAGCGAGTCCGCCAGCGGGCGGGCCGCGGCGGAGCCGTCCACGAACACCAGGCCATGCCATTCCTCGACCGGCAGCTCGAGCAGGCCCCAGCGATCCGCCTCGAACCCGGGCCGGTTCTTGAAACCGGCCGCGGCGCGCAGGTTTCCGTTCAGGCCGTAAGTCCAGGAGTGGTACGGGCAGATGATCACGCTTTGCTGGCTGGCTGACCCGCAGGGCAGCAGTTCGTGGCCGCGATGCCGGCAGGTGTTCGCGAATGCCCGCAGGGCGCCATCCTCGCCCCGGACGAGCAGGACGCTGCCGTCGCCGACAGGTTCCGCGCGCATGTCACCCGCGGCCGGAAACTGGGCGCCGCGGCCGACGCACATCCAGCCGCCGCCGAAGAAATGCTGCTCCTCCCAGGCGAACACGGCGGGATCGACGTAGGCGGCGCGGGGCAGCATCCGGCTCTGCCCGAACGGGCGCAGGGTATCCGCCACGGCGGCCGGGTCGAGCGGTGCGGGGGGATTTGCGAACTGACTGACCATACAGTCAAGAGTAGGCAACGTCTGGACCGGTGTCCAGGGGCGGCCCCCCGCAGAGACCTTGGACTCTGCCCTTGACGGCCGAAGACCCTGCTCTTCCGGCCGGGCCGGGTTGATGATGGATCGTCGGCGCCACCGATGCCGCCGCTGATCACTTGCGGAGTCTCCATGAGAGCCATATCTCGCCGGGCCGTGATCGCCGCTGCCGCCGGAGTCCTGATCACGGGGTGCGGCTCACCAGGCCCGGGCGCCGGCGGGCATGCCTCCGCGCCGGTCACCTCTGCCTCGCCGGCCCCGTCCGCGACGTCCGCCCCGTCCCCCGGGTCAGCCGGCGGGTCCGGCCCAGCGGTCGCCCTGCCCGCCGGCTACCAGCCGCTGTACCCGTTCGCCACCCCGGCCCAGGTCCGGGCGTGGCAGGCGGGGTACACGTCGGGCGGTCACCAGCCGTGGCACCTCAGTGCCAGCCAGACCGCGCTCGCCTTCACCATGGGTTACCTCGGCTTCAAGGGCCTGAACCAGGTCACCAGGCAGGCCCTCGCCGCCACCGGCGACAGCCGGATCTCGGTCGGCTTCACGCTGCCGAACGGCCGCCTCAGCACCTCAGCCGTCGTGCACCTGGTCCGGTTCGGGTCTGGCCCGCTCGCACCATGGGAGGTCGTCGGCACCGACGACACCACGTTCTCGCTCAGCCGGCCTGCCTACGGCTCCACCGTCACCTCGCCGCTGACCATCGGCGGGAAGATCACCGGGGTGGATGAGAGCATCCGGGTCAGCGTGCACCAGCTGCCATCCAGCGCGCCGGCCGGCACGCTCTGCTGCACCGCGGCCGGCGGCCAGGCCACGCCGTGGACCGAGAAAATCACCTTCCATGCCGCGTCCGGCCAGGTGATCACGATCGTGGTGAGCACCGGAGGTCACGTCAGCGGGGTGGAGCGGTTCGCGGTCACCGGGGTCCGGGTGAAATAACGTGCGGCCCGGTCCGGCCCGTCGCAGGCTCAGCGCCGGGCCTGGCGGACAGTGAGGGTGTACGTCCAGGTGCCCGTGTCACCATCGATGTCGGAGTCGGTGCCCGAGACCGTGCACTGGCCCGCGCTGAGGCGGCCGGTTGTGGTGATAGCACCAGCGGGCGAGACCATGACCCCGCAGCCGGTCGACATCGTGACGAAGCTGATCTGGCCAAAGCGGCCGGCTGTGGTGAGATGGTCGGTGAAGCTCGCCGAGTGGGTCGTCGTGCGGCCCGTCTTCGGCTCACGCTGGATGATGCTGACTGAGACGATGGCCAGGGTGTAGGTCCAGGTCCCCCTGCCTCTGGCGGTGTCGGAGTCAGTGCCCGACACCGTGCAACTGCCCACGTGCAGGCGGCCAATCGCGGTGACCACACCGGCCGGCGACACCGCCACCCCGCAGGCCGGCGTGCTGGTGGTGACGAAGCTGACAGCGCCGTGCTGCCCGGTCGTGGCCAGCTGATCAGTGAACCGCGACGATCCAGCCGCCGTGGTCGCGCCGGCCGTCGGCGACGTCTGGGTGATGGGGGTGGAGCAGGGCGGTGTGCTGATGGTGCTGGTGCCCATCTGGGCTGAGCTGCCCACCGGCCAGAACGCGGCGCAGGCCGGTACACCGAACGATGCGGTCGTTCCCCGCAGCCGATGGGCCTGCCTCGATGAGGCCTGCGTCCGCTCCGCCGCGGCTGGTGGAACACCAGTCCCGAGAGCGACGATGAGGCCAGCGAGCAGCAGCAGGGCCATGGCCAGCACCCCCGCCATCCGACGGGCACCGGCACCAGGTGAACGGCGTTCCATGGCGGCTGGCGGGCCGCCGCTCGCGCCCCCCGCGGATCCGGACATCAGCAACTCCCTTATGAGATCAATTCGCTAGCTTAGACTATGTGTAGTTATTTGACTACAGATAGTTAGCAAAGGCCGGGTCATCACCCCTTCCCTGTTCTCGCTGGACCGCCCTGCTCCGGGGTGCCTGGGTCACCGTCGGTAGCCTGAGGGCGTGGGCAGCGCACTCGAGATCGTGGCGCGGGTCACCGTGCCGGCTGATCCCGAGCAGGTGTGGCGGGCCGCGATGGACTGGTCCCGGCAGCATGAGTGGATCTGGGCCACCACGGTGTCCGGCGGCCAGGGTGTCGGCGCGACGGTGACCGGCTGGACCGGAATCGGGCCGGTGGGCTTCACCGACACCATGGTGATCACCGAATGGGATCCGCCGCGCCGGTGCGTGGTCCGGCACACCGGCCGGGTCGTCCGCGGCGTGGGCGTGTTCGAGGTGTCCGGCAGCGGATCACGGTCCGAGTTCCGCTGGGCCGAGGAACTGAACCTGCCGCTGCCCGCCGCGCTCGGTGCCCTCGCGGGCCTGCTGATCCGGCCCGTGGCGGGGTGGGGCCTGCGGACGTCGCTGCGCCGCTTCGCCCGGTTGTTCTGACCAGCCAGGCTCCGGACAGGCCGTGGGAGGATGCACAGATGCCGTACGTGACCCCTGCGAACGACGTCGTCTCGATCGTTGACACGCCGCCCACCCCTCTGGTGCGGCTCGCTCCCGGCGGTGTCTATCTCGCCTTGGTGCACTATGAGTCGCATCCCCCGGTGGCCATGCTGGCCAAGCCGTACCTGCCGCTCGCCGGGACCCGGATCGACCCGGTGCTCGGCGGCCGCCGGCGGCTGCGCCGGGTGACCGGCATATCGGTGATGCGCCTGGCCGACGGGGCGCAGCGGCCGCTGCCGCTGCCCGCCGGAGCCCAGGTGGGCCAGCCGGTCTGGGCGCCGGACGGGCGCCATCTCGCGTTCACCGTGGACGAGGCGGACGGCATTGGCGTGTGGGTGGCCGACGCCGACACGGCGACCGCCAGCCCAGTGCCCGGCCTGCGGGTACGTGACGTGCTCGGCGGCGAGCCATCGGCCGACGGCGGCACCGTCCGGTGGTCCCGGGACGGGCAGTCACTGCTGGTGCTGGCCGCCGCCGCGGAGCGCACCGCGCTGCCCACCGCGCCGGTCGAGCCGCACCTGGAGGAGACGGCAGGCAAGCGCTCGCAGATGGCGACGTTCCAGGACCTGCTGCGTACCACCAATGACGAGGACGTCTTCGAGGTGCTGGCGGCCACCGTGCCGGTCCGGGCCGACCCAGCCACCGGCGACCGCACGGAACTCGGGCCGCCCGGGCTCTACCAGGCCATCGAGGAGTCCCCAGACGGGGCTTACCTGCTCGTGCACCGGCTGCGGCGGCCATTCTCGTTCCGGGTGCCCTACGTGTACTTTGCCCGGTCCGTCGAGGTGTGGTCCGCAGCCGGGGAGGTGCTGCGGGTCATCGCCGATCTCCCGGTGAGCGACGAGGTGCCCCGCCAGGGCGTGCCGACCGGGCCGCGTCAGGTGTCCTGGGAAGAGCGGGCACCGGCCAGCCTGCTCTGGACCGAGGCACTGGACGGCGGCGATCCGGTGGCACCCGCTGAGAACCGGGACCGAGTGCTGCGGCTGGCCGCGCCCTTCACGGGTGCGGAAAGTGTGGCGATTACCGTGCGGCATCGGTGTCTGGGGTGGGCAGACCTGGACGAACCCGGCCGCCTGCTGCTCGTCGAGTACGACCGCGACCGCCGGTGGGTCACCACCTGGCGGCATGACCTGCACTCGCCGGAGCCGGGCCAGGTGATCTTCGATCGCAGCGCCGACGACGCCTACGGTGATCCGGGCAGCCCGCTGATGACCCTGAACCCGGATGGCACCCGCACCGTCCGGCAGCGGGGACCGGCGATCTACCTGCGGGGCACGGGCGCGACACCGGACGGGGACCGGCCATTCCTGGACCAGCTTGACCTGGCGACGCTGCAGGCCAGCCGGCTCTACCAGAGCCCGGAGGACGGCCTTGACCAGGTCATTGGCTTCGTCGGCGAGCGCGGCGACGAAGTCCTGCTCTGGCACGAGAGTCCCGCCGAGCCACCGAACCTGGTGATCGCGGCGCTCGATGGATCCAGCCGCCGGGCGCTGACCGGGTGGCCTGACCCTCACCCGCAGCTCACCGGCATGGACAAGCGACTGGTCGTGCATGACCGCGGTGATGGGGTGCAGCTCTCGGGCATGCTGCTGCTGCCACCGGGCTATGACCGGGCCACCGGCGGGCGGCTCCCGCTGGTCGTGTGGGCCTATCCGCTCGACTACGGCAGCGCGGCCACCGCTGGCCAGGTTCGCGGCAGCAGCCAGGAGTTCACCTGGCTGACCGCGCTTGACCCGGCCTGCTTCCTGCTCCGTGGCTACGCGGTGCTGGCCGACGCGACCATGCCGGTGATCGGTGACCCCGAGACGATGAACGACACCTACATCGAGCAGATCACGGCGGCGGCCCACGCGCACGTCCGGGCGCTGGATGAGATGGGCATCATCGACCCCGCCCGGACCGCGGTGGGCGGGCACAGCTACGGGGCGTTCATGACCGCTAACCTCCTCGCGCACACCGATGTGTTCGCGGCCGGCATCGCCCGCAGCGGCGCGTACAACCGCACGCTGACCCCCTTCGGATTCCAGACCGAACGGCGCACCTTGTGGGAAGCGCTGGAGGTCTACGACCGGGTCTCCCCGCTGCGGTACGCCGACACGATGACCACCCCGATCCTGCTCATCCACGGCACTGAGGACAACAACTCGGGCACCTTCCCCATCCAGTCGCAGCGGCTGTTCGAGGCGCTGGCGGGCAACGGCGGGACCGCCCGCCTGGTCATGCTGCCGCACGAAGGTCACGGCTACATTGCCCGCGAGTCGGTGCTGCATGTGCTGGCCGAGCAGTTCGACTGGCTGGAGCGCTGGCTCCCGGCGGCGGGGCCGGCGCAGCCGGGCTAGCCCGCGGCTACTGCTACTCCTGGCCGCCCCCGTTGCCCTCCGAGCCGAATCGCATGAAGAGCGTGAGCGCACCGATCACCAGCGCGACAGCGGCACCGAGGTAGAGCACCTGCAGCGCCTGGCCGAAATGCACGACGACGTCCACGAAGCTCACCGCTGAGACCAGGATGATCATGGAGACGACCCGCGCCTTCAGGTCGTTCAGGTCGTTCATCTCCAGCCAGTGCGGCAACCGCAGGTGCGTCCCGGTGGGCGTGATCCTGCTGATGAACAGCTCATACAAGCCATACGCGGCGATGATCAGGGTCGCGCCGATCAGGAACAGGTCGATCTCGGTCAGGAAGACCCCCAGCTTCTCGCCCACCGGCCGGGTTTCGAAAACGCCCGCGATCGAGGTGACGAACACCTCGGTGCCGTAGCCGAACGCCGCGATCGCCGATACCAGCAGGACGACCACCGGAACGATCACGATGATCCGGGACAGCGTGAGCACGTGCTCGAATCCGTCTTCGAGCCGGCCCCGCGCCGGATTCACCGC
>CAYPQM010000003.1:6651-33606 GCA_964412845.1 uncultured Streptosporangiaceae bacterium
CGCCGGATTCACCGCTGGATCCTCCGCTGGATTCTCATCAGTCATACGCCAAGGCTGCACTATCCTCATCCGCGAAGGGGAGTAGCCCCCGCACCGGCTGGGACGAAGGTCAGGCAACCGGCGTGGTCCCTTATGCTCGGTGGGCATGGAAGGCCGCCAGCCCAACCGATTCGGTGAATCGCTCAACCCACGCGAGAAGCGGGTAGTGAGCATTGTCGGCGTGGTCCTCCTCCTGGTCTTCGGCGGCGTGGGCATCTGGGCGGCCAATGACTCCGGCAGCTACGGGCGTTCCCGGGACGGCTGCGTCAACGTGAACATGCCCAGTTCCACCGGCGGGGCGATCATGCACGAGTGCGGCGCCCGCGCGCGAGCGCTGTGCGCCTCGGCGTTCACTGGCCACGACAAGCTGGCCCGGCTCACCCAGCCGCAGTGCCGTCTCGCTGGTATCACGCCGGCCAGCCTGGCCACCGCGACGGCCACGCCCAGCAGCGGCTGACCAGCCGCCATTCCCGCGGGACCACAGTCACCGGCCGGTGTGTCACGCCGTCACCGGCGGCTGCGGTCAATGCACCTAGCCGTGGCTGGTCGCGGCGTAGAGGTCGCGCAGCAGCGCCGCCTCCGCCGTGTGGTGGATGACTTCATCCACGATGTGCAGGGCGAACGCACGCCGGGTGGCGTCCGCGTAGGGCCCGGCGGCGGGGCCGATGAGCTCGCCGAGCGACTCATCGGTCGTCTCGGTGAGCTGGGCGCGCCACCTCGCGTACGCGACGTTCAGCTCCCACAGCGACGCGGCCGCCGAGTCCGCGGCCGCGGACAGTCCGCCGCCCGGCCCAGCAGCGAGCCCGAGCCAGGGGCCGTTCCGGTCCGCCTGCAGTAACTCGGCGATGTGGCCCAATCGCCAGCGCAGCGTGATCCGGTCGTCAGAGACCGGCTCCCAGCCCCATTCCGCATCGCTGAGCCCGTCCATGCGGTCATTGAACCGCTGCCAGGCGTAGTCGAACAGCTCGACGAGATCGTCACGTGGGGAACTCACGAGGGCAACCCTAAAGGAGTCGTGCCGTACAGGGCAGACGTCCAGATATGCAGCAGAGTGTCCACCAGGGTGTCCTGGTCGTCGAACGGTGGGATGCCCGCCGCGGCCAGGTAATACAGCCGCTCCCCCAGCCAGGTCAGTGAGCTGGCGATGGCCGCGACATCGAGGCCAGCCAGCCGCCGGAGCGCCACGTCGTCGGCATTGATCTGGGCGACGGCAGCGTCGGTGAAGCTCTGCATCTGCTCCAGCCACAAGGTGGTCAGCCGCGGGTCGGTGCGCCAGTTCTCCACGATGGCGCGCAGGATGGGCGCGTGCGCCTGCCACAGCCGGGCGCCCGCGGTGATCCCGGCTCGTAGCGCGGCGGACTTGTCGGACGGGCTGGCCAGCCACGGGGCCGCGGCCTCGTGACCACCGGCGACCGCGCGCCTGACCAGCTCACCGAGCACGTCGTGCTTGCTGTCGAAGTAAAAGTAGAAGCTGCCCCGGGATACCCCGGCCGCGCGCAGGATATCGCTCACCGCGAGATCACCGAACTGCCGGCCCGCGAGCAGGCCCGCGGTCGCGTCCAGGATTGCCTCGCGCAGCTCTGGGCGGTCATCGCCGGACCTGGTGGCCCGGCGGCCTTCCCCCCGGCGCGCGGCCGGGGCCCGCGGCTGAGCCGGCTGGGCCTGAGATGACGGTTTCTGCACAGCTCACGACGCTATCATTTGGGTGTATAGACAGAGTGTCTAAACAACTTGTATAGTCACCAGCATGACAACCATGACTACCCGCCCGGCCGGGGCGCTGAGCTGATGCGCTACCGGCGGTTCGGGACCAGCGGGCTGCGCGTGTCCGAACTCTTCCTCGGCGCCATGACCTTCGGTGAGCAGGGCGGTGTGGGCGCGCCCCGGGCGGAGTGCCGCCGGATAGTCGACGCCTACGCGGACGCGGGCGGCAACGTCATCGACACGGCCATCAACTACCGCAACGGGGCCAGCGAGGAGATCCTCGGCGAGCTACTCACCGGTCGCCGGGACCGGTTCGTGCTCGCCACCAAGTACACGGTGTCACGCGACCGGGACGACCCGAACGCCGCGGGCAACCACCGCAAGAACCTGCGGCTGTCCCTGGAGACCAGCCTGCGGCGGCTGCGCACCGACTACATCGACGTCTACTGGGTGCACATGTGGGACCGCGACACCCCGGTCGAGGAGACCATGCGCGCCCTCGACGACGAGGTGCGGGCGGGCCGGATCCTGTACGTGGGCATCTCGGACAGTCCCGGCTGGCTGGTCGCCCGGGCGAACACGCTGGCCGAGTGGCATGACTGGACCGCGTTCACCGGCCTGCAAGTGCCCTACAGCCTGCTGCAGCGGGACATCGAACGGGAACTGCTCCCGATGGCCGGGGCGTTCGGGATGAGCGTCGCCGCGTGGAGCCCGCTGGCCGGCGGGATCCTGTCGGGCAAGTTCAGCCGGCCGGACGGACCGGAGCCTGGTACCCGCATCGACCCGGCCACGATCACCGAGCACCAGCGCACGGTCGCCGCGACGCTGCAGTCCGTCGCCGATGACCTCGGCGCGACGCCCTCCCAGGTCGCCATCGCCTGGACCAGGACGCGATCGCCCGCGATCCATCCCATTATCGGGGCGCGCCGTCTCGATCAGGTGCTGGATAACCTCGGCGCCACGGACGTCGTGCTGCCCGGCGACGCCGCCGCCCGGCTGGCCGCAGCGACCGAGTTCGACCTCGGTTTCCCGGCCACGTTCATCCGCGACACCAGTTCCTGGGTGTTCGGCGCCGCCGCGGTTCCCCGCGACTGAGCAGGCCCAAGCCGGCCAGGTCGGCCCAGGCCGGCCGCCCGTCCTAGGCCGGCGGGCCCCATGCCCCAGCGCGCTCGCCGGTCACATCCGGAGGCGCCTCGGGCCGGAAGCCCGCCCGGCCGGGAAGCTAGCCCTCGGCCCCATCCGCCGCGGGGTCGGTGGGCACGGCCACGCCGCGGCCGGTGAGATCGAGGCGGGTCTTCCGGCCCATCCGCCAGAACAAGACGCCAATACCGATGAACACCAGCACCGGGGCCAGTTCGGTGGCCAGGTAGGTCATGCCCTCCGAGGCTGACCAGCCAGCGGGCCGGAAATCGCCGCCAAACCACGAGATCCCCGCACCGGGAGCCACCAGCTGGACAACGGTCACCGCCAGCAGGACCATCAGCACGACGGTCAGGATCCGGTAGGCCGGCATCCGGTAAGGCCGGGGCGTGTCCGGATGGCTGCGGCGCAGCTTCCACAGCGCCGGGTAGATGAACAGGTAGCTGATCAGCGTGGTCGAGATGGTCACCCCGAGCACCGCTCCGAAGAACTTCGCCGCGTTGCCATGGGTGATCTGGTGCGCTAGCACGAGCACGATCGTGGCGACGATCCCGCTGAAGATGTTGACCCGCACCGGCGTGCCGTACCGGGCGCTGATCACCCCGAGGAACCGGGGGGCGGCACCGTCGTAGCCGGACACGGCGAGGGCGCGGTCGGAACCCATGATCCAGGTCACGCCGGAGGTCAGTACGCACGCGATGAAGAGGATGGCCGACAGGTCGCCGAGCACCAGCCCGGCCCCGGTGAGGACGGGCGCCCCGGCCACGACATGACCGCCGTAGACGGTGAAGACCATTTGGATGGCATCGACGAAGCCACCGAAGTTGGTCACCTGGCTGATGGGCAGGACAACCAGGATGCCGAGGATAGGCAGGGCATAGAGGACGAAGCTGAGCACCGCTGAGCGGGCGATCCCGAAGGGCACATCGCGCTTCGGGTTGACCATCTCTTCCCCGGCGCTGCTCGGCAGCTCGAAGCCGACGTAGTTGAACAGCAACAGCCCGACCAGCGCGACGAACCCGCTTTCCGAGGGCTTGAAGCCGCCGCCACTCAGCCCGTGCGCGCCGTGCTTGGCGGCGAAGATGACGACCGAGATGGTGAACAGCCCCAGCAGCAGGAAGCGGGCGAATGCACCGACCGTCGGCAGCCACTTGCCGACGCGGAAGGACAGGATGGCCGCGAGAATCGACACCCAGACGAACGCGATGGTGATGATGAAAAACCATGGCGTGGAGTAACTCTGGCCGTGGTTGAAGAAAACCTGGATGGCGGTGATCGCCGAAAACGCCAGTGTCCCGCCGATCCACACCGGGTTCGTCACCCAGTAGAGGAAGTTGTTGACCGCGCCCGCGAGGTGCCCGAAGGCCAGGCGGGTCCACAGATACGGACCCCCCTCCTGGGGAAATGCTGTGCCGAGCTCAGCGAACAACAGGGCCTGGGGAACAAAGAAAGTCAGCGCGAACACGATCATCCAGGTGAATGCCTCGCCCCCGCTCGACGCGACGGATGCGATCGTGTCGACGCCAACGATCGTGCAGACCAGGAAGAACAGGATGTCGAAACGGCCGAAGTGGCGCTGCAGCTTCTGGCGTTCCTCCGCTGCGGCAGTGGTGATCGGCGGATCGAGGATCGCGGTCATGGGCCGTCCTCCGTCATGGGGGGCTACCAGCACGATCTTGGCCAGTCCGTAATACACCGAGATGTCCGGAGGATTACCGCTCCATGAACCGCAAGGACAGCACGGTAACGAGGGGAAATCCCGCGCCGGTGACGCAGGCTGTCAGAACAGCAGCCTGCCTGGCGGACCGGTGACCGCGATCACAGCGTCACGGGGTTCCCGCCACGAATATTGATCTTGGCCCAGCGCTCATGGTCTTTCCACTGGCCATCGATGAAGATGAAGTCAGGGGACAGCCCTTCACGGCGGAATCCCGCTTTCTGCACCAGCCTCAGCGAAGCCCGGTTGCCGGGCTGAATGTCTGCCTCAAGGCGATGCAGCCCCAATTCATCGAAGGCGATCCGGGTGACCTCGTCCAGGCCTTCGGTCATGAAACCCTGTCCGGCGCTCGGCAGGAAGGCGCCGTAGCCCAGGAGGCCACGCTGATAAGGGCCAAGCACGACTTCATTAAGGTTTATGAACCCCGCGATGGCGTCGGTCTCACGCACCCGGACCAGGAATCCCTCGGCATTTTCCCGATGGGACTTCATCAAGTATTTCCGGAACTCGGCGGCCGTCGTGGGCGCAAGTATCCAAGGGCGATGGAACTCGATGCTGAGTCTCGCCAGCCGGATGAATTCCCGCTCATCCGCAGCCGCAACGCGCCGGACATCGACTCGTCGGGCGACGACGACTAAATCGTCTCTCAGCCTCACGGTGCGACTGTACTACCACCGGCATCCAGGGTGCCAGGCGCCGCCGGAAGACCCGGTTCCCCGGCAGAGTTCCACCGGGCCGGGGGTTCCAGGGAGTCGCCCCCCTGGAATGTACGACGGGACGACCCGGTGCGTGAGCGCAGGGGTCGCCAGAGCGACGGGGGTTCCAGGGGGTCGCCCCCTGGGATAAATGACAAGACGACCCCGGTGCGTGAGCACAGGGGTCGCCAGAGCGACGGGGGTTCCAGGGGGTCGCCCCCTGGGATAAATGACAAGACGACCCCGGTGCGCAAGCACAGGGGTCGCCAGAGTCTTGTGGAGGTGGCGGGAATCGAACCCGCGTCCTTCAATACATCACCAGGGCTTCTCCGAGCGCAGCCTGCTTCGCTTTTCTCAGCCCCGGCGGTCCTGCAGGCCAGCCGCCGACGGGCTCAGTCGCTGTTAGATGTCCCGCTCAGTCCCGCGACCGATCTAAGCGGTGGATCCTCCTTGCTGATGCCAGACACCGGGCCGGAGGCTCTCCCGGGCTGACAAATCTCTAACTCGCGTCAGGCCGCGAGGGCGAGATTAGTGCGCGTAACATTGGCACTTATTGGTTTGCGGTCACAGTATTAACGAGGTTATGTCCGCCGTCCTCGGCTCGCTTCCCCTGGCTCAACCATCGAAGTCGAAGCCAGTCACCCCCTATTGAGTTGTCCAGCGGCCTGCCGCGGCGACGCGGAGTCCACCACAGCAGACGCTACCTTGCTGAACGCCCGCCAGCCAACTGGGATTCCCTGGCCTGGGTGTCACCGGACACACAGGATGCCCGACGGCAACCCGCGATGCGGGCCCCATCGGGCATCCCCGGTGGTGATGAGATACCCCCGTGGACACTGGCGGTGGCCGAAGTGCGCCCACGGGGGCTTGACCGGCAGGGTCGGGGCCGGCCATTGAAGGACCGGGCCTCCCCCGAGATGAGGCCCGGTTCTCATCACGGCGACTGGGGCCGCAACCCCCCAAGCGACACTCAGTCACTTGGTAAGACGTCTTTCAGTAGACCGTAAGTTGCTTAGCGTTACCAAAATTCTGGTCAGTTTCCGGCTATGGAGTCGCCGGCTCCAGTCCTGCCGGGGCGGCCGTGGGCCTGGTCAGCCGGCCGGCAGGCCCGCGAGGAACGCAGCCCCGAGGGGAACTGCTGACGTCGACGGCGACTTGGTGAGTTCCAGCACGGCGAACGCCACATCGCCCCGGTACCCGACGAACCAGCTCGCCCACAGATGCGATCCGGGGGTGACCGGGGCCGTGCCCACCTGCCCGTAGACCGGTGTCCCCGGGAGATCCGCCTGGTGCGCGGCACCGGAGGAAACCGCGGACCGCATCAGCGCGCGCAAGCTGGCCAGGGTCGGTTTGCTGGCCACGGCCCTGGGCGCCAGGCCGGGGTCCGCCGGGTCAGTGACCAGCATGGGCGGCCGCCGGATGCCTGAGTCGACTCCCGCCGCGATGAGCGCCATGGTCAGCGGGCTCACCTGCACGCCTCCCTGGCCGATGGTGTCGGCGGCCAGGCCGGCGTCGCCGCCGGAGGAGACGCTCAGCGATCCCGGGAAGGCATCCAGTGGCAGCTTCCAGTGCGCGCCCAGGCCGAAGGCGGCGGCCGAAGCGGCCAGCTGACTCGGGTTGAGCCTGCGCGACAGCCCGGTGAACGCCGTGCCGCAGGCCTGCGCGAAATCCGTGCTGAACGAGGGCTGGCTGCCCAGCGTCGTCAAGGGGGGCACGTTGGTGAAGGTCTGACCGCCCACGCCGTTGCTGCTGGGGCACGGAATCGGCGAATTCACCTGCAGGCCGCCGGTCAACAGCGCGCCCGTGGAGACGATCGTGAAGGCCTGGCCCGGCTGATAGTGCCCATCCAGCGGATCCACCCGCGGCGTGCCGGTCGTCGCATGATCGCCAGCAGCCAGGATGCGGCCCGTGGAGGACTGCACGGCGACGATCGCCGCGCCCGCCGCCTGGCCGTTGAGGGCATTCATCGCCGCGGTCTGGACCACCGACTCGATCGTGGTGCGCACCGCGGTCCCCGGAGGGGGGCGCCACTGGGCGAGCACCGCCACCTGATGGCCCGCCTTGTTCTCAGCGACCACTTTGATGGCCGGGGCGCCGGCCAGCCTGCGCTGGTACACCTGCTGCAGCCCGGACTCGCCTATCGTGCTGCCCGGACGGTAGGCCACGCCCTGCTCGCGCAGCGCCATGGACGCCTCGGTGCCGACCGCTCCGGTGACGTCAGGCGCGATGCTGTCGAACAGCCGCTCACTGACCTTGTCGACCACGAGGCCTGGCACGTGGCCCAGCCCGGAGCTGACCTTCGCGTAGGACCCGGGATCAAGGGTGAGCAGCTTCAGCGCCGCCGACTGCGGCGCGGCCAGAATCACCCCGAGGACCTGGCTGTAGTCCAGCCCGGTCACCGCGCCGAACGCCCGGGCCGTGGCCACCGGGCTGGCCAGCTTGCCGGGCGTTACCTCGGCAACATAGGCCGGCGAGGAAACGCCGAGCGGCTTGCCTGCCGCGTCGAGCAGGGCGGCGCGCGCTGGCATCGAGGACACCACCGCGAGCCGCAGCCCAGGCCGCAGGCCGGGGTTGATGACGCTCGGGCTCCACACGACCTTCCAGTCCGCGCCGATCTTGCGCAGCTGGAACCGCCCCTGGTAGTTCCACGGCGCGCCGTCCTGGCCAAGATCCACCGAGGCGCCGAAGCGGGCGACGGCCCGGCCGTGGCCCTGCGTTATCTTGCCCATGGTCAGGTAGAACGCGGCGGCGCCCAGCCGCTGGTAGGCGGTGCGCAGGGCTATGGTCACGGTGGCCGGATCGCCGTCCGTCATCCCGGCCGCGACCCGGTACTGTCCCTGTCCCCAGGCCAGCAGGAAGGCTTGAACCGTCGGCTCGGCGGACGCGTCGCCGGACAGCCCGCTGACGAATCCGGCCGTGGCCGCGGCCACGACGATCACCGCGGCGACCAATTTCAGCCGCTTCAGCCGTGGTATGCGAGCGCGAAGGCCGCTCACCCGTATCCCCCCGGTGCCGCGCTTCAGCGGGGCCGGCCTGCCGACGGCGGGCCGCGGCGCGCGCTTGACTGCGACGAAAGGCGCGGTATGCCCGCGGGTGGCTGCGTGCGCCCCTCGCCTACGGTAGGAGGCCATGTCCCGCCTCCTCGCTACCCGCGCCGCCTGAGGGCACGCTCTACCTCCCGGGCGGCGTCCCGCTGCGCCAGATCATGACGCTTGTCATAAGTCCGCTTGCCCCGGGCCAAGGCCAGCTCGACCTTGACCTTGCCGTCTTTAAAGTACAACTCCAGCGGCACCAGCGTCAGGCCCTGCTCCGCTATCTTGCTGGCGAGTCTGTCGATTTCCTTGCGGTGCAGCAGCATCTTGCGGGGCCTGCGGGGCTCGTGATTGGTCCACGTCCCCTCCGTGTACTGGGGTATATGCACGCCAAGCAGCCACATCTCGCCGTCTGTCAGCTGGCCGAATCCATCGGTGAGGGTAGCCCGCCCGGCACGCAGTGACTTCACCTCAGTCCCGGTGAGCACCAGCCCCGCCTCGACGACATCCTCGATGTGGTAATCATGCCTGGCTCGCCGGTTCCGGGCGATGACCATGCGGTCCTGCCCTTTTGCCCCGGTCCTTTTGGCCCCGGTCCCTTTGGCCACCGTCCTGGGATGCGCGGGCGTCACGCGCGCAGGTAACGCCTGAGCGTCAGGAACGACGTGGCGCCGCAGAGTGCTATCCCCATGACCATGGCCAGCACGATGACCTCGATCAGGTCGGCCAGACCGAGCTTCACGTTGTACGGGAAGTACTGCTGCAGCGTGTCGAGGCCCAGCGTCTTCACCGCGATGAGCAGTGCGGAGGCAATAAGCCAGCCGAACATGCCGGCGATCACCCCCTCCACGAGGAAGGGCAGCTGAACATAGAAGTTCGACGCGCCGACGAGGCGCATGATGCTCGTCTCACGGCGCCGGTTGAACGCCGACAGCCGGATCGTGTTGGCCACCAGCAGGATGGCCGCGATGACCAGGATGATCGCGACGATGATGACGGCGTTCCGCGCCCCGTCCAGCAGCTTGTAGAAGTTGGACAGGATCGACTGGACGTTCACGATGTTGTCGACCCCGGGCCTGCCTTCCACCGTGCCCGCCACCACGCCGAAGTCAGCCTGGGCGTTGCGCAGCCGCACCTGGTAGGAGTCGGGAATCTCGCCCTGGGTCACCAGGCTCGCGAACGACTTGTCCTGCGCGAATTCCTGCCGGAAGTGCTGGTAAGCCTGCCCCTGCGACTCGTAGAAGACCCGCTCGACGCCCTGGGACTTCAGGGCGGTCAGGTCCTTCACGATCTGCTGCTTCTCCGCGGCCGTGGCCGGGCCGTTCCGCTGGCACTGCGGGCTCACGCTGGTCGCGGTGCACAGGTAGATGGACAGCTGGACCCGGCCCTGCCAGTACGTTCTCGTCTGGTCGACCTGTTTGACGAACAGCAGGCCGGTGCCGAGCAGCGAGAGGCTGATGGCGACGACCACGATCAGCGCAACCGTCATCGTCAGGTTGCGCCGCAGGCCGGTCCAGACCTCTTGAAAGACGAACTGTGCACGCATGGTCGCTGATCCCTCGGTGATCCTCGGTATCGAGTACCGTCCAAGCCCCCGCCAGCGGGCGATGTCCGCCCGCCGGCCTGGTCAGTACGCCTGGCCGTA
Organism: uncultured Streptosporangiaceae bacterium; assembly: GCA_964412845.1. Classification (GTDB taxonomy): domain Bacteria; phylum Actinomycetota; class Actinomycetes; order Streptosporangiales; family Streptosporangiaceae; genus JAWWPY01. The sequence continues at coordinate 16,624 of CAYPQM010000003.1, forward strand.
CACTCCGCGCGACTGGTCGCGCACGACTTTGCCGTACTCAAGCTCGATCACGCGCTTGCGCATCGAGTCCACGATCGCCGCGTCATGGGTGGCCATGACGACCGTGGTCCCCGTCCGGTTGATGCGGTCCAGAACTTTCATGATCCCGATGGAGGTGGCCGGGTCGATGTTCCCGGTTGGCTCGTCCGCCAGCAGGATCATCGGCCGGTTCACGAACGCCCTGGCCATCGCCACCCGCTGCTGTTCCCCACCGGACAGCTCGTCGGGCATCCTGTCGTGCTTGCCTTCCAGCCCGACTAGGTCTACCACCTCGGGGACGACCTTGCGGATGAACCGCCGGGGCTTCCCGATGACCTGGAGGGCGAAAGCGACATTCTGGTACACGTTTTTGTTCGGGAGGAGGCGGAAGTCCTGGAACACGCAGCCGATCCTGCGCCGCATGTACGGGACCTTCCAGCTCGTGAGCCGGGCCAGATCCTTGCCCGCGACCTGGATCTTCCCGTTGGTCGGGTCCTCCTCTTTGAGGACAAGCCTCAGGAACGTCGACTTACCCGAACCCGACGGCCCGACCAGGAAGACGAACTCACCCTTCTCGACGTCGATGTTGACGTTCTCCAGGGCTGGACGGCTCTGGTTCGGGTACATCTTCGTGACGTTATCGAAGTGGATCACAGGCCCATCACAACGCTCACAAACCTTCGGCCACGCGGCCCCGGAACCGGCCGCCTTCCCAGCCTTCCCGGCACGATCAGGCTGTCCGGTTTGGCCAGGGGACAGTCTAGGGGGGAAACTGGCCTGGAACGTCCAACACCGCCGAAGTGACCGGTCAGGCGCCGGCTGGAGGGGACAGACATGAGCTGCGAACACCTCATCTGCGCACAGTGCGCTGGACCGGTTGTCGAGGGGCGCTGCACGTCCTGCCAGGCGTCGCGGGCGCATCTGCACCGCTCGCCGGGCTTGAGCCTGCCCATCGTGGCGGCCGCGATCCTCACGCTGCTCCTGGTGACCCTGGCGCTACAGCTGGCCCACTGACCGCCTGGATCCCTCACCTGCCATTGGGCTGCTTGCGCAGCCACCGGATCTCGGCCTCGATGAAATCGTCGATCTCGCCATCCATGACCGCCGCGGTGTTCCCGGTCTCGTGGCCGGTGCGCAGGTCCTTGACGTTCTGGTAAGGGTGCAGGACGTAGTTGCGGATCTGGGTCCCCCAACTGCCTGCCCCGTCCCCACGCAGTTCCTGCATCTTGGCCGCCTGCTCCTCGCGCTTGCGCTCCAGCAGCTTGGCCTGGAGCACCGCCATGGCGCTGGCCCGGTTCTGGATCTGGCTGCGCTCGTTCTGGCAGGAGACCACGATCCCGGTCGGCAGGTGGGTGATCCGCACCGCCGAGTCGGTCGTGTTCACTCCCTGGCCGCCCGGCCCGCTGGACCGGTAGACGTCGAGCCGGATGTCATCATCGGGAATTTCGATGTGATCGGCTCGCTCCACGACCGGGATGACGTCCACTCCGGCGAACGAGGTCTGCCTGCGGCCCTGGTTGTCGTACTTGGAGATCCGGACCATGCGGTGCGTGCCGTGCTCGCCACGCAGTGTGCCGTAGGCGTACGGGGTCTTGACCGCGAAGGTGGTGGACTTGATGCCCGCCTCCTCCGCGTAGGAGGTGTCATAGATCTCGGTGTCGTACCCGTGCCGCTCAGCCCAGCGCAGGTAGATGCGCCGCAGGCCCTCGGCCCAGTCGGCCGCGTCGGCGCCGCCCGCCTGCGCGTTGATGGTGATCAATGCCTCACGGGCGTCGTACTCGCCGGACAGCAGGGTGCGGATCTCAAGCTGGTCGATCTCCTTGCGCAACTTGGCCAGGTCGCGCACGGCCTCTTCGCGGGTGGGCTCGTCGTTCTCGCTCTCCGCCAACTCAAACATGACCCGGGTGTCGTCGAGGCGCTGCCGCAGTCTTTCCAGGCGGCCCAGTTCTCCCTCAAGGTAGGACAGCCGACGGGTGACGGCCTGTGCCTTCTCCTGGTCGTCCCAGAGCCCGGGATCCCCGGCCCGCTCCCGCAGGTTGTCCGCCTCGCGCCGCATGGCCTCGGGGTCGAGGACCGCTTCCACGCTGGCCAGAGTCGACGACAGTTCCGAGATTTCGCCCGTAGGGTCGGTACCTGTCATGGCGGAAAGCCTACGCGAGCGCGGCCATTCGAAATGACCATGGTGCCGTGGCCGCCGATCATGAATGATCCGGGAGCGTGATCACGGCGACCAGGGTGCGGATCGCCCGCACCGCCACCGACAAAGTGGCCACGGTGAAGCTGTCGCTCTCCCAGATCTCAGTGAGGGTCTGGGTGGCCCGCGCCACGGCCGATTCGTTGCGCTGCGCCCAGGCCGCGAGGCGCTCCTCCGGGCGGCCCGGCCCGGTCACCGCGAGCACGTTGCGGGTGATCGCGGCGTGCGCCCCGTACACGTCCTCGCGCAGGGCCGCCCGGGCCATGGTGTTCCACCGGTCTTCGCGGGGCAGCGCGGTGATCCGGTCGCGCAGCCGGGTGATCTGCAGCCGCTCGGCCAGATCGAAGTAGGCCTCCGCGGCCTCCTCGACCGTGCGGCCGGTGGCGGCGGCGATCTGCACCATGTCGAATGCCGAGTAGGCGGGAACCATCGCCGCGGCCCGCTCCGCGAGGTCAGCTGGCACGCCCCGGGCCGTGAACGACTCCAGCCGTTCCGCGTACCCGGTGGCGTCCCGGCCGGTGAGCAACTTGGGCACGGCCGAGGTGACCGTGCGCACGCCATCAGCGAAGAAGTCGATGGTGGCCTGGATGTCGAAGGGCGGCCGCCGGCTGTCCAGCAGCCACCTGGTGGCCCGCTCGGTGAGCTTGCGAGCTTCCAGCATCAGGGCGATCTGGGTGGCCACATCCACCTGGCCGTCCAGTCCCTCCACCTGGCCCCAGAACGTGGGCAGGCTGAACACCGCGCGCGCCACCAGCCAGGCGCCGGTGATGTCGGGGACAGATGCCCCGGTCTCCTCGTTCAGCCGGAACAGGAAGGTGGTTCCCGACCGGTCCACCATGTCGTTGACCACAGTCGTGGTGATGATCTCGCGGCGCAGCGGGTGGGAGTCCATCCGGCCGGCGAACCGCTCCCGCAGCGGCGCCGGGAAGTAGCCGGACAGTTCCCGCCGCAGGTACGGCTCATCAGGCAGCGTGGACGCCAGCATCTCCTGCGCGGCAGTGATCTTGGCCTGGGCGAGCAGCAGGGCGAACTCCGGAGCGGTCAGGCCCATCCCCGCCGACCGCCGCTCGGCTATCTCCTTGTCACCTGGCAGTACCTCCAGGCGCCGCCGCAGCCGCCGGTCCCGTTCGAGCTTGCGCAGGTAGCGAGCATGCACGTGGAGCATCGAGCTGGCCTGGGCGCGGGCCGCGGCGACAGCCCGGTTCTGGTGGTAGTTGTGCCGCAGCACCAGGGTGCCCACCTCGCTGGTCATCCCGTGCAGCAAGTGGTTGCGGTCGGCCGGAGCGAGGTCGCCGCGGCTGACACTGTCCGCCAGCAGGATCTTGATGTTCACCTCGTGGTCGGAGGTGTCCACGCCCGCGGAGTTGTCGATGAAGTCGGTGTTGATCAGGCCGCCGGCCAGCGCGTACTCGATCCGGCCCGCCTGGGTGACCCCCAGGTTCCCGCCTTCGGCGATCACCCGGGCCCGCACCTGGGGGGCATCGATGCGGACCGCGTCGTTGGCCCGGTCCCCCACGTCCGCGTTCGACTGGGCGGTGGCCTTCACGTAGGTGCCGACCCCGCCGTTCCAGAGCAGGTCCACCGGCGCCGCGAGGATGGCGGAGATCAACTGGTCCGGGGACACCGCGAGCACGCTGTCGTCCAGTCCCAGGACCGCCTGGGCCTGTGGGGGCAGCCGGACCGACTTCGCGGTCCGGGGCCATACCCCGCCACCCGCGGAGATGAGCGACGGGGCGTAGTCCGCCCACGAGGAACGGGGCAACCCGAAGATCCGCTCCCGCTCCGCGAAGCTCACCTCGGGATCGGGGTCCGGGTCGATGAAGATGTGCCGGTGGTCGAAGGCGGCGACCAGCTTGATATGCCGCGACAGGAGCATCCCGTTGCCGAACACATCCCCGGACATGTCCCCGATCCCCGCCACGGTGAAGTCCGTCTCCGCCACGTCCAGGCCCAGCGTGGCGAAGTGGAACACGACCGACTCCCAGGCCCCGCGGGCGGTGATCCCCATCTTCTTGTGGTCATAGCCCTCGGACCCGCCGGAGGCGAACGCGTCGCCGAGCCAGAACCCGTAACTCTGCGAGATCTCGTTGGCCGTGTCGGAGAAGGTCGCGGTGCCCTTGTCGGCGGCGACCACCAGGTAGGGATCGTCGCCATCGCGGCGGACCACGCCCGGCGGCGGCACGACCCGGCCCGCATGCAGGTTGTCAGTCACATCCAGCATGGCGGCGATGAAGTCGCGGTAGCAGGCCAGCACCTCGGCCTGGTACGCCTCCCGGTCCGCCGGGTTCCCCAAGCGCTTGCAGACGAAGCCGCCCTTGGCGCCGGACGGCACGATGACCGAGTTCTTCACCGTCTGCGCCTTGGCCAGGCCCAGGATCTCGGTGCGGAAATCCTCACTCCGGTCCGACCAGCGCAGCCCGCCGCGCGCCACCGCCGCGAACCGCAGGTGCACCGCCTCCAGCCGCGGGGAGTACACGAACAGCTCGAACTGCGGCCGGGGGGCGGGCAGGTCGGGCACCGCGGCCGCGTCCAGCTTGACCACGAAATAGGGCGTGTCGCTGGAAGCCGCGCTGGCGGCGCCGCCCGGCATCTCCCGGAAATAGTTGGTCCGCAGGGTGGCCTGGATCAGCGCCAGGTAGGCGCGGAGCACCCGGTCGTGGTCGAGGACGGCGACGTCGTCGAGTTCGCCCTGGATCTCCTCAACGATCGCCTCGCTGCGCTCCGCTTCCCCGCCCTGGTGGACCGGGTCGAACCGGGACTCGAACAGGCGCACCAGGAGCCGGGTCACGGTCGTGTTGGAGCGCAGCACCCGCTCGATGTAGTCCTGGCTGAACCGGGTGCCCGCCTGGCGCAGGTACTTGGCGTAGGCGCGGACCACCACCACCTGCCGCCAGGTCAGCTGGCCGTCAAGCACCAGGGCGTTGAACCCGTCGTCCTCGATCTGGCCTCGCCACAGGGCGGTCAGCGCGTTCTCGAAGGCCGCCTTGACCGACCCGGGATGGGCCGCGCTCGCACCGGTTCCGCGCAAGCCAAAGTCATAGATCCAGAACGGCTCCGCCAGGCACTCACCGGAGAATTCGTACGGGTGCTCATCGACGACCTCGACCCCCATGTGCTGCAGCCGCGGGAGCACGTCGGTCAGCGTGATCGGCGAACCCGTCCGGTAGATGGTCAGCCGCCACACCCCCGAGGGAGCATCCAACGGGTTGCCCGCCTGGTCCTCGGGCACCGGCTTGCCGCCGGCGAAGCTCTCCGCCTCCCACAGGTCGAAGGCCACAGTCTGGTCCGACTCCAGCAGGCTGAGCACGCGGGTCAGGTCGGTCAGCGCGTATTCGGCGGGCACGTCCGTCTTGTAGGTCTCCGGGATCGAGTCCCGGCAGATTTCCAGCAGCGCCCGGGCCTGCGGCTCGCCCAGCGTGCGGGTCGCTTCCTCAGCGAGGTCGTCGTCCCACGAACGGACCGTCGCGGCCAGCCGGCGCTCCAGCCGTTTCGCGTCCACCTCCGGCAGGCTGCGCCCGCGTTCGATCCGCACCACCACGTGCAGCCGGGCCAGCGCCGATTCGGTGACCGTGGCCGCGTAGTCGACGGATACCCCGTCGAACGCGGCGCGCAGGATCTCCTGGATGCGCAGCCGGACCGGGGTGGTGTACCGGTCCCTGGGCAGGTAGACCATGCAGGACATGAACCGGCCGTAGATGTCCTTGCGCAGGAACAGCCGGGTCTGCCGGCGCTGGCGCAGGCCGAGCACCCCCACCGCGATCGGGGTGAGTTCCTCCGCCGAGATCTGGAACAGCTCCTCGCGCGGGTAACCCTCAAGGATCTCGGTCAGATCCTGGCCGTCATGGCTGTCGGGGGGCAGCCCGGCGGCCTCTAGCACGCTGGCCAGCTTGCGCCGGAGCACCGGGACGCGGGTGATGCTCTCGTGGTAGGCGGCGTGCGTGTACAGGCCGAGGAACCGGTATTCGCCGCGGACCTCGCCCGCTTTGTCGACCCGCTTGACCGCGACGTAGTCGAGGTAGCTCGGCCGGTGCACGGTGGACCGCGAATTCGCCTTGGTCAGGATCAGCCGCTGCGGCTCCATGGCCCTGGCCCGCACCTCGGCCGGCAGCGCCGCGAACGAGCTGGAGCCATGCCGGTCGTCCCGCAGGATGCCCAGGCCGGTGCCGGGCACCGCGTTCAGCGACATCCCGTCCGGCCCGCCCACCAGGTCGTACTCCCGGTAGCCGAGGAACGTGAAGTGATTGTCGGCCAGCCAGCGCAGCAGCGCCTGGGTCTCGGCCGGGACCCGGGGGCCCTGCTCCGCGGCCAGCCAGTCGGCCAGCCGGAGGGCCATGGCCTGCATCCTCGGGTAGTCCTCCACGGCGACCCGGACGTCGTGCAGCACGTTGCGCAGGTCCGCTTCCAGCTGGGTGCCGCGGATGGCGCCGGGCCGGGCCGCGATTTCGATGTGCGTCCACGACTCGGTGATCATGTCGTGACTGTCCGCGCTGACGGTGACCCTGGCCTCACTGAGCGGGCCGGCCATTTCGCGGAGCGCCCCGGCCACATCCCTGCGTACCAGTAGCTGCGGGTGCACGACCAGCTCACTGTCCAGGTCGTGCCGGGCCAGGGCCATGGTCACCGAGTCGACCAGGAACGGCATGTCGTCGGTGACGATGTCCACCACCGCCCGGCCCGCCGCGAAGGCCGCGCTCTCGCCGGCCGGGCGGACCCGCACCAGGGCGCGGCCCTGGGGACGATCGGCCGCCAGCCGCGCGTGCTCGATGGCCACCGCGCCGACCCGCTGCGGCCCGGCCGCGGCCAGGTCCTCGACGGCGACGTGCCGGTAGTAGGCGTACAGGTAGCCCAGCAGATCACCGATGCCCGTCCCAGCCAGCCCGGCCGTCTCAGCCTGACCCGCCAGCTCAGCCTGACCGGCCGCCTCAGCCTGACCGGCCGCCTCAGCCTGACCGGCCGCCTCAGCCAGCAGGGTGTCCTTCACGTCGCCTGCCGCCTCCGACATGCGTTCCACTCCCTACAGGTGATCCCGCAGCTCCCAGAGCAGCGGGTAATAGTGCAGTGGCACCCGCTTGCGCAGGTAGGGCGCTCCGGTCGACCCTCCGGTGCCCGACTTGGTGCCGATCTGGCGTTCGACCATCTGGACGTGCCGGGCGCGCCACAGCGCGGCCAGCTCGTCATGAGTGAGCAGATCCTCGGCCAGCTGCCAGAGGTCGTCGTGGGCGGCCCGGTCCCTGGCCACCACGCGGAGCGAGCCGAGGATCTCGTCGTCACCGCCGGTCGGCAGCCCGCGGGCGGCCAGCAAGGCGAGGTACGCATCCCACAGCGACGGCTGGTCCAGGCGGCGCTGCAGGCGGTTCCGTTCGGTATCTGAAATTGATCGGAACCGGGCCAGGAAGCCCGCGTCCTTGACACCGGACAGGAACTCCATCTCGCGGTACTGCACCGACTGGAACCCGCTGGCCGGGGCCAGCACCGACCGGAACTCCAGGAAGTCCAGCGGTGTCATCGTCTCCAGGATCTCAACCTGGGTGACCAGCAGCCGCTCGATGGCGTGCACCCGGCGGAGCAGCTGCCCGGCCCGCCGCGGATGGCTTGCCGTCATCGCGTCGCGGGCCGTCTCCAGCTCATACAGCACCTGCTGGAACCAGAGTTCGTAGACCTGGTGCACGGTGATGAACAGGAGCTCATCATGGGCCGGCGGATCGGTCTGCGGCACTTGCTGCGCGAGCAACTGCGGCAGGCGCAGGTAGCCGCCATACGTCAGCAGGCCACCCTCTTCGCCGAAGCTGCGCGCAGATGGCGCCGGGGGTGTCCGGGGCGACATGGCCGCACCACGCCGTTGTGGTGATGTCACGAAGTGCCCTCAATCAACGTTGATCGCTCTGCCTCGCTTCAGCTGACTCTACGTCCGCGACCGCCGGGGCGAACAGGCCAAGTACCTCAGGGTTGGCCAGCGCGTCCGGGTCAGCCGCCTCGGACACCGGCGTGCCGAGCAGAATCTTCCTGACCGGCACTTCGAGTTTCTTGCCTGACAGCGTCCGCGGGATGCCCGGCACCTGATGGATCTCATCCGGCACGTGCCGGGGAGACAGTTCGCCGCGCAGCGCAGCCCGGATCCTGGCGATCAGCCCGTCATCGAGTTCGCTGCCGTCACTGAGCACCACGTAGAGCAGCAGCCGGCCGTCCTTGCCGAGTTGGCCGGTGTCCACGACAAGGCTATCGGTGACCTCCGGCAGCCGCTCCACGACGCGGTAGAACTCGCTGGTTCCCATCCGCACGCCGCCCCGGTTGAGGGTGGCGTCCGACCGGCCGTAGATGACGCTGGCGCCGTCCGGCAGGATCCGGATCCAGTCGCCGTGCCGCCATATCCCGGGATAGGCGTTGAAGTAGCTGGCCCGGTACTTCTCCCCGTCAGGGTCGTTCCAGAAGCCGACTGGCATCGACGGCATCGGCGCGGTGATCACCAGTTCGCCGACCTCCCCGGTCACCGGCTTGCCGTCGGCGTCGAACGCCTCCACCTTGGCGCCCAGGCAGCGGCCCGCGATCAGGCCGGCCCGCACCGGGTGCAGCGGGGACGGCCCGACGAAGCCGGTGCACAGGTCGGTCCCCCCGGAGAACGAACCGAGCTCCAGGTCCGCCCGCACCTGGTCGTAGACCCAGTGAAAGCCTTCCGGCGGCAGCGGGGAACCGGTCGAGCCGATGCCGCGCAGCTTGCCGAGGTCGGTGTCCCGGCCGGGCGACAGTCCCGCCTTGGCGCAGGCCAGCAGGTAGGGTGCCCCGGTTCCGGCGTAGGTCACGCCGGTCTGCGCGGCCAGCCGCCACAGCGCGTCGGTCCCTGGGTAGGTGGCGCTGCCGTCGTAGAGCACCACGGTCGCGCCGACCAGCAGTCCCCCGGCCAGGTAGTTCCACATCATCCAGCCGGTCGTGGTGTACCAGAAGAACACGTCACCCGGACCGATGTCGGTATGGAACGAGAGCGCTTTGAGATGCTCAAGGACGATCCCGCCGTGGCTGTGCACGATCGCCTTGGGCAGTCCGGTGGTACCCGACGAATACAGAATCCACAACGGATGGCCGAACGGCACCTCCACGAAGTCCGCCTCCGGAGCAGCCGTGAGCTGGCCTGCTCCCTGGCCGGCGGCCGGCAGTTGATCCCAGCGCAGGGTGCGCGGGCCGCCTGGGACGCCCTGGGCCGGGCCGCCTGGGGCCGGGCCGCCTGGGGCCGGGTCGCCGACCATGATCACGGCGACGAGGGTGGGCAGGGCCGCCGCGATGTCGGCGGCGGCCTGCCGCCGGCTGAACTCCTTGCCGCCGTAGCGGTAGCGCTCGGTGGCGAGCAACACCTTCGGCGTGATCTGCGCGAACCGGTCAATCACGCTCGGCGGCCCGAAGTCCGGCGAGCACGACGACCAGATGGCACCGAGGCTGGCCGCCGCCAGCAGCCCGATGAGCGCCTCAGGGACGTTGGGCAGGAAGGCGGCGACCCGATCCCCCTTGGCTACCCCGAGCGCGCGCAACCCGTCACGGACCCGGGCGACCTCGGCGGCGAGTTCCGCGTAGGTCAGGGTCCGCTGCGCGCCGTCTTCGCCGCGGGCGATGATCGCGGTGCGCCCCGGGTCGTCGGCCGCGGCGCGCAACGCGTTGCGCGCGTAGTTGAGTGTGGCCCCCGGAAACCACTGCACATCCGGCATGACGTCGCCGACCAGCACCGGGCCGTCACCGCGCTGCCCGAGCACCCCGAAGTACTCCCAGACCGACTCCCAGAACGCGCCGGGCTCGGTGACCGACCACTGCCACAACTCGTCGTAAGCACGCTGAGCCAGGGCGGCCGGATCAGCCGGCTCGGCGTCCGCTGACCCGGCCAGGCCGGCTGACCCGGGCAGGCCGGCTGACCCGGGCAGGCCGGCTGACCCGGGCAGGCCGGCTGACCCGGCTGGATCAGCCAGGTCGGCCACATCTCCCTGGGCGGCCCGCGCGGCCAGGGCGGCTCGGGCCGCGCGGGCGGCCCGAGCGGCCAGATCAGTCGGGTCGGTCAGCGGTATCCCGCGTTCCCGGGCGAGCCATCGGCAGAACTGCGTGATCCGCGCCCGCTCGATGACATCGGGACTTGGCTCCCACAGCGTCGTGCCGTATCCGGTACCCAGCGTCGCGTCCGGAGCAGCGCCCGCGGCCGCCGCCAGCTTGTCGTCAGTTGACATAGCCCCCAGCATCAGGGGTCGCCCCGCACCACCGCAACGCGGGGCCTGACCTGGCATTCGTGGACGGAAATGGCTGGAAGCACCGCGGGTAGCGTCCGCAAACCGCCTTCTCCGCGGCGTTCACCGAAACGAACCCTGCGTTTTGTAGAGTTATGTCCCCTTCTGGGGGAAGTGGGGGTCACTGCCCGCCGGCTGCGCGGACGCTCAGTGCTCCTACCTCAGCGGTCAGCCTGGCTGGGGCGCGCCGCGCGGAGGTAGCGGCGGAGGGCGATCAGGGACCAGATGGCCTCAACGACGCCGAATGGCCATGCCCCGGCGAGGAAGCCGTAGCTGCTGGACAGCAGGCACCCGGCCGCGAACCCGAGGATGAATCGGGGGTGCCTGCTTTCCAGTGCGTACATCACCATCATGAACGTGACCGCCAGCACCCCGTAGATCGTCACCGCGGTGTGATTCATGACGCCACCGGGGCACCGGCCAGGAACGCGACGACGCCGAGTGCCGCGCCGCCGAGGATCGCGCTGACCACGCCGCGCCGCAGGGCGAGCAGCCAGCCAGCCGCCAGGGCGAGCACGGCGACCTGCCAGCGGTGCGCCAGCGCCAGCCCGAGTGGGACCGCCGCCCCGGCAATGGCGCCGATGGCGGCCGGGCCGGCCCCGGTGAGGAATGCCTGAACCTGGGCGTTGCCGCGGAGGCGGTCGAAGTAGCGGCCGCCGCCGAGCACGAAAGCGAACGAGGGGGCGAACGCGACCGAGGCGGCGAGCAGTCCACCGCCCACCCCGGCGGCGGCGTAGCCGACCACTGCCACCGTCTGAACCACCGGTCCCGGGGTGACCTGGCCGAGCGCGACCGCGCCCAGGAACTGGGTGGCGGTCATCCAGTGGTACGTGCCGACCGCGTCGTGCTGCATGAGCGGGATGATCACGAAACCACCCCCGTAGGAAAGCACCCCCACCTTGACAGCCACCCAGGCTATGGCCAGCAGGCCGCCCACGGCGGGCAGCGCCCCGGCGCCAGCCAACCGCAACCCAGCCAACCGCAACCCTCGCAGCCCGGCCAGCGGCAGCGGGAGCGCGGCCAGCGCGCGCCCGGCCGGGGGCCTGCTCGTTACCGCGACCTCGATCAGGCCGCAGGCGGCCAGGACAAGCACCAGCCACGGCCCGATCGTGGCCGCCGCCAGGCTGCCTGTCACCAGGTATCCGGACCAGCGGCTGCGGGGCGCGCGGCGCGGGCCCGCTCGCCGCCAGCTCCCCGGGAGCAAGGTGACCGCGGCCGCGACGGCGACCGCGGGGACCGCCGCCCCGGCACCGGCGGCGGCGCCCTCGATCCAGCCCGGCGGCCGGGACGCGAGGAACACCGCGGCCAGGCCCAGGATCACGGTGAGGCCGGGGACGATAAAGCAGAGCCCGCCGAGTATCGCGCCGGCCGGTCCGCGCAGCCGCCACGCACAGAAGATCGCCAGCTGGGTGGAGGCCGGCCCGGGCAGCAGGTTGACCGCGGCGATGCCGTCCTCGAAATCGCCGTGGGACAGCCAGGCCCGGTCCTCCACACAGAGCCGCCGCAGGAGCGCGATATGCGCCGGCGGACCGCCGAAACCAATGCAGCCGATGCGCCCCCACTCGCGGGCGATGGTGGTCAGCGCCACCCGCTGCGGCGCTGGTTCGGGCGGCTCGGCGGCCTGCGGGGGGTCCGGCTCCGGTGGGGACACGCCCGGGTCAGCCAGCCTTACGGCGCATAGTCAGCCGACCGAACGAGGCAGCGTCAGCCAGCCGCCGAGCAGCATCAGCCAGCCGCGGAGCAGCATCAGCCAGCCGCGGAGCAGGATCAGCCGGTCGCACGGAGCAGGGTCAGCCGGTCGATCGCCTGGATGACCGCGGCGGTGTCAGCCAGGTCGACGAAGACGACATCGGCTCCGGCGTCGCGTAGTTCGCTGACCGTGGATCGCCCGCTGGCCACCGCGATGCACCGGGCGCCACCCATCCGGGCCGCCTCCACGTCGCGCGAGGAGTCCCCGATGTAGACCGTGGAGTGCTCGTCGAAGGTGACCCTGTACTTCTCCGCCGCCCGGCCGCGGGCCATCAGCAACTGCGCTCCCTTGGGGTACACCTCAGAGCCGTAACCGCCGACCTCGAAGTCGAAGAACTCCTCCAGGCCGAAGGCGCGCAGCTTCTCCACCGCGTTCGGCCTGATCGTGCCGGTGAGCAGGGACTGGACAACGCCGTGCAGGCGCGCCACCTCCGACACCGCCTCCCAGGCGCCGGGCAGGAGCCGACCCTGCTCTCGCAGCAGCGCACGCCGCGAGCTGAACGAGGCCGCCAGCTCTGCGGTGAACCGGGCCAGCAGATCGTTGCTGCCGCTGGCTGACCAGCCGGTCGAGGGCAGCGAGCCAGGTGAGCCGTGCTGTCTGGCGGGCGGCACGCCCACGGCGGCTTCGTTCAGGGCGAGGGCATCGAAGAAGATTTCCGACTCGATCCGGCCCGCCATCTGCGGCAGCCGGACCAGCGGACGCCCGGTCACCCGCCGGAACGCCTCCGCGTAGGCGACCCTGGTCACCCGTCCGACGTCAACGAGGGTCAGGTCTATGTTCCACAGGACCAGGCGGTAGATGGAGGCCTCCGGTGCATCGGTTGTCGCCGGACCACACGCAAGCGCCCCCGGCCCCCGCCCCCGCTCAGCGGCAGACGTCATCCCATGCGATCGACGTGGCCAGACTATGCCCGCGCGGCGCATGAGCGCAGGCGCTCCGCCGTCAGCGCTCCGGATACAAGTCTCTGGCGTTTCCGCGGAAACGTTCCCGTCGCTGGCGTTTCCGCGGAAACGTTCCCGCGGAAACGCCGGCCGGTCGCCTGGCAGCGTCTCGGGGAAGGGAACCAGCGGCTACGGCCAAGTACCGGGTGACCGAGCCGCCGCGCTAAGGACGTGACCATTGATCGTTATCAGCCCCCTCGCGGGCCGCCGGACGGCGGCGTGCCCAGGTGCTGGCGAGCGTGCCGGGGGTTCAGGTGGAGCCCGGCATCCGGGATCCGGACGGACACATCGCCACCGCCGTGTGGTGGAAATATCCGGATCAGCAGTCCACGCGGGGATCTACCTGATCGACCCGGCCCACGGCCGCCCCGTACGGCGCCGAGGAGATCGTCATCAGCCCGGGGGCCGGCCTGCGAACTGACCGCGCGACGCGGGAGCCGGTCAGCCCATGTGCGGGTAGCGGTAGTCGACCGGCGGGGCGAACGTTTCCTTGACGGTGCGGGCGTTGACCCAGCGGATCAGGTTGAAGATCGAGCCGGCCTTGTCGTTGGTGCCGCTGGCCCGCGCCCCGCCGAACGGCTGGTGGCCGACGACCGCGCCGGTCGGCTTGTCGTTGATGTAGAAGTTGCCGGCCGCGAACCGCAGCGTCTCAGCAGCCGCGGCGATGGCGGAGCGGTCCTGGGCGATGATCGCGCCGGTCAGCGCGTACGGCGCGATGCTGGCGGCCTGGGCGACCACCTCGTTGTAGCGTGCGTCGTCGAAGACATGCACGGACAGGATCGGCCCGAAGTACTCGGTGCTGAACACCTCGTCGGCCGGGTCGGCGCACTCCAGCACGGTCGGCTGGACGAAGAATCCCTCGCTGTCGTCGGTTCCGCCGCCGGTCAGCACCCGCACCGCGGTCCGCGTCCTGGCCCGCTGCAAGGCACTGGCGTGCTTGGCGAACGCCCGCTCGTCGATGACCGCGCCCATGAACAGCGACAGGTCGGACGACACGTCGCCCATGCTCAGCGACTCCACCTGGGCGACGAAATCGTCCCGCAGCCCATCCCACACGGACCGGGGAACGTACGCGCGGGACGCGGCGGAACACTTCTGACCCTGGTATTCAAACGCGCCCCGGATGAGCGCCACCGACAGCACATCAGGGTCGGCCGACGGATGCGCGATCACGAAATCCTTGCCGCCGGTCTCGCCGACCAGCCGCGGGTAACCGCGATAGCCGGAAATGTGCTCCCCGACGGTCCGCCACAGGTGCTGGAACGTCGCCGTGGACCCGGTGAAATGGATGCCCGCCAGGTCCTGGTGGGTGACCGCCACCCGGGACACCGCCTGGCCATCCCCGGTCACCAGGTTGATCACTCCGGGCGGCAGGCCGGCCGCCTCAAGCAAGCGCATGATGTAATGCGCGGAAAGTTGCTGGGTCGGCGACGGCTTCCATACCACGACATTCCCCAGCAATGCGGGTGCCGTCGGCAGGTTCGCGGCGATCGATGTGAAATTAAAAGGCGAAATAGCCAGCACGAAACCTTCAAGCGGCCTGTATTCCAACCGGTTCCAGGCACCCATCCCTGATTCGGGCTGCTCCGCGAGCAGCCGGCGTGCGTAGTGGACGTTGTACCGCCAGAAGTCGATCAGTTCACAGGTCGCGTCGATCTCGGCCTGGTAGACCGACTTGGACTGGCCCAGGATCGTGGACGCGTTCAGCACCGGCCGCCACGGCCCGGCGAGCAGTTCGGCCGCTTTGAGGAAGACGGCGGCGCGGTCATCGAAGGACAGCGCCCGCCAGCCCGGCGCGGCGGCGGCCGCGGCGGCGATCGCGGACTGCACATCGTCGTCGGTGGCGTTGCCGAGGTGGCCGAGCACGCGGCGGTAGTTGTGCGGCTCGACCACGTCGATCCGCTCGCCGCCGCCCATCTGCTGCCGGCCGCCCACGGTCATGGTCAGCTCGGCGTGCTCCCCGGCCAGTTCCTTGACTTTGGCTTCCAGCACGATGCGGTCGTGGCTGCCCGGCGCGTACTGCCTGACCGGCTCATTCACCGGGGCCGGGACGTTCGTAACGGCATCCATGACAGACCTCCCTGCATTACGCCGGCGTCATTGGCGGCCGCTGCCCATCGTCGCACCTGCCCTCCCGGGTGCTCACGCGCAGGCGGCTATCACCTGCTCGATGAGCGGCATGGCGGCCTGGATCACCGACGGCCGGTCCGGGAAGTGGGCCAGCAGGCTGAGCAGTTCCCGCAGGTGAACCAGGGGCGCGCGATCCCGCCAGCCGGGTTCCAGCGGGCTGGTCTCCTGGTACGCGGCGAAGTAGCGCTCTGGCACCACGTCACCTCGCCAGCAGTACATCATGCTCACATCCACCTCGGGCCACCCGAAGGACACGGCCGGGTCGATCAGCGCGGCCCGTCCGTCCGCGGTTTCCAGCACGTTGCCCGTGGCCAGGTCGCCGTGGGTCAGCACGGGCGGCATCGGCGGCACCAGTTCCGCGAGCCGGCCGCAGATCCGCTCGATGGCGGCCCGCTGCGTCGGGTCCAGCCGGGCCCGCACACCTGGCTCGGGCAGATAACGCAGCACCCGCTGCTCGGCATAGAACTCGTATCCGTCGGAGTGCCACGTGTTGCGCTGGGGCAGTGAGCCGAGCCACCCGTCGCGGTGCCACCCGAACCGCTCGCCGCGCACCTGGTGCAGCCCGGCCAGCGCGCGCCCGGCCCGCGCCCAGAACTCCGGGGACTCTCGGTCGCCCGCCCGGCGCGGGACGAAGGCATCCATCACCAGATGGGTGGCGCTGACCGCCAGCACCCTGGGCGCGGCCATCACGCCGCTGGCCCGGATCGCAGCCAGGCCCTCGGCCTCTACCGGGAACATGTCCGGCGGGGTGTCCTGGGTGGTCTTGACGACGACCCGCGACCCGTCCTGGCGGGTGACCAGCCAGGTGACGTGGATATCGCCGCCGACCAGCCGCCGCGCGGCCCGCACCTCACCGACTCCGGGCAACCCCGCTGGAAACCGCAGCACACATTCCAGCGTGCCCGGCATTCACCTGGGGCAAGCGGGCTGCGTCCGCCGGCGGGGGGCGGACGCAGCCCGAATGGTCAGGACTTACCCATGGTCAGGGCAGATTCCAGACCTCGTTGGCGCCGCCGGTGCACGACCACAGGACAAGCTGCGTGCCGTTCGCCGTGCTGTAGCCGGGGTCCGCCAGGCACTTGCCGGAGTGCGGGTTGACCAGCTCCCCGTTTGAGTGGTGGACCCAGACCTGGTTCCACCCGCCGGTGCACGTGGACAGGTCGATCTTGGTGCCGTTCGAGGTCCTGGCCCCAAGGATGTCCATGCACTTGCCGACCGCCACCAGCGTGTTGTTCGGCTCGACGGTCCAGTTCTCCCCGGCGCTGCTGTTGCAGGACCACAGCTCGATCTTGTTCCCGTTGAAGACCCCCGAGCCAGCGTCAGCAACGCACTTGCCGTGGTAGCCCGTGATCTGGCCGGACGGCGGTGGCGTGGTGTAGCTGAACCTGTCGGCCGAGCCGGTCGCGCTCGTCCCCGCCGTGGTGGTGACCCGGACATCCACCGTCCCCGTGCCGGCCGGCGACCGTGCCGAGCACGACGTCGCGGTGCACGAGACACTGGTCGCCGCGTGCGTGCCGAACGCCACCGTGCCGCCCGTCAGGGCGGTGCCGGTCACGGTCACGACGGTGCCACCAGCTGTGGGCCCGTGGTTCGGGCTCACCGCTGTGACCACCGGCAGCGCGGTGTAACTGAACGCGTCGGCCGAGCTGGTCGCGCTCGTCCCCGCCGTGGTGGTAACCCGGACATCCACCGTCC
>CAYPQM010000003.1:33706-47617 GCA_964412845.1 uncultured Streptosporangiaceae bacterium
CACTGGTCGCCGCGTGCGTGCCGAACGCCACCGAGCCGCCCGACAGCCCCGTGCCCGTCACCGTCACCACCGTGCCACCCGCCGGAGGCCCCTGGTTCGGGCTCACCGCCGTTACCACCGGCACCGGCGGCGGCGTCGAGGAGGCCAGGACACAGCCGTTGGCCGCGTTGCTCCACAGGGACTGCATGGCAAACGACCCGGTGGACAGGGTCACGTTGCCAGCCGGATCCGGAGTTCCCCACAGCTCACCGGCCCAGGCACATTTGTCGCCGATCTCCCCGCCGGAGACGTTGTCGGCCGGATCGAACCAGCCGCTGACCGGCTCCGGGTCGGTAATCGTCTCCGCATACTCGTGGCCGCCCACGATCGAGAACCCGTCGTAGGTCCCCGCGCTGCCCGGGTTGATGAAGTTCTCCCCGCAGCCCAGACCCGCGTCAAGCTGGTAGGGCAGGTTGGTGAACGTCTCACCGACAGCGGAGTTGCTGTGCCAGGCGCAGTAGGCCGGCGGCGACGACGAGCAGCCGGACGAGTTGCCGGCAAAGCCGTCATTGAAGCAGGTGCCGGGCTGGCTGGCGATGACGACCTGCGCGTCAGCCTTGTCGGTGATGCTCTGGGCGGCCACCAACGCGTCGGCCTCGGCGGTCAGGTTGGTCGCGCTCACGTCCGCGGGCGGCGCGCCGGTGTCCTGGAAGACGCCGCTGAGGACCGACCCGCCGAACGTCGGGTGACCTGACCCGTCCGTGTACTGGCTGTTAATGGTGGACCAGGTGTCCTGGGGCGCCACCCCCAGCCCTCCGTAGAAGGCGTCGAGGTACGCCACGTCCGGGCCGCTCAGGTTCCAGGTAGGGCCCCAGAGCAACAGGTAGACGTGCGGGTTGTGCTGCACGGGGCCGCCGCCGTAGGCGAGGTTGCAGTTCGGCTCCACGCAGGCCGCCGGGCCGGTGGCCCCCTTGATGATCATGCGTTTGCCCCGTGGCTGGAGCTTCCCCATGATGAGCCCGTGCTTGGCCAGCGGGAGTGCCCGGGCGTAGGCCGGGTGCAGGTTGACGATCGTGACCAAGGGCTTGGTGGCCGCAGGCCGGCTCGGCGCCGGTTTTGCCGCACTGGCCATGGTGGTAACGCTGATTGAAGCCGCCGCAGCTACCACGACGGCGGCAGCGGCTCTTTTCCATTTCACTGAGTTTGTCCCCCTCTTTGAAGGTCCCTGAATAGGGCCACAAAGCAAGGTAATGCTTTCCGGTGAGGGGAGCAACACCGCATTCAAATGCCTCGGCAGTCCGGTGTATTTAGTGTAAAAGCGTAGATTACGATGTTAAATAAACAGGAATGGAATCCCGCGCCGTTGATTAAGCACGCAGCCACAGGGCGCCGCCGGCGCCGGCCGCGGAGACCGCCGCGAGCACGAGCGCACAGTCATGCAGCGCGGTGACCGGTGACCCGGAGGCCAGGGCGCGGGTCGCGTAGAAGGTCGCGAGCAAGGCGATGCCGAACGACCCGGACAGCCGCTCGCCGATGTTGAACAGCGTGTTGGCGTCCGGCAGCCGCGCGCCGTCCAGGCCGCCGAGCAGGCCGAGGACGAGCGGCTGGATGGTGAGCCCGAGCGCGATACCGCGCCCGCACAGCAGCGCGGCGGTCAGCCAGACCGGAGTCGAGGCGGTGAGCAGCAGCAGGCCCAGGGTGCTGACGGCCAGCAACGCCAGACCGCCGGACACGCTGGCGGCGATCACCGCCCGGCTGGCCCGTCCCTGGCCGACGATCCGGTTGCCCAGCGCGCTGGCCACGCCCATGACCACGCCCTGCGGCAGCAGGGCCAGGCCGGTGACGGTCGCGGAGTGCCGCTGGACCTCCTGGAGGAACACCGGGGCCAGGAACAGCATCGAGAACAGCACCACGCTGGCGACGCAGCACAGCGCCAAGGTGCCCGCCCAGCGAGCCGAGCGGAGCAGGTCAAGATTGACCGCGGGCGGGATGCCGCCCGCCCGTGACCGCCGCCGGGCCCAGGCCGCGTAGCCGGTGACGAGGAGGAGGCCACCGGCCCAGGCCGGCGCCGAGCGGGCCGAGAGCCAGCCGACGGCCGGCCCACGGCTGGCGCCATAGGTCGCCAACCCCAATCCGGCCCCCAGCAGGGCCAGGCCGACGATATCCGGGCGCGCCGCCGGGTCTCCTGTGCTGGCTGACCCTCCTGCGCCCGCCGGACCCGGCCGTCGTGCGATCGCCGCGCTGGCCCGTGCGGCCAGGCCGATGGGCACATTGATGAGAAAGATGGCTCGCCAGCCAAAGCTGCTGATCAGCAGGCCGCCGACGGTCGGGCCGAGGGCCGGCCCGGCGAAGAACATGATGCCGGCGCTGACCGGCATGTGCTGCGCCTCGCCGCGATCGCCGAGCAGCAGGCCGAGAGCGAGCGGGACCATGGGCGCGCCGGCCAGTCCCTGCACCACCCGGGTCGCGATCAGCACGCCTGCGTCGGGGGCCAGCGCGCAGGCGGCGGAGGCCAGCGTGAAGCCGAGCAGCACAGCGGTGTAGGCCGGCATCGTGCCGAACCGGCGGGCCAGCCACGGGGTGACGGCCAGGCCGCCGGCCAACCCGAGCAGGTAACCGCTCACCGCCCACGCGGCGACCCCGAGGGAGGTGTGCAGGTCCCGGACGATGACCGGCACCGCCACGTTGACCACGGAGGAGTCGACCATGGACAGCACCGGGCCAGCCATGAGCGTGAGCCGCATGAACATGGCGCCGCCCGGAGACCCGGGCCCGCTGCCGCCTCGCTCCTGGCTCGCCGCCGTCATCGGCCGTCCCGCGGGCCGGACTGCCGCTGACCGGCCGACGTCATCGGCCCGGGGCGGCCGCCGCCCGGGCGAGATCATCCAGCCAGGCGAGTTCCTGGCGGTGGCGGTCCAGGTTGAAGTCCATCACCCGGAGACCCCAGGGCGCCGCGGCGGCCTCCGGCCGCAGCGTCGTGAGGTGGGTGATGGACGCCGCCACTATCTCCCGGCGGGCCCGGATGATGTGCAGTCGCTCCTCGGCGTCGAGATCGGCGAAGAACGCGACCCGGGTCTGGAACTCGTTGTCGTCGGCCAGCAGGGCGGGGTCGCCGTCGCGGATCATCGCCTGCAGCAGGTCGTGGCCGGTGTCGGTGAGCCGGTACACGTTGCGCGGCGGGCGTCCCGGATCCGCCTCGGCGGCCACGGGCTGGATCGCGCCCTGTTCCTCGAAGCGGCGCAGCGCCGGGTAGAGCACGTTGTTGTTGATCGACCGCCCGCCCAGGATGCGCTCGACGCTCTTCTTGATCTCATAGCCGTGCCGTGGCCCGTCCGCGAGCACCCGCAGCATCAGTATGTCGAAGTACACGGGGTTAGCGTAACCTAGGTTAGGCTAACTCGTCGAGACAGGATCGTACGCCGGGTGCTGTGCGACCGGGTGCTGGCCTGCGCGCTGCGGGGCTCAGCCGATGACGTGCGGCAGTTCCTGGCTGGCGTACCAGAGCAGGTCGTGACCCTCGGCGCCGTCGACGGCGAAGCGGGCGTCATCATCGCCCTTGTCCGCGAGGGGCAGCGCGCCGACCGCATCGCTGATGTCGCTGACGGCGAGCAGATCGTCCATGTGCCCGGAGACCACCAGGCGCAGCGGGACCGGAACGGAAATCACCACCACGGTCGGCTCGTCGAACCCCCCGTTGTGCCCGACCTGCTCGTCCGGCACGTCGGCGGCGAGCACCACGCGCCTGCGCGGCGCGTCCGGGTCAGCGAGCAGCAGCCGGAGCGACGCCCGGGCCGCGTGCGTCATCGCCACGTATTCCAGTTCTTCGAGGTCCCCGCTGGCGTACCACTCGCGCAGCGCTGGGGTGACCGCGAACCCGGTCAGCGGGGCTGGACCGATCTCCCCGGTGAGCAGCAGGTCGGCGAGCGCCGGCAGCGTCGCGGGCAGGTAGACACGCATGGATTCCCCAGGCTGGGCACGAAGCGCCGCGGGCGCACTGAACTGCGGTGCCCCCTGATGATCAAAGTGTGCCACCCGGCGCGCCGGTAGGACCAGGAATCAGGGACTTGGCCCCGCCCAGCGCGGCGATCACCGCGCTGATCGCCGCTTCCAGCGGCTCGTGCTCCCAGACCCGGACCACCTGCCAGCCCGCGGCGGCCAGGGCCGCGTCGGCGGCCCGGTCACGCTCGATGTTGCGGCGCAGCTTGGGCGCCCAGTACCACTCGTTGACCGCCGGGTCACGGCCGTGCTGGGGGCAGACATGCCAGAAGCAGCCGTCCACGAAGACGGCGACCCGGCGGGCGGTGAACGCGATGTCGGGACGCACCCGCGCGCCGCCGTCGAGGTCAAGCCGGTGATCCTTGCGGAACCGGTATCCCCGGCGGTGCAGCGCGCTGCGCAGGGCAAGTTCGGGTTTGGTGTCGGTGCGCCGGTTGGCCCGCATGTTCGCCGAGCGCCCCGGGCTCGAAGGGCTCGGGTAGGCCGCCCTCGGATGATCGACCACGGGGGCCAACGCTAGCGCGATTCCGGGCCATCAGCCGAGCGGAATGCCGAGCAGGGCGGCGAGGTGCGCGGCGGTCGCACCCGGTTCGGTGTGCAGCACGCCGGTCATCCCGACCGCCTCGGCCGCGGACACGTTGGCCTGGATGTCGTCGATGAACACGCACTCCTCCGGCGGCAGGCCGATCAGGCCCGCGGCGTGCCGGAAGATCGTCTCCTCGGGCTTGCGCATGCCGACCTCGGCCGAGATGACCACCGCGTCGAACAGCACCGGGAACTCCTCGCGGGGGTAATCGACGGCCCCCCAGGAATTGGACAGCAGGCAGGTGCGCACGCCTGCCCGGCGCAACTGCCGGAGCAGGTCATGCATGGCCGCCGACGGCAGCGCCGCCGCGAACATCCGGGCCAGCAGCCCTTCGGCGGGCACCTGGCCGCCGTCCAGCCGGACGATCCTGGCCGCGAGCGACCGCTCGAATTCCTCCGGTGTGCACTCGCCGCGCTCCAGGGCGTGCACCGGGTTGCCCTCGCCGTCAGGTGTGTAGGCACCGCGCAGCCAGGGCCGGATCACCGCGGTGTAGCTGTCATGGTCGATGCCGTCCGCATCCAGCCAGCTCCGCATCGCCTCTGGGATAGGGCTGGTCAGCACGCCACCCCAGTCGGTGATCACCCCGCGCAGCTCTGGCACGTCTTTGATGCTAAGCGACGCAGGCCAACGCGCTTCGGACAGCACGTTGCTACCGGGAAACTTCTGAGGCCGTAGTTCTATATATTTCCAATTGACTTTATAGGGAACTTGATTAAGCATGGTGCCATGGCTCGCAGCGAACTTCTGGCTTGGTGCCGGTACGTGGACCTCCGGCGGCAGGCCAGCGCGATGTGCCGGAGCCCACGCTTCGCTCAGCGCTGAGCAGCAGCTCACCCCTGCCCTGACCGCTCCGGCCGCGCACAACGGTGAGCGGCCCGACCTGCCGCCGTGAGGTCAGCCGTGTCTCGATCCACGCCCACCGCCCTGCTTCCGCAGGACCTGGTCTCAGCTTCTCCCGCCACTGCCCGCACCGGCGGCCCGACAGCGGCCGACGCCCGCGCCGCGCCCGGGCCGGCCGCCCTGGCCCAGGCCGGGCCGGTCCGGCGCAGGCGCCTGCCGGGCGGGTACCGGCTGATCAGCCCGGTCGCCATCCTGGTGATCTGGCAGGTGGTCAGCACTACCGGCCTGATCTCCGCGCAGAAACTGCCGCCGCCGACCGAACTCTGGCACACCACGATCATGCTGATCACAACGTCCTCGCCGGCGTACGGGACGCTGCAGGGCGCGATGATCGTCTCGCTGGAGCGGGTGGCGATGGGCTTCGCGCTCGGCGCGGCGGCCGGGCTGGTGCTCGCTGTCATCGCCGGGCTCAGCCGCCTCGGCGAGAACTCGGTTGACCCGCTGATGCAGATGGTGCGGACGCTGCCGCTGTTCGGGCTGATCCCGGTGTTCATCGTCTGGTTCGGCATCGGCCAATTGCCCAAGGTGCTGCTGATCGCGCTCGGCGCCGCCATTCCGCTCTACCTCAACACATTCGCCGGAATTCGCGGTGTGGACGGGAAACTCGCCGAACTCGGCCAGTCGCTGCAATTGCGGCGCGGCGAAGTAATCCGGCACATCGTGCTGCCCGGCGCACTGCCCCAGATCCTGGTCGGCCTCCGGCAAAGCCTCGGCGTCGCGTGGCTCGCCCTGGTGGTCGCCGAGCAGGTCAACGCCAACGCAGGGCTCGGCTTCATGATCAGCCAGGCCACCCAGTTCCTGCGCAACGACGTGATCTTCGTGGCCTTGCTCGTGTACTGCGCGCTCGGCCTGCTCACCGATGCCCTGGTCCGGCTGCTGGAGAGAAAGGCACTGACATGGCGCCGCAGCTTCGTGGAAGCGTAACCAGCCCGCCGGGCCAGCCAGGCCCGCCGGATCCGGCCGCTCAGGTCCGCGGCCTGTCCCGGGCATTCGGTGACCGCCCAGTGCTTGACCGCCTCGACCTGGACATCGCTCCCGGCGAGTTCATCGCGCTGATCGGCCGGAGCGGTTCGGGGAAGTCCACCCTGCTGCGCGCGCTGGCCGGGCTCGACCGCGCGGTGACCGGCGAGCTCACCGTGCCCGGCCCGGTCGCGGTCGCCTTCCAGGAACCGCGGCTGGTGCCGTGGCGCCGGGTGTGGGCCAATGTGGCGCTGGGACTGCGGGTCAGCGGCCCCCGGGCGGTGGCCCGCGCGGCGCTCGACGAGGTCGAGCTCACTGAGCGGGCCGACGCGTGGCCGCTGACCCTGTCCGGCGGGGAGGCGCAGCGGGCCTCGCTGGCCCGGGCGCTGGTGCGCGAGCCGAGCCTGCTGCTGCTCGATGAGCCGTTCAGCGCCCTGGACGCGCTGACCAGGATCACCATGCACCGGCTGGTCGTCCGGCTCTGGGCGCACCACCAGCCCGCGGTGCTCCTGGTCACCCACGACGTGGACGAGGCGCTCGCCCTCGCCGACCGGGTCATCGTCCTGGCCGGCGGCCAGATCACCGGCAGCCGGCGGGTCACCGTGCCCCGCCCCCGCGACCGGGAGCATCCCGACCTGGTAACCCTGCGCACCCACCTGCTGACTGAACTTGGCGTAGCCACGGAAGGACAGACATGACCACCCGGAACCTCCGCCGCCGTGTGCTGCCGCTGGGCGCGGTCCTCGCGATCGCGGCCCTCACCGCCGCGGCCTGCTCATCCTCATCCGGCGCAGGCAACGCCAATTCGTCCACCGCGAGCGCGTCGAATGCTGCTGTCAACCTGTCCGGGGTGACCCTGCATGTCGGGGACCAGGCCGGGTCCGGCGCGCAGGCGCTGCTCACCGCGGCCGGCCTGATCAGCAAGCTGCCGTTCAAGGTGGAATGGTCCGACTTCACCTCCGGGCCGCCCATGCTGCAGGCCATGGGGGCCGGGGCGGTCGACATCGGCAGCGTGGGTAACGCACCGCCCGTGTTCGCGGCCGCGGGCGGCGACAAGATCGCCATCGTCGGCGCTCTGCAGGCCAACCCGCTGGGCAGCGCCCTGCTGGTGCCGAAGAACTCCCCGATCCACTCGGTCGCCCAGCTCAAGGGCAAGAAGATCGCGGTGGCCCAGGGCAGCTCGGCCGACTACCACCTGCTCACTGTGCTCAAGAAGGCCGGGCTGACCGTGCATGACGTGACGCTGGACTACCTGCAGCCCGCGGACGGCCTCGCCGCCCTCTCCTCGGCGCACGTGGACGCGTGGGACATCTGGTCACCGTTCATCGAGCAGGCACTGGCCCAGGACCACGCCCGGATCCTGGTCAACGGCATCGGGTACGGCAGCCCGTACTCGTTCGCGGTCGCGTCCCGCGCCGCCCTCGCGGATCCCGGCCGGGCCGCGGCGATCCGCGACTACCTGAAACTGCTCAACCAGGCGCACGCCTGGGTGGACGCCCACCTGTCCGCCTGGGCCAGCGTCTGGGCCAAGGCGACCGGGCTGCCGGCCAGCGTCATGCGCAGCGCCGCGAAGGACGACGCCACCAAGGCCGTCCCGATCACGCCGGCCGTGATCAGTTCCGAGCAGCAGGTCTCCAACGCGTTCACGGCGGCCGGGCTGATCCCCGGTCACGTGGACTTCGCCAACTTCGTCGACACCCGGTTCAACGACACGGTCGGGAGTTCGTCATGAGCCTGAAATTCCACTGGTTCCTGCCCACCTCAGGTGACGGCCGCGCGATCATGGGCCGCGGGCACAGCCTGCCCCTGGTCGGGCCGCTGACCGGCTCAGGAAACGGGGCGCTGCCGCACATCAGCGGCGCCGCCGCACAGGCGCGGCCACCGGACATCGAGTACCTGGCCCAGGTCGCCCGCTCCGCGGAGCAACTCGGGTTCGAGGGGGTGCTCACGCCGACCGGCACCTGGTGCGAGGACGCGTGGCTGACCACCGCGGCCCTGACCAGGGACACCCAACGGCTGAAGTTCCTGGTCGCGTTCCGGCCCGGGCTGCTCTCCCCCACGCTGGCCGCTCAGATGGCCGCCACCTACCAGCGGCTGTCCAGGGGCCGCCTGCTGCTCAACGTGGTGACCGGGGGGCAGGCGGACGAGCAGCGCCGGTTCGGCGATCACCTGTCACACGACGAGCGGTACGCACGGACCGGCGAGTTCCTCGCCATCGTGCGCGGCGCGTGGCGGGGCCAGCCGTTCGACTTCGCCGGTGAGCACTACCAGGTCACCGGCGCGACGGTGATGCGCCCGCCGGACCCGGTGCCCGGCGTCTACTTCGGCGGCTCATCGCCGGCCGCCGGCCCGGTCGCGGCCCGGTACGCGGACACCTACCTGACCTGGGGTGAGCCCCCCGGGCAGGTGGCCGGCAAACTCGCCTGGATCCGCGGCCTCGCCGAGGCGCAGGGGCGGACGCTGCGGTTCGGCATCCGGCTGCATGTGATCACCCGCGACACGGAGGCGGACGCGTGGATCGAGGCCAGCCGGCTGCTCGACCACCTCGACCCGGGCGAGATCGAGAAGGCCCAGCAGGTCCTCGGGGCCAGCGAGTCGGTGGGCCAGGACCGGATGCGCTCCCTGCATGCCTCCTACCGTTCCGGCGGCTCCGCCCAGGATCTGGAGATCTACCCGAACCTGTGGGCCGGGGTCGGCCTGGTCCGTGGCGGCGCCGGCACGGCTCTGGTCGGCAGCCACGAACGGGTGGCGGATCTCATCGAGGAATACGCTTCGCTCGGCATCACCGAGTTCATCCTGTCCGGGTACCCGCACCTGGAGGAGGCGTACTGGTTCGGTGAGGGCGTGCTCCCCGAACTGCGCAGGCGCGGCGCCTGGGCCTCCGCACAAGACCCCAGGAGTAGCCGTGAGCTGTCTCGTTCTGGTCGGTAATCCCAAGCCCGAGTCCCGGACCCTCGCGGTAGCCGCGGCGGCCGCCCAGGCGGTAATCGGCGCCGCCGGGCTGACCAGCAGCTATCAGCTCATCGACCTGTCCGGGCTGGCCCGGCGGCTGCTGCTGCCCGAGCCATCACCCGCGATCGAGGAAGCCATCGAGCGGGTCAGCGAGGCGGACCTTATCGTGGTGGCCAGCCCCACCTACAAGGGCAGCTACACCGGGCTGCTCAAGGTCTTCGCTGACCGGCTGCCGCACCGCGCGCTGGCCGGCACGATCGCGCTGCCGCTGCTGGTCATGGGCGCGCCGCAGCACGCACTCGCGGTCGAGGTCCACCTGCGGCCGCTGCTGGTCGAATTGGGCGCCACGGTGCCCACGCCGGGGCTGGCTATCCTGGAATCACAACTGGACACGCTGGATGACGTGCTCGCTCCCTGGGCCGCGCAGGTGGCACCTGCCCTGGCGAATCGTTCAGTATTCAAAGCCGGTTCCGTAAGGGTAGGCGATCCCGCCGGAGGCCGCCGGAATGGACACGGGCAGGCGGCCTGACGGGCTGAGCCGCCCGGCCAGCACGGCCGCGGTGGCGATGATCGAGACGCCGCTGTCGGAGTAGGTGGCGATCGCCGCCGCCGATCCCGGGAACAGGCCCAGGTCATAGGGCTCGCCCATGGCCACCACGACGACCGGCTTCCCAGTCGCCACCAGGCCCGCGACAAGCCTTTGCTGCGCGGGGTCGCCGATCGCGTCCAGGGTCGCCACCACGATCACGTCGGCCCGCCCCGGCGCTGCGACCAGGCGCCCGCCGCGGGCGCCGAGTTCCGCCTGGAGCGGCGCGGCCAGGCCCGGCGCGGCGGGTCCCGCCAGGTAGACCGACTGGCCCGGCCGGATCGGCAGCACCCGCGCGGTCCCGGATGCCGCGCCCCGGTTTCTGACCATAGTTACCGCACGATCGGCCAGCTGCTGCGCCACCGCACCCTGCTGCGCCGTGTGCACCTGCGGATCGGCCCGGCCAGCGGCCAGATGCGGGAGCAGTCCGCGGGCGAATTTGAGGCTGATGATCCGGGTCAGCGAGGCGTCCAGCTGCGCGGCGGCGATCCGCCCGGTGCGGACGGCGGTCAGCAGAGCGTGGTAAGCGGCCGGCAGGTTATCCGGCATCAGCACCTGGTCACACCCGGCCTCGATGGCCTCGACGGCGGCCTGCGCGCCGCTGCGCCCATCCAGCACCGCCGCCATCTGCAGGGAGTCGCTGGTGACCACGCCGTGGTAGCCGAGCTTGTCCCGCAGGATGCCGGTGACGATCGTGCGCGACAGCGACGCGGGGACCCGGGATCGGTCCAGGGCCGGGACCACGATGTGCGCGATCATGATCTCGTCCACGCCGGCCCCGATCGCGGCCTCGAACGGCGGCGCGTCGATCCGCCACCATTGCGCCAGGGTGTGGTGAATGATCGGCAGCCCGGTGTGGCTGTCCACGTCGGTGTCACCGTGGCCGGGGAAATGCTTGGCGGTGGCGGCCTCACCGGCCGCGTGGAAACCGGCCACCGCGGCCTTGGTCATGGCCGAGACGAGACCAGGGTCGGACCCGAACGAGCGGATGCCGATCACCGGGTTGGCCGGGTCCACGTTGACGTCGGCGACCGGCGCGTAGTCGAGGTTGATGCCGAGCGCCCGCAACTCGGTGCCGGCGACCCGTTCCTGGGCGAAGATCTCGGCCGGATCCCGGGTCGCCCCGCTGGCCATCTCGCCCGGGAAAAGGGTGCCGACGCCGCCCAGCCGGGAGACGATGCCGCCCTCCTGGTCGGTGCCGATCAGCAACGGGACACCGGCCCGCTGGCCGGTGGCGGCCTGCTGGAGTTGCCGGGACAGCCTGGCCACCTGGCTGGCGGTCTGGATGTTGTTGGCGAAGTAGATGACGCCGCCGACGTGGTAATGGCGCACCAGCGCCGCGCCGCCGTCGGCCGCGGCGGTGCCCGGCACCATCGACACCAGGAGCTGGCCGACCTTCTCCGGCAGGCTCATCGCGTCCACCACGGCCGCGACCCGGGCGTCCGCGGCGCGCTTGGCCGCGGCGGCGCGCGCGGCGGCGGTCAGCACTCTCGGCGGCGCAGCGCCGTGCCCAGGGCCCGGGCCGAGCTGCGGGTGGCCGCAACTGGCCAGGGCCATGACCAGGGCCGCCACCAGGGCAGCGACCCCGGCGGACCGGCTACGGCGAAATCCCATCGCGCTGCGACGCTACCCGCCAGCGGGGCGTCGCGCAGCTTTCGCGGTCACTTGGCGTGGTGTTTCGGTGTCAGCCTGCCGGTACCACCGCGCGGCCTCCTCGTGCTCGCCGCGCTCCTGGAGCAGCGCGCCGAGCCTGGCCATGGCCCCGGTGTGCCCGGCGTCAGCGGCCTGCCGGTAGTACCGCTCGGCTTCGTCCCGGCCGCCTCTCTCGTCAAGCAGCACGCCGAGGTTGTACCTGGCCCCGGGATGCCCGGCGTCGGCGGCCTGCCGGTACCACCGTTCGGCCTCCTCCTGGTGGCCTGCCTGGTCGAGCAGGGCGCCCAGGTTGTTCATGGCCCGGATGTGGCCGGCCCCCGCGGACTGCCGGTACCAGCGCTCGGCCTCCTCCCCCGGCCCGGCCTGCTCGGCCAGGACGCCAAGGTTGTACATGGCGCCGCTGTCACCGGTGGCCGCCGCTTGCCGGTACCACGGCTCGGCCTCGGCCGCCCGGCCTGCCTCGTGCAGCACGATGGCGAGGTTGTTGATGGCGCCGGCGTGCCCGGTCGCCGCGGACTGCCGGTAGCACCGCTCCGCCTCGGCCGTCCGGCCTGCCTCGTGCAGCAGGGCGCCCAGGTTGTTCACGGACCGGGCGTCGCCGGCGGCGGCGGCCTGCCGGTACCACTGCTCCGCTTCCGCCGCCCGGCCCCCCTCCTGCAGCAGGGCACCCAGGTTGGTCATGGCCCGGCCGTGCTTGGCGTCGGCGGCGCGCCGGTACCACTGCTCGGCCTCTTCCCGGCGGCCCTCCTGTTCGAGCAGCATGCCGAGGTGGTACATGCTGCCGGTATCACCGGCCCGGCCGGCCATCCGGTACCAGCTCTCGGCGTCCGGCCGGCCGCCCGCCTGCTCGGCCAGGACGCCGAGGTGGCCCATGGCACTGGCGTTCCCGGCGTCGGCGGCCCGCTGGAACCAGCGTTCGGCGTCCTGTCGGCGGCCCGCCTGCTCGAGCAGGACGCCGAGGTCACACAGGGCGCTGGCGTGGCCGGCGTCGGCGGCGCGCCGGAATGCTGTCTCGCTGATGTCCGGCTGCCCGGCGGCATAGGCAGCCATGGCGAGGGAGCACAGATCGACCGGGCGGGCGTAGGTCAGCAGGACGGGCCACGCGGCGGCGGGGACGCTGCTCCCCGCGGCCTGGGCGTGATCGAGGAGGTAGTCGAACGGCTGATAGGTCCCGGCGCCAAGGGTGCCGAGGCAGCCGCTGGCCCCGTGTACGGGCTCGCTGGCCCAGGTCAGGGCGTCATCGAAGCTCCGGTCGCCGGACACCTGGGCCAGGCCCGGGTCAACGTAGCAGGCGCGCAGGTCGTGCAGGAGTTCACGGGGCAGCGGGGTGAGGATGCCAGCCCGGCGGGCATCCACCGCGGCGGTGATGATCGCCCGGCTGGTGGAATCGGGGGCCGACTGCCAGCGGCGCAGGATGGCCGGGGCCGCGGCGAGATATTCGGCGAACCCAGCTCCGGTCGGCTGGTCGAGCGCGTCGGCGAGGCGTGGGTCCGCGGCGCTGCGCTGCAGCGCGCGCTGGCGTTCGGCGTCGCTGAAGGCGCGGCTGAGCGGGATGACCCGGGCGCGGGCGATGATTTCCTGCGCCGCGCGCCTGACGGTGCCGTCCAGCGCGGCGTCCGCCAGCAGGCGGCGGGCCTCGGAGCGCATGGTGGCCAGCAACAGCACGTCGCGGCAGCCGTCCGGGCACAACGCGTCGAGGACGCCGGCATCCAGGCCGCCGGCCGCGAGATAGTCGTTGATGTTATCCAGCCACACAATGCTGTCCGCGAGCTGGACCCCGGCGGCGGCCAGCTCGCGCAAGGCGGCCGGGCCGTCGGGAACGACCAGCTGCCGGGCCGGGGCGCTGCGGTGCATGGCCTGGTAGGCCAGGCGTGTCTTGCCTGCGGCGGACGCCCCCTCGATGATCACCAGCCCGCCGCTGGCGAACCCTTCGGCCAGTAAGGCATTCTCGTCGGCGTCGCGCGGCACGTAGGGCGGGACCGGGCCTGGCGCTGCCCACTGACCAGCGGAGTGACCAGCGGAGTGACCAGCGGGTAAGGCTGCTGGGTGCACGCCCAGCGCACCTGGGTCGATGCAGTCACCCACCGCCGGCAGGCGGCCCATGCCGTCGTGCAGACGTGACTGCGCGAGCAGTACTGCCTGCTGCCGCGCTGCCTGCTGCCGGGTGCCTAACGTCAGCCGCCGCGTCCAGTTCTTCACCGGCCGTCCCCTGAGATCACTTCTCTGCCGGCGTGCCCCCCCATGGGTCGCCTGACAGCAAGTGTGCCCCACTCGCGGCCGGTTTGTGGCTAGCCGCCTT
>CAYPQM010000003.1:47717-90577 GCA_964412845.1 uncultured Streptosporangiaceae bacterium
CGGAATCCGGGCAGCGGAGATGGCAGCAGCAGGAAGCCCAGCACACCGCCGATCGCACCCGCGCCGAGTGCCAGGTGTTCACCGCCGGGGTGCGGGGCGGCGAGTTTGATCTGGCCTGATCTGAGCTGAGTCGGGCTGTCGCACCGGGGTGCCGCACCGGGGTGCCGCGCTGCGTGCGGTTCCTTGGACGAGCCGTGTGGGCTGATGGTCTTGATCTTGCTGGCTGCGATACGATCCTGCCGTTCATCAAGAGGATCCGAGGGACCTGGCCCGATGACGGTCCGGCAACCTGCCCTGCGGCAAGGTGCCAATGCCAGGAACGATGAGGAGGATCAATGACCCCGCATCTTGACGTTCCGGCACTGCACGGCGCACTCGTGCGCTTGGAAAGGCTGTCCGGCCAGCACGCTGACGAGCTGGCGGCGGCGGCCGACCATGACCGGTCGGCCTTCGATTTCTCCTGGATCCCGCACGGGAATGCGGAAGCCAGGGAGTACGTGCGAACTCAGCTAGGCCGGGCCCGCCGCGGTGAACTTGTTCCCTTCGCGCAGGTGCGCACCGCCGACGGCCGGGCGGTCGGCAGTACCTCCTACTTCAACTTCCGGTCGCTTCCCGGCGCCGCGGCTCCGTTCGCCGTCGAGATCGGCTTCACCTGGCTCGCCGCGACCGCGCAACGGAGCGGCATCAACATCGAGGCGAAGCTGCTCCTGCTCAGCCATGCCTTCGAGCAGTTGGGCGTCGCGCGGGTGGATTTCAAGGCCGACGCCAGAAATGAGCGGTCACGCCGGGCGCTTGAGGGCTTAGGAGCGCGCTTTGAGGGTGTGCTGCGCAGCTTTGGGCCGTCGTGGGCACCTGGCGAGCGGGGGTTGCTGCGCGACTCGGCCATGTATTCGGTCATCGCCCCGGAATGGCCGTCCTGTCAGGATCATCTCCTGAAGCGGCTGGGCACGGCAGTGCGGCCTGACTCAGCTCCGCGAACCTCGGCATAGTTCGCGAATACCGCCGGGGGATCATCTAGCCTGCCCGGCATGCGGATTCCACCCAGTACGCGGGTCTACCTGACCACGGCCATCAGCCTGGCCGGGGTGGCCCTGGCCACCTGGTTCGGCATGCAGGCCGGTGCCGCCGTCCTTGACCGGCCATGGTGGACGCTGGGAGCCGTGGCCGCGAGCGTGACCGCCGCCGGAGTGCCGGCCTACGAGCAGATCCGCAAGGAGCAGATGCGGGCCAGGGCGGAACAGGTGGCGGTCGATGCGGCGGTCGCGATGCGGGTGACCCTGAATGACGCTCTCGACCCGATCGTGCGGCAGCTTGGCCGGGTGGCCACGGCGGCGAGCAAGCATGAACAGGAGGCGCTGCAGGAGGCGACAATCCCCATGGTGGTGGACTCGGCGGCGCATATCGTTGGCTCCGGACGGGTGCGGGCCTGCCTGTTCCGGTTCGCGCCCGGGACGCCGGGGGTGCTGGTTCCCACGCAGTACAGCGGCCGGGTGGACGATCCGCTGGAACCGATCGCCGAGGGAACCGTGCAGGGCGACCTGGTGTTCGGCATGATCCGGCGCAACCAGCATCTCTTCGGCCCCGACCTTGACGCCGACCCGCCGCCAGGGTGGCAGGTCACGGCGCCCCAGACGTACAAATCGTTCGCCGCGGTTCCGGTCGCGGCCGGCCAGAACGCGTTCGGCATGCTGATGGTGGACGCGTTAGAGAACGGCGGAATCCGGCGGACAGACGTGCCGCTGGTTCGGCTGCTGGCCGGGCTGCTCGCGGACGCGCTGGCGTAGGCTCGCACATGGCGGCCGTTTCGGCACCGTGCGAAGTGACCATTGGCCGTTGACCACTGCCGGGCACCGGCTGACACTGAGTTCGTGAGGAAGGGAACGAGCGTGGCGGTCCACA
The DNA here is from genome assembly GCA_964412845.1 of uncultured Streptosporangiaceae bacterium. Lineage (GTDB taxonomy): Bacteria > Actinomycetota > Actinomycetes > Streptosporangiales > Streptosporangiaceae > JAWWPY01. Next base: position 49,617 of record CAYPQM010000003.1, read on the forward strand.
TCACCATCGAGGACCACGATGACCGTCCCGAGCGGATGGTGCGGGACCCGGACCGCTACTTCGCCGATGCCCGCCAGCGGGCCGAGCAGGAGCTCATTCACCAGGCCCGCTGGCTGTACCCGTCGCTGCGCCACCGCAGGCACCGCTAGGCCCACGTGCCGCGGGGATGACCGCTGGCCTGACGGGTGGAGCAGGTCGAACATGGCGCGGGTATGGGCCCCGATGAGGGTCGGCGGATCGCGGCGCTGCCGCTTGTCCAGGCCGTAACCGTTTGTCCAGACCGTAACCGTCGGCCAGGGCACGGAGCCGGGGACCGTCGGTGGCCGGGTCACCGTCGGCGCCCAGCGGGGCGATCAAGGATCGTCAGGTCTGACCAAGCTCATTTGCCGCCTTATCAAGGAATTCTCGTCGAGCCTGCTGCCAGGCATCGTGTACTTGCTTTGCATCAGCAGCCATCTCAGCGTACGCTTCTCCGCGAATTTTCTGCCGGGCATCGTATTCGGCGGCTTGTTTCGCAGACATCAACTGGGCCACCTGCGGGAAAAGGCTGGCCGGTACGGCCGCTTCGGTGCTGCGCCCAATGAATTCCATGAGCCTGTCGTGCGCATTTACAGCATCGAAGTAGACAGCCGAGGGAACGACAAGATTCAGTCGCGCCATGGCCGCATCGAGACTCTGGAGATCCTGCTTATATTCGGTCGGGTGCTGGCCTTGCTTCAGGCGAGCTGCCCACTGCGGAGCCGTACCCCATTGCTCCACCGCTGAGGTGGCCGAGATGAAGGCAACGTACGCAGCGATCCTCTGATCCCGGCGCCAGGTTCTCTCTTCATGCCGACGCGTAAATAGCGCCGTCAGGAAGACCGCCGCAAGCGCGACGACAGCTCCGATAGCAGCCCCGATAATGGTTTCCATTAGCTACCGCCCTGGGAGCTTAGTACGCGACAATCAGTTATAGCATCGCAGAACACGCCGGGACCAGGCCACCACTGAGCGTAAGCATCCGGCAGCGCCGCGACGCCGGGGGTTCGACGGCACTGCGACGCCGTAAGGTTCGGCGGCCACTGCCGTACCGCAGATCCGGGCGCGTGGACCGCTGTACCAGATGCCCGCCCGGGTGGTCCGTCCGGGTGGCCTGCCTTTCCCACAATTGGTCTTCATCCAGCGACGCGGGTCGGACGGACATATCATGCGCCCAGGGAATAGCGGCAACGTTGAGATGGTCACGGGCAGGGGAAACGGCATGGCGGGAACGGATTGGATGAACGCAGATCCGGCACGCTCGGGCAGGCCGCCGGTTGACCTGCAAACCGACCGGCCGCACCCGGCGCGGGTCTATGATTACCTGCTCGGCGGAAAAGATAACTTCGCCGCCGACCGGGCCGCCGCTGAGGCGGGCATGAAAGCCAACCCCAACTCATTGATCCCGCCGAGGGAGAACCGCGCTTTCCTTCGCCGCGTGGTGAACTACCTGGCCCGCGAGGCGGGCATCAGCCAGTTCCTGGACATCGGCACCGGCATCCCGACGTCCCCCAATGTGCACGAGATCGCGCAGGACGCCGAGCCGCAGGCGCGGGTCGTCTACGTCGACAACGACCCCATCGTGCTCGCGCACGCGCGGGCACGGCTCACCACCGGCGCCGCGGGCAAGACCGCCTACATCGACGCTGACCTGCGCGACGTCGGCGAGATCCTCGACTCCCCTGGCCTGCGCAGGACGCTCGACCTGGACCGGCCGGTCGCACTGCTGTTGATCGCGGTCATGCATTTCATCCCTGACACTGATGATCCCCATGGCCTGGCCCGGCAACTGCTGGCCGGCCTGCCATCCGGCAGCTATCTGGCGGTGTCCCACCTGACCGGTGACTTCGACCCAGCGGCGTGGGAAGGCGTCGCCGCGGTGTACCGGCGCAGCGGGGTGACCATGCAAGTCCGCTCCCGGCCAGCGGTCGAGCGGTTCTTCACCGGCCTCGATCTCATCGACCCCGGTGTCGTGTCATTGCCCGCCTGGCGTCCCGACCCCAGCGATACCAGCCAGCCGAGCGATGCCGCGGTCTCGGTGTACGGAGGCGTCGCCCGCAAACCCTGAGGCGCCCGGATCACGCCTCCCGGAACTGCCGGCGTTAACGCGTCCCGTTCACCGCCGCGTCCCAGAACGCCTGGACGGGCGGGTAGATCAGCTCGTGATCGCGTGACATCGATGCCTTGACGAACCGGGACCGCTCGTCGGCCAGCACCTCGATCTGGCCGGCCTCGACGGCGTCGAAAGCCTGCTGGGCGACCGATTCCGGGCTGATCTTGGGCGCGTCGATCCCCGCGGCCATGCCGGTGTCGATGAAGCTGGCGTGCACGGCCACCACCAGGGTCCGCTGATGGGCGAGCTCGATGCGGACGCCGTTGGTCAACGACCAGGCCGCCGCCTTCGAGGCGCCATAGGAGGCATCGAGCGGATTGGTGTAGAAGCTGGTCACCGAGAGCATGTTGACCAGGGCGCCGCCGCCGTTGGCCGCGAGCACCGGCGCGAAGACCCGGCACATGCGCAGCGTGCCGAAGTAGTTGGTCTCCATCTCCAGCCGGGCCGCGTCCAGGCTCGGCGCGTTGATAAACGTGCTGGCCGCCATCACCCCCGCGTTGTTCACGAGCAGGCTGACGTCCGCGCACTGCTGTGCGACCTGGGCGACCTGCCGCGGATCGGTGATGTCCAGCGCGAGGGGCAGCACGCCGGGCTCGGTGACGGCGGCGGGGTCACGCGCGGTTCCGTAGACCTTGGCCGCTCCCCGGCTGACCAGCTCCCGGGCAAACACCCGGCCGAGTCCACGGCCGGCTCCGGTGACCAGGGCCACCGATCCGTCGATCTTCATCGCTCTCCCCCTGCGGCCTCAGTTCATGTGGCCAGCCTTGTCCCGACATATTCCAGGAATGTATCGACGTCCGCCTCGTCGTAACCAGGCCGCAAGCGCGTCCGAGTGAATCGGACGTTTCTCACCTCATCCGGCGTGAGGCACGTCTTGGCCACCCCAAAGAACGTGTCGTGAATGGCGTCGAGAACAACGTCGACTTCCTCCTCGTCGTAGCCGGGTCGCAGCCGGGCCGTAGCCGGGGCCGGGCTGGGGTCCAGCGCTCGCTCCGGGTGCCCGCAAGCGATCATGCGGGGACGGCCTTCACCACCTGGTACATGGCGTGGTCCTGCCACTGGCCGGCGATGTTGAGGTACGCCGGCGCCAGGCCAAAGCGGACGAACCCGTTGCGTTCCAGCACGCGCTGCGACCGGACGTTGCGCAGCAGGGTCTCGGCCTGGATCCGGTGCAGCCCCAGTTCCTCGAAGGCCACGCCGATCATGTCGCGCACGGCCGCGGTGGCCAGGCCGCGCCCGTTGTCGGCGGCGCCCACCCAGTAGCCCACGCTGCACGACTGGAACGGGCCGCGCACGATGCCGCTGAGCGTGATGCAGCCGGCCACCCGGCCGGGGTCGCCGAGGATGACATGCGGAACGGCTGATCCCTGCTCGTGCCGGGTGAGCGCATCACGGACGACAGCGCGCTGGCCGTCAACGGTGAAGTACTCGTCGCTCCGGACCGGCTGCCACGGAGCGAGGAACTCGCGGTTGGCGCGGAGCAGTTCGGCCAGCACCGGGACGTCGTCGATCGTGACAAGTCGGGTGGCGCGCACCCGTCCATGGTGGCATCGGGCGTCCAGCACACTCCAGGCCAGCAACCGAGTTGACATATTCCTATATCAGAATATGATTCTGCCCATGGCCCGGGCAGCGACAACAGCGGACGCGTTCAACGCGGTGGCCGAGCCCCGCCGGCGGCAGATCCTGGACGTCCTGGCCAGCGGGGAACGGCCGGTGAACGATCTGGTCAGCCTGCTCGGCCTCGCGCAGCCACAGGTGTCCAAGCACCTGCGAGTACTGCGTGAGGTGGGGCTGGTGGACGTGCGTGATGAGGGACGGCAGCGGATGTACCGGCTCAACGGCCAGCCGCTCAAGCCCATCCACGACTGGGTGAAGAAGTACGAGCAGTCCTGGTCGCGGCGCTTCGACCGGCTGGATGCCGTGCTGGAGGAACTCAAGGAAATGGAGGACGGAGATGGCAGTGACGAGTAGCGGCACAGCAGTGGTGACGCTTCCGGCGGACACCCAGATCCTGATCATGCGGGAGTTCAACGCACCCAGGCACCTGGTCTTCAGGGCGTGGACCACGCCCGATCTCATCAAGCGCTGGTGGAGCGGGGACCGGGGCGAGGTCACGGTCGCCGACGTCGATCTGCGCGTCGGCGGGACCTGGCGCTATGTGATGACCGCCAACGGCGGATTCGAGGTCGCCTTCCACGGCGAGTACCGGGAGATCGTCCCGGATCAGCGCATCGTGTCGACCGAAGTCTACGAGGGCATGCCCGACGCGGAAGCGGTGACCACCCTCACGCTCACCGAGCACGGCGGGCGCACGACCCTCACGCTGCTCGTGCAGCACGCCAGCAAGGAGGACCGTGACATGCACATCAACTCCGGCATGGAAGACGGCATGCAGGAAGCGATGGACCACCTGGAGCAGATCGCGGTCTCGCTCCGCTGACCAGGCGCAGCATCACGGGCCACCGGCCTGGTAGCGCGCGACCGCGCTGTCGTCCCACTCCAGGCCGTTGCCCGGGACGTCAGGCAGGCGCCGCACCGGCCCCATTCTGCCAGGGCGAACTGGCAGAATCTCTCTGAGCTACCCGAAGGGCAGGTACATGCAGCCAGTCGCCGTCATCACGGGCGCCAGCAGCGGGATCGGCGCGGCCACAGCGGTCCGGCTCGCCGCGGCGGATTACCACGTCGTGCTGGCCGCCCGGCGCGCCGATCGCATCGACGACCTCGCCGCGCGGATCCGCGCGGCCGGCGGCCACGCTGACCCCAGGACCCTGGACGTCACCGACCGCGCCGCGGTCGGCGCGTTCGCCGCGGACCTGGAACGCTGCGACGTGCTGATCAACAACGCCGGCGGCGCGTTCGGCGGCGAGACCGTGGCCGACTCGGACCCCGCCGACTGGCGAGCGATGTACGAGGTCAATGTGCTCGGCACGCTGAACGTCACCCAAGCGCTGCTGCCCAAGCTCATCGCCAGCGGTGACGGCACCATCGTGGTGCTCTCCTCCACCGCGGGCCTGATCGCCTACGAGGGCGGCGGCGGCTATGTCGCCGCCAAGCACGGCGAGCACGCGATCGCCGCGACGCTGCGCCTGGAGTTGTGCGGCGAGCCCGTCCGGGTCATCGAGATCGCGCCCGGCATGGTCCGCACCGACGAATTCGCGGTCAAGCGTTTCCGCGGAAACGCCGAGCAGGCCGCCTCCGTCTACCGCGGGGTGTCGCAGCCGCTCACGGCGGACGACGTGGCCGACACGATCACCTGGGCGGTCACCCGGCCGGCGCACGTCAACGTGGACCTGCTGGTGCTCCGCCCCCGGGCGCAGGCCGCACAGCACAAGGTGTACCGGGAATCCTGAGGCATCGCCGGGGCAGCGATTACCGGGACAGCGGCCAGGCGACGGCGGTGAGGTCGGCCAGGATCTGATCCGCTGCGGCCAGGTCATCGGGCTCGTGCGTGGTGGCCACCGCCACGCAGTACATTCCGGCCGCCTTGACCGCTGCCACCCCGGCCGGAGCGTCCTCGAAGGCCACGCACGCGGCGGCCCCGACGCCGAGGACCCGGCAGGCCTGGGCGTAGCCCTCCGGGTCAGGCTTGCCCACCGCGACGTCCTCGGCCGCCACCACCACCGCGAACGCCGGGCGCAGGCCGAGCTGGGTCAGAGTCCGTTCGGCATAGCGGCGCCCCGCCGAGGTGACCAGGCCCAGCGGCAGCCCGAGCGCGCCGAGCTCCCGGACGAGCGTGACGGCCCCGGGCATCGCCGCCAGCGGCGGCAGCCCGGGATCATGGAACCGGGCGGAAGCCTCGGCCATCAGCACGGCCGGATCGTGCCCGGGCACGCCCTCGGCCAGCAGCGCCAGGACATCCTTGCCCCGCCGTCCCACGAACGAGCGGATCAGCGTGTCGTCCGGCGCCATCCCGCGCGCCCCGAAGACCCGGCGCCAGGCGGCATCGCTGCGTGACTCGCTGTCCACCAGCGTGCCGTCGAGGTCGAACACGACCGCGCGAAAGGGTGTCGCGGGCCGCACCTGCCGGCCACCGCGCGCCGCCGCTGCCATGAGTCCGGGCCTCAGGCCGTCTGGGTCACCTTGCTCAGCCCGCGAGGGCTGTCCGGGTCGATGCCCCGCCGCCGCGCCAGCGCTTCGGTGAGCAACTGCCCGGGCACGATCAGGCCCAGCGGGGCCAGCCATTCAGGCAGCCGCGGCCCGGCCAGCGCGCGGCTGCTCACCTCGGCCAGGCCCGGGCCGCCGCCGATCGCGTACGCCCGCGCCCCGGCGGCCGTGACCCGCCGGGCCAGGTCGATGGTGCCGGCCAGCACCGGGCCGGAGTCCGCCGCCACGATGATCGCCGGGGTCTGCGCGTCCACCACAGCCATCGGCCCGTGCAGCAGGTCAGCGTAGGACAGTCCCATCGCATGCAGGTAGCACGCTTCCTTCAGCTTCAGCGCGAGTTCCAGCGCGGCCGAATAGGCGAGCCCGCGCCCGGAGACGACCACGCCCGCCGCGCCGGCCAGTTCGGCCACGATCGGCTGCACGTCCGGGGGCTCGGCCAGCATCCGGTCCAGCTCGTCAGGAACCCCGCGCAACTCGCCCGCATCCAGATCCGCGCCCAGGCCGATGGCCAGCACGGCGAGCGCGGCGAGCTGGGTGGTGAAGGTCTTGGTCGCCGGGACGGCCAGTTCCGGGCCGGCCTCGGTGACAAACGCGACCTCAGCCGCGGCGGCCAGCGGCGACCCGGCGCCGTTGGTGATGGCCAGCGTCCGGGCACCGCATTCCCCCGCCCAGGCCAGCGTCTCGACGATCTCCTCGGTCCGCCCGGACTGGGACAGCGCCACCGCCAGTACCCCGGTCAGGTCAAGCCGGCGCCGGTACGTGGTGGCGATCGACGGCGACGCCAGCGTGGCCAGCCGTCCGGCGTGCGCCTGGATCAGGTAACTGCCGTAGACGGCGGCGTTGTCCGAGGTGCCGCGGGCGATGAGGAGCACCTGGCGCAGCCCGGCGGCGAGCCGCCCGGCCTCGCCGCTGCGCGGCAGCAGCGCGTCCAGCGTGGCCCGCAGCGCCGCGGGCTGCTGGGAGATCTCGGCCCGCATCGCGGTCATGTCCGGGGAAGGGTTCACGGGTACACCCTCTCACCATCGATCCAGGTCCCCCGCGTGCGCAGGTCATCGCCGAGCCAGGCCAGGTCGGCCGCGGCGCCAGGAGCCAGCCGGCCCAGGTCAGGCCGGCCGATGAGGTCCGCGGGAATCCGGGTCGCCGCAGTCACCGCCGCGGCCAGGCCCACCCCGATGGAGACCATGTTCGCCACGGCCCGGTCCATTCGCAGCGCCGAGCCCGCCAGTCCGCCGTCCGGCCGCCGCGGCGGCACGCCATCTCCGGGCGGCAGTTCGATGGGCTCGCCGCCGAGCAGGTACCGGCCCGCGGGCATGCCAGCGCAGGCCGAGGCGTCCGTGACGAGGCAGATCCGGCCGGGCGCGGTCGCGAAGGCAATCAGGCAGGCCTCGCGGCAGACGTGATGCAAGTCCGCGATCAGCCCGCTGGTCAGCCGGTGGTCGGTGAGCGCCTGCCCGGTCACGCCGGGCTCATAGGAACCGAGCGGCCGCTGGCCGTTGAACACATGAGTGACCATCCGTGCGCCAGCAGCGGCCGCCTCGGCGACCTGCTGGCCCGTGGCATCACTGTGCCCCACGCTGACCAGGACGCCCGCCGCGGTCAGCCGCTCGACGGCCGCCAGGCCGCCTTCGGCCTCCGGCGCGAGGGTAACCATCCGCAGCACGCCTGCCCCGGCCGCGAGCAGTTCCCCGACCGCCGCGGGTTCCGGCGGGACGATCCAGCCGACGTTGTGCGCGCCCCTGCGGGCCGGCGAGATGAACGGCCCCTCCACGTGCACGCCCAGCACCCGCGCCGCGCCGCGAGGAATCGCCGGCCCAAACGAGGCAGCCCAACGGAGCTCCGCGGCCAGCTCAGCGACCGGAGCCGTGATGAAGGTCGGCAGGAAGGCCGTGGTCCCCGTCTCCGGCAGGCGGCCCCGGACAAGGGCCCAGCCGTCCGGGTCGGCCGCGCTCATCTCGACCCCGTAGTAGCCGTTGACCTGGAGATCTACGAAACCGGGCAGCAGCACTCCCTCGGCCAGTTCGAGGTCGGCGGGCGCCGGCGGCGGGCCGGCGCCGACCACGCTGATCCGGCCGTCGGTGACCCCGACGTAACCAGGCTCCAGCACGCCACCGTCATCGACGGCCGGAACCACCCGCGGCGCGCTGATCAGCAGGCCGGCCACCTCAGATGTTGATGTAGGCCATGAAGTCAGCCGGGTAGCGCTCTCCGGCCGCCGCGCCGCGCGGCGCGGCATCGTCGATCTCGGCCAGGTCGGCGGCGGTCAGCTCGATCTCGGCGGCCGCCACGTTCTGCTCCAGGTAGGAACGCCGCTTGGTCCCTGGGATGGCGACGATGTCCGGGCCCTGGGCGAGCACCCACGCCAGCGCCAGCTGGGCCGGCGTGACCCCCTTGGCGGCGGCCAGTTCGCCGACCTTGGCCGCCAGGGCCAGGTTGCGGTCCAGGTTGCCGCCCTGGAAGCGCGGGGCCCGGCGGCGGAAGTCACCCTCCTCGAAGTCACCTGGACCGGTGAGCGAACCGGTGAGCAGCCCACGGCCGAGCGGGCTGTAGCTGACCAGGCCGATGCCGAGTTCCCGCAGGACGCCCAGCAGCTCATCCTCGGGATCCCGGGTGAAGATCGAGTATTCGTACTGCCCGGCGGCCACCGGGTGCGCCGCGTGCGCCCGGCGCACGGTGGCCGGCGCGGCCTCGGAAATGCCCAGGAAACGCACCTTCCCGGCGGCGACGAGCTCAGCCATCGCGCCCCAGGTCTCCTCGACGGGCACGTCAGGGTCCACCCGGTGCTGGTAGTAGAGGTCGATGTGCTGCACGCCCAGCCGGTCCAGCGACGCGTCGCAGGCGGCTCGGACATACTCCGGGCGGCCATTGACGGTCCGGCTGCCGTCCGGCCGCCGCTCGTTGCCGAACTTGGTGGCCAGCACCACCTCGTCCCTGCGGTCCTTGATGGCGCCGCCGACCAGCCGCTCGTTGGTGAACGGCCCGTAGGCGTCGGCCGTGTCGAGGAACGTCACGCCCAGGTCGAGGGCGCGGTGGATGGTGGCCACCGACTCCTCGTCATCACCCGTGCCGTAGGACTGGCTCATGCCCATGCAGCCAAGGCCCAGTTCCGGCACCGTCAGTCCCTGGCCCAGCGTGCGCTTTTTCATGCGCCCATTATTTCAGGCGGTTGCCTTCCTTTCGCGCACCGCCTGCAGGCTCGCCTTCAGCACGTCAGCCAGGCTGCCGGAGCCGCCGTCCTCGGCGGCCGGCTCCTTCGGCCTGATCACGTCGCGGCCCTGGATCTTGGCCGCCACCAGTTCCTCCAGCGCCTCGCGGTACCCATCCCGGTACTGCGACGGGTCGAAGTCCACGGTCATCGAGTCGATCAGGGAGCCGGCCATCTTCAGTTCCTGGGACCGGACATCAATGTCGTCGTCGAGGAACGGGAAGTCCGGCTCCCGGATCTCATCGGGCCACAGCAACGTCTCCAGGACCAGCACCCCGCCCCTGGCCCGCAGGGTCGCCAGCGACTCCCGCTGGCGGAGCGCGACCCGGGTCACCGCGACCTTGCCCGACCGTTCCAGCGCGTCCCGCAGTAATACGTACGCCCTGGCCCCGGTGGGCTCAGGTTCCAGGTAGTAACTCCGCGCGCAGAGAATCGGGTCGAGCTGGTCGGCCGGGGCGAAGTTGAGCACCTCAATACTGTGCGTGGTCGGCAGCGGCAGGTCGGCCAGGTCTTCGTCGGTGACCAGGACCACCTCGCCGCCGGGCAGTTCATACCCTTTGGCGACCTCGGCGAAGGGGACTTCCTCGCCGTCCACGGAGCAGATCCGGCGGAACCTGATCCGCCCGCCGTCAACGCTGTGAACCTGGCGGAACGCCACATCGCGCTGCTCCGTCGCAGCGTAGAGCTTGACCGGGATCATCACCAGGCCGAACGAGATCGCACCCTTCCACATGCTGTGCATGAGATGTCCTTACCCCGGATGGGCGGATAGTGCTCCTATGTGATGCACCCGTTGTGGAGCGCGGCTGTCATGATTGACTCACCGCGTTCGCCCGGCGGGGGCGGGGGAGGAACATTACATGCCGGATTTCGATGTCGTTGTGCTCGGGGGCGGGGCCTCCGGTGAGCTCGTCGCGACGGAGGTCGCCAAGGCCGGCCGGTCGGCCGCCCTGGTGGAGGCCGGACTCGTCGGCGGCCAGTCCCCCTACCTCGCCTGCATTCCGTCCAAATCGCTGCTGCAATCCGCCCGCCGGGGCGAGACCTGGGAGCACGCGGTCGCCCGCCGGGACGAGGTGACCGGGCACCTGGACGACACGCTGGCGGCGGCCCGGCTGGCCGAGGCCGGGGTGACGCTGATGCGCGGCACCGGCCGGATCACCAAACCGGGCACGGTCGAGGTCGAGCTGATCGCGGCGGCCCGCGGCGCCGGCCCGGCCCGCGGCGCAGCCACAGCGCGCGGGTCCGGCCCTGGCCGCCGCGGCGGCCAGGCCAATGACGCCACCCAGGCCGACGGGGACGGCCCGGCCAGCATCAGCTACGGCGACCTGGTCATCGCCACCGGAAGCGAGCCGGTGGCCCCGCCGGTCGAGGGACTCACCGACGTGCCCGTGTGGACCAGCGCGGAGGCACTGACCTGCCCCGACCTGCCACGCCGGCTGGTCGTCCTGGGCGCCGGCCCGGTCGGCTGCGAACTCGCGCAGATCTACGCGGCGTTCGGGTCGCAGGTCACCCTGGTGGAGGCGGAGGACCAGGTTCTCCCGGACGAGGCGGCGTTCACCGGGGAGATCCTGGCCGAGGCGCTGCGCCGGACCGGGGCCGACGTGTGCCTCGGTTCGGCGGTGGTGAAAGCCGAGACGATGGATACCGGGCTCGCGCTGATCCTGGCCAACGGCACCAGGATCGAGGCCGACCGGGTGCTGCTCGCTACCGGGCGCAGGCCCCGGCTGACCGGGCTTGGCCTGGACTCCCTGGGCATCCCCGGCTCCCCGGCGGAGGTACTCCCGGTGGATGAGACCTGCCGGGTGACGCCCGGCCCGGCCGGTGACGGCGGCGCCAGCGGCAGCGGGCGGGTCTGGGCCGCCGGGGACGTGACCGGTATCGCCCCCTACACGCACACGGCCCGCTACCAGGCGCGCATCGTCGCGGCCAACATCCTGGGCGGGCACCGGCTCGCCGATTACCGCGCCATCCCGCGCGCGGTCTACACCTCACCCTCGGTCTACTCGGTGGGCATCTCCCCCGGGCATGCGGCCGCCGCCGGAGCCGAGTTGCGCACCGTCGGGTTCGACCTCGCGGAGACCGCGCGCGCCGCCGTCGATGATGCCGACGGGGGCCGGGTCGAGCTGTACGCTGACGCGCGGGGAGGCGGCATCCTGGTTGGTGCCGCCGCCATCGGCCCGCACGCGGAAGACTGGATGGGCGAGCTCACGCTGGCCATCCGGGCTGGGATACCGCTGGCCGTGCTCGCGGACGTGGTGCACGCGTTCCCGACCTACGGCGAGGCGGTGGAGTCACCGCTGCGGGAACTACTGCCGCGGCCTGCGGCCGCCCCGGCAGTGGCGGACGACGCTGGGCAGGCCCGCTCAGCAGAGCGGGCGGACTTATCGGGGTTACCGGGAAGGGAACGCGGATGAGCGAGAGTGACCTGGAGGTGCCGACCGCCGACGCCCAGGAACAGGCCCAGAGCGCGGGCGGCGAGCCGATCGACGACGACCAGCCCGCCGAAGTGCCGATCGACGTGAACGAGGCGGACGCGGCGGAACAGCAGCGCACGGTGGAACTCGACGAGGATGACTACCGCTGAGCGTCCCGGCGGCATGACCCCGGGCCAAGGTGGTTACGGACTGTAACGCCGGGCGGGTGCTGCCCGGTCGTAGGATGGGCTTGACATGGCGGACCCGTACGACGTAACACAACGGAGGGTCTGGTGACCGCAACCCCGCAGGCCCGGCCGGCCAGCTCGCGGCTGCCGAGGCAAGCCAGGCGTCGGCAGCTGCTCGGGGCCGCCCAGGAAGTGTTCGTCGCGCAGGGATACCACGCCGCGGCGATGGACGAGATCGCCGAGCGGGCCGGCGTCAGCAAGCCGGTGCTCTACCAGCACTTCCCCGGCAAGCTGGAGCTCTACCTCGCGCTCCTCGACGAGAGCGCCGAGGCGCTGACCGACACCGTCCGCGCCGCGCTCGCCTCGACGACGGACAACAAGCAGCGGGTCAGCGCCACCTTCACCGCGTTCTTCGACTTCGTAGGCAGCACCGGGCAGGCGTTCCGCCTCGTTTTCGAGTCCGATCTGCGTAACGAGCCCGCGGTCCGGGACCGCCTCGACCGGACCACGCGGGACTGTGCCGAAATGGTCAGCGAGATCATCCGCGAGGACGCCGGCGTCGGGGATGACGACGCTCACCTGCTCAGCATCGGCCTGGTCGGCATGGCGCAGGTCACCGCCACGTACTGGCTCAGTACCGATCGCGCGATCCCCAAGCACGCCGCGGAAGAACTCATGGCCCGGCTGGCCTGGCGCGGCATCAGCGGCTGGCCGCGGACCGGCTGACATCCCTCCGGCGGGCCAGGCGTTTCGCTCGCGGCGTACCGCCGCGGGCCCCTGATCGCTTCGCCGCACCCGGATCGGCTATTAGCCTGCAAGAGCGTCCCAGGCATGACCAGAGGAGACGTGGCAGCTGACCGGTGGGAAGGATCGTCGTGGAAGTCAAGATCGGGATTCAGTCGATACCGCGGGAACTTGTCGTGGAGACCAGGTCGTCGGCGCAGGAGATTGAGAGTTCCCTCGCCGCGGCGGTCGCCGACGGCGGCATGTTCATCCTCCCGGACGACAAGGGCGGCAAGGTGATGGTGCCCGGCCACAAGATCGGTTACCTCGAATTCACCGGCTCTGAGCAGCGCCAGATCGGCTTCCGCAACACCTGACCCGGACCAGGGCTAGCCGCTGACCAGGGCTAGCCGCTGGCCGGGGCCTTCTCCCAGCCGGTCAGGCCGAGTGCCGCCATCCGCTGCGCGTGCTCGTCGGTGATCTGCGCGAACATCCGGCCGACGTCGCCAAGCTCGCCGTCGGGCCGCCCGGCGGCAGCACGCTGGTCGCCGCTGGCGAGCAGCCGGGCCAGCGGCCCGCGCTCCGCGGCGACCCGGTAGGCCTGGGCGAGCGCCTCGCCGACCAGCCGCCTGGCCCAGAGCGCGAGCCGCCCCGCGACCGGCGGATCTGCCGCAATGGCGGCCCGGACTCTGGCGATCACGAATTCGGCGTGACCGGTATCGGCCAGCACGTCGAGAACAAGCGCCTGGGTCTGCGGATCCACCAACTCAGCCACCGCCCGGTAGAAATCGGCGGCAATGCCGTCACCCACATACGCCTTGACCAGCCCCTCCAGCCAGTCTGACGGGGCGGTGCGCGCGTGGAAATCGTCCAGCGCGGCCACGAACGGCAGCATCGCTTCATCAGGCTGCGCGTCCATCCGCAAGATCCGGCCGCACAGCAACTGGAAGTGGCCGAATTCCGCGACCGCCATCTCGCCCAGCGACGCCTTGTCAGCGAGCGTGGGCGCCAGCGCCGCGTCTTCGGAAAGCCTGAAGAAGGCAACGAGTTCCGCATAGGCGAGCAAGCCAAGGAGATCCAGCACGGCATCGGAGGCGGCTGACTGATCGCCCGGCTGCTGGCTCGGCATGGCCTCCCGGTACGGCGCGCTCTCGGTCACCAGCGCAGCCTAACAACCGCAGCGCCGCGGGGCCGGTTCTGCCGCCGCGCCAACGACATTGGTACACTGCGCGGAGAAACTGCGTCGGGAATGCGGCACATCCCCTGCCGCGTTTAAACTGGCAGTAAGGCGAGGCGTTTGCCCAGTCTGCAGCGCAGCGATGGGTTTCCCCCGCAAGCGCTCGACAGTGTCCCAATGCGCCGTCTTATTGCGTCGGCGTGCACGGTCATGCCGGTGGAGTTAAGAGCTAGGCCCGGGTGGTGATGGCATGCGCGGAGTGTGCGGCCAGGCCACGGGCCACTGACGGAAGCTGATTACCCTGACAACGCACATAGTGACGGAGCTGCCCGCTACGGAGCCCCCGCAGGAGCCCCCGGCGGCCGGTCTTCCGGACACCCCCAAAACTTTCCGTGAGCTCGGCGTCGACGAGCCGATCTCGGCCGCGCTTGAGGCCGTGGGAATCGTCACGGCCTTTCCCATCCAGACGCTGGCGCTGCCCATCGCCCTCTCCGGCCACGACATTATCGGCCAAGCCAGGACCGGGACCGGCAAGACGCTCGCGTTCGGGATCCCGATCCTCCAGCAGCTCGCCGCGTGGCCGGCCCGCCAGCCCTCCGCCCCCAGCGCCCTGGTCGTCGTGCCGACCCGCGAGCTGGCCAGCCAGGTCGCTGACGACCTGCGAACCGCCGGGTCCCGGCAGGGCGCCCGGGTGCTGACCGTCTACGGGGGGCGCGCCTACGAACCCCAGATCGAGGCCCTGCGGGCCACGGTGGACATTGTCGTGGGCACCCCCGGACGACTGCTCGACCTCGTCGGGCAGCGTCACCTGTTCCTTTCCGGGGTGCGGACGCTCGTCCTCGACGAAGCAGACAAGATGCTCGACCTCGGCTTCCTGCCCGACGTGGAGCGCATCCTCGTGCTCACCCCGGCGGAGCGGCAGACCATGCTGTTCTCCGCCACCATGCCGGGAGACGTCGTCACGCTCGCCCGGCGGCACCTGCGCCAGCCCATGCATGTCCGGGCCGAGCAGCAGGACGAGGCGCAGGTCGTGCCGCTCACACAGCAGCACGTGTTCCGCGCGCACCAGATGGACAAGATCGAGATGCTGGCCCGGCTGCTGCAGGCCAACGGTCGGGGACTGACCATGGTGTTCTGCCGGACCAAACGGACGGCGGACCAGGTGGCCAGCACCCTGGCGACCCGCGGATTCGACGCCGCCGCGGTCCATGGTGATCTCGGCCAGGGCCAGCGGGAGCGCGCCCTGCGGGCGTTCCGGAGCGGAAAGATCGACGTGCTGGTCGCCACCGAGGTGGCGGCCCGCGGGCTCGACGTGGACGACGTCACCCACGTGGTGAACTATGAGTGCCCAGAGGACGAAAAAGCCTACCTGCACCGGATCGGCCGGACCGGGCGGGCGGGGCGCAGCGGCGTCGCGGTGACCTTCGTCGACTGGCGCGACATGCAGCGGTGGAAGCTCATCAACGAGGCCCTGGACCTGGGCCTGGCCGAGCCCCCGGAGACGTACTCGACATCCGAGCACTTCAGCAGCGAGATGGGCATCCCGGACGGGGTGACCGGCACCTTGCCCAGGGCTCAGCGGGGCGGCCGGCCAGGCCTGGAGGCCGAGGAACTCGAAGACCTCGGCGAGACCGGCCGGATCCGCTCGGCAGCCGCCCGCCGGGGCGGAACCGGCGGCCGGGATGGCGACCGGGCCGCAGCGGGCAGCAGGGACGCCGCGCCGAGGAAGACCCGGGTCCGCAAGCGGACCAGGGGCGGTCTGGCCGCGCGCAGCGAGCCGCCCGAGCCCGCCCAGGAGCACAGTGCCACGGAACGCACCCAGCCGGCCACCGGACGCCGCCGCCGGTCCCGCGGCGGCCGTAAGGGGCCGGTCTCTGGCCAGGTCTAAGCACAGCTAGGTCGCAGTTCGCTTCGAGAAATGCTGGGTAGGCTGGCCGCCCGTGAGCACACCACGAACCCTCACATTGCCCGCCGGGGTACGGCGCGTGACGCTCCGCACGACCCGGGGGGACTTCGCCGCGCTCGAAGCGCTGCCCGGATCGGGCGTGCGTGAACGCCAGCCAGCCCTGCTCATCCCCGGTTACACCGGGAGCAAAGAAGACTTCCTGCCGGTGCTCCAGCTGCTGGCGGCAGCGGGCCGCCAGGTTGTCGCCATCGACATGCGGGGCCAGTACGAGACCCCCGGCCCCGACGACCCAGCTTCCTATGACATCGCCGCGCTCGCCGCGGACGTGGCGTTGATCGCCGACCAGCTCGAGGGCGGAGTGCACCTGCTCGGCCACTCGTTCGGCGGCCTGGTGGCGCGGGAAGTCGTGCTGGCTCAAGCCACCCAGGTCGGATCGCTCACCTTGATGAGTTCCGGGCCCGGCGGGCTCACCGGCCCCCGGGCGGTCCTGCTCAAGGGGCTGCTCGCTCAGCTCGCCGCGACGCCGCAGGAAGACCTCCAGGTCCAGGTCAAGCGGGTGTGGGACAGCCACCTTGAGCCGGAAGCGGTCGCTGACGGGGTTCCCGGCCCGGTCGTGGACTTCCTGCGCGCCCGCATCCTGGCCAGTTCAGCGACCGGCCTGCGGGCGATGGCCGAGAACCTGCTCGGCTGCCCGGACCGCACCCAGGCGCTGGCCCGGCTCGGCATCGCGCCACATCTGGTGGTCTACGGCGAGGACGATGACGCCTGGGAGCCCGCCATCCAGGAGGACATGGCCGTGCGGCTGAGCGCGGAACGCGTCTGCATTCCCGGTGCGGCACATTCACCCGCCGTGGAGGCACCGGAGACCACTGCGAGCACGCTGACCCGGTTCTGGAACGCGACGGAGTGCCGCCGGCGCTAGCTAGTCCTCGTCACCGGCTAGTCCTCGTCACCGGCGGCGAGACCGTCCCAGGGGCGGCGAGGTTCCGCTGCCGCGCTGCCCTCCGGGCACAGCGCACGGAAATCACACCAGCCGCAGCCAGACCCGGGCTTCGGCGGGAAGACATCCTGCGCCGCGGCGAACCGCTCGTCGGCGTCGGCGCATTCCGCGGCGATGTCCTCGGCCCGGCTCAGGTGCCTGCCCAGCGTCGCGTCCGTGTGCTCCCAGGCGAGAACCTCCCCGGTCGGCAGGTGGTGCAGCTCGACCCGGCGGCAGGGCCGCCGCAGCACCCGCCCCGCCGCGATGGCGTACAGCGCCAGCGGCAGCGACGCGCGGACGTCGCCGGTGCTGAGCGGGCGCCGCCCGGTCTTGTAGTCGACCACCACCAGTTCGGGCCGCTCGTCCAGCCGGTCGATCCGGCCGGACACCGCGATCTTGTCGGTGCGGGCCGCCACCGTCCGCTCCACCCCAGCCGGCTCGCGCACCGGATCCAGGCCGGCCACGTAGCGCTCCACCATGCGCCGGGCCCGGCTGCGCACCTGCATCGACTGCGCCTGGTCGGCGAAGCCCTCCTCGATCCAGCCTCGTTCAAGCAGGCTGCCCGCGGCGGGCACGGTGCGCCCGGCCAGCGGCAGCCGCCACCACCCGGCCAGGGCGTTGTGCACGCTCGCGCCGAGGCTGTTATGCGCCCACGGCGGCCCTTTCCGCGGCGATGGACGGTCCAGGTAGGTCATCCGGTACCGGCGCGGGCAGTCCAGCCAGGCCGCCAGCCTGGTAGGGGTACACCGGTAGAGCCGCTGCGGCATCCCGGGCAGGCCGAGTTGCTCCACCCTGGATCAGGCCAGGTCGTCAGAGCCGATGGACAGCGGGCCAGCCGCCACCCAGGAATCGAAACGCTTCTCCGCCGCCGCCACGGTGATCTCCTCGCCGTGGCCGGGCAGGACGCGAGTCGTGGCCGGCAGGGTCAGGATGTGCTCCCCGATGGCGCTGAGCTGGGTCGAGAAATTGGGAAAGTGACCTTCATGCGGGCTGGGCCCGTCCGCGAGCAGGACATCGCCGGAGAACACCGCCCCGAGCCCCTCGCAGTACAGGACCACCGAGCCCGGGCTGTGCCCTGGGGCGTGGATCACCTCCAGCGCGACGTCGGCCACCTCGAAGATGCCGCCGTCCTCCATCTCGATCTCCGGGTCCTCGCGGCCGTGCGCCTCCCGCCACAGCAGGACATCCTTGGAGTGCAGCGCCACCGGGGCTTCATCACGCGCCGCGACCTGCAGCGCCGCCGCGACATGATCGGCGTGACCGTGCGTGCAGATCACCGCGAGAATCTCCCGGTCGGTGGTAGCGGCCAGCACCAGCGCCGGGTCGGCGCCGGGGTCCACGACAATGACCTCCTCGTCATCGCCCACGATCCAGGCATTGCTCTCCCGCTCGTGCCCGATGCCCGCTGGCGCGATCACCCCCGGCGACACCACCCGCTCAATCCGCGCATCCATGTCCGGCCGCCTCTCCGTCTGCTTTAGTGCCCGGCCCCATTCAACCGCCCCGGCGGACCAGTTAGCTCAGCCTTGCTTGATGAAGGCCCGGATCGCTTCGGCGACCAGTTGCACGGCGATGGCCGACAGCAGCAGGCCGGCGATCCGGGTCACCAGCTCCACGCCGCTAGCTCGCAGCACGCGGTGGATCACCCCGGAAAAACGCATGGTCAGCCACAAAACGACGGCCACCGCCAGCAGCGCGACGGCGAACGCCGCGATGTCCGTGGCGCCGTTCGCGCGCCGGACGAACAGCATGGTCGCGACGATGGCGCCGGGCCCGGCCAGCAGCGGCGTGCCGAGCGGCACGAACGCGACGTTCGCTTTCAGCCGCTCGGCCTCCGTCGGCTCGACCATCGCACCGGTCAGCAGCTGCAGCGCGACCAGCAGGAGCAGCAGGCCGCCGGCCCCTTGCAGCGCCGGGAGTGAGACCCCCAGGTAGGCCAGGATGGACTGGCCGAACAGCGCAAAAGCCACGATTACCCCGAACGCGACAACGGCAGCTTGCCACGCCAGCCGGTTACGGACTTTGGGCGGCAACCCCCGGGTCAGGCCGAGGAAGGGCGGCACCACGCCGGGCGGATCAGTGATCACCAGCAGAGTGACAAAGACTTCCCAGAAGAACTTCAGGTCAAAGACGCGGCTCATCGCGCACCGGGCCCTGTCCCCCGGGCCGGGCTGGTGGCCAGCGCCATCAGCCGCTCGAACTCGGCCGGCTCGGTCGTGTCACAGCCGAGCCGGTGGCCGGTGAGATCCCCATGATCGTCGCTGCCGCCCGACTGGATGAGGCCCAGGTCGCCGGCGAGACCGGCCAGTCGTTTCCGTTGCGCAGGATCGTGATCTGGATGCGCTACCTCGACACCGGCCAGGCCAGCCCCGGCCAGCCCGGCGATAACATCGTCGGGAATTCGCGCGCCGCGGCCCGGAGCGCCTGGATGCGCGAGCACCGCCACCCCCCCGGCCGCCCGGATCAGCGCGATCGCGCGGACCGGTTCCGGCGCGTACTTGGTCACGTGAGCCCGCCCGCCAGCACCGAGCCACTCCGGCGTGAAAGCCTGCTCCGGGCGTTCGACGATCCCCGCCGCCACCATGGCCCGCGCGATATGGGGCCGGCCGACCTCCCCGCCCGCCGCGATGTCCGTCACCTGCGGCCAGCTGACCTCGGCCCCCAGTTCGCGCAGCCGGTCCACCATGGCCCGGCCACGCACCAGCCGGGCGGCTGAGATCTTCCGGCATTCCGCGGCCAACGGCTCGTCGGCCGGGTCGGTGCGGTAGGCGAGCAGGTGCACGCTGCGGTCGCCGAGGCGGCAGGACAGCTCCATGCCACTGACCAGGGCCAGGCCGTCCGGGAGGGCCGCGCGCGCTTCCTGGTGCCCAGCCTGCGTGTCGTGATCGGTCAGCGCGATCACATCGAGGCCGACCGCCCCGGCCCGGCGCATCACCTCAGCGGGCGGGTCCGTGCCATCCGACGCGGAGCTATGTGAGTGCAGATCGATGCGCACGACCGATCATGGTACGTGCGCCGCCGCGCGCCGCGACGGTCAGCCCGGCAACCGCGGCGATGGCGCCCCGAACGGCAGGTCCAGTTCCTGGCCGGGGTCACGCAAGTCCCGCAGCGACAGCATCTCGACCAGCAGCATCCCGGCCGTGTCCGGCCAGAGGACTATCCAGAGCCAGTTCCCCAGCACCTCGCCGGCGAAAGCCGCCCGATCCGGCGCGGCCACGTGCCAGAGCGGGAACTCGTGATGCGCGAAGCTCACGAACGCGTGCGCCGGCCCCGTCGCGAAGCCCGCACCGGGGTCAGGACCGGTGATGCCGGCGAACCGGGCCCCCAGGCCTATCCCGGGCTCCTCCGAGATGAGCAGCATGTCCGCGGGGCCGCCGACCGGGTTCGGCCCGGACAGGGCCACCACGCAGGCATGGCTGCCGCTGAGGTCATCCCCGGCGCCCGCGAACCCGGTCACCAGCCAGGCGACCGGCAGCGGCCACGGCAGCCACGCGGGCAGCACGGCATCCGTGACCAGCGCCCACAGCCCGTCCTGGGACAGGCTGTATCCGGTTCGCAGCGGATACACCGCGCCGTGCAGGCGGCAACGCCACCCCGAGGGGGCCGGGCCCGCCTGGCGCACCGGGCCACCACAGCGCGGACAGGTCGGAGAAGGGTTCATGACTACTGACGGTGATCGCTGCCCGCGCTTACGTCAAGCGGGAGGCCCGGCAATACTGGCGTGATGACCGTGCTGTTGATCCCCTGCGTGGGCGCCATCATCACTGATGACGATGGGCGGCTCCTGCTGATCAAGCGGGGGCACGAACCGGATGCCGGGCTCTGGTCGCTGCCCGGCGGCCGGGTGGAACCCGGGGAGACCGACGAGCAGGCCGTGGTCCGCGAGATCCGTGAGGAAACCGGGCTGTCCGTACGGTGTGACCGGCTGGTTGGTTCCGTGCAGCGGGATGGTCTGGCCGGGGCTGTGGTTGACATCCGCGACTACGCCGTGACCATCACCGGAGGCGAACTGGCGGCCGGGGACGACGCCGCGGACGCCTGCTGGGTCAGTCCCGCGGACCTGGCCCGCCTGCCGGTGACCGGAGGGCTGGTCGAGGCGCTCACCGCCTGGGGTGTGCTCGGCTGACTCAGCCGGGCCCCGGTTCGAACCGCCGGGTCCTGGTCAGCCCGGCCGCGCGGCCTTTCGCGGCGGCGGCCAGGGCCATCTTGCGGGACGCCTCGTCGATCATCTCGTCGCCGAGCATGACCGCGCCGCGGCCGCGCACGGTCGTGGCGTGCTCGTAGGCGTCCAGGATGAGCTCGGCGCGCTCGTACTCCTCCTGGACGGGCGAGAAAGCCTGATTGATCACCCCAATCTGGGTCGGGTGCAGGGCCCACTTCCCGTCGTATCCGAGGGCGGCGGCGCTTCTGGCGGCCCGGTCCAGCCCGGCCGTATCGTGGATGGCCAGGTGCGGGCCGTCGATGGCGGCCAGCCCGTGGGCGCGGGCGGCCACCAGGATCCGCATCCTGGGGTAGTGGTACGCGTCGCCGCCCGTGTACCCGGCGGGCTCGGCACCCACCTGGAGCGACCTCATGCCGATGCTGGCCATGAAGTCGGCCGGGCCGAACACGAGTGCCTCCAGGCGGGGGGAGGCGCCCGCGATCGCATCCACCTCGGCCAGGCCTTTTGCGTCCTCGATCTGCGCCTCGATGCCGATCCGGCCCGGCTCCCCCCCGGTGGCCTGCTCGATCTGGCCGAGCAGCAGGTCGAGCCAGCTGACGTCGGCGGCCCCGGCGACCTTGGGCAGCACGATCACGTCAAGGTTGGGTCCGGCCGCCTCGACGACCTCGATCACGTCACGGTAGGCCCACCGGGTGCTGGTGTCGTTGATCCGCACCGCCCGGATCCGGCCGTCCCAGCCCCCGGCGTTGAGTGCCTCGGCGACGGTCCGGCGGGCGTCCGGTTTCGCCGCCGGGGCGACGGCGTCCTCAAGATCGAGGAACACCTCGTCGGAGGCCAGGCCGCGGGCCTTGGCCAGGAACCTGGCGCTGCTGCCCGGCACGGCCAGGCAGGAGCGCCGCGGACGATACCGCTGCGACATCGCTCACGGCCTCCTGTTCCCGCTCGGCATGACACCCTGGCCCCTGTGAGCGATATCCACCCTGCAGGTGTGCCGGACAGGTCCGCTCTCATCGCGGAGGCTACCAAGCGGGCCGGGCTCATCTGGCTATCAGTCCCCGGCCAGGACCGCCCGTATCCGGCCTGGCACATCTGGCTGGCCGACGCGGCGTATGTGGTGACCGGGCCCGGCGAGCAGCCGCTGCCCGGGCTCGGCCAGGCCGGCCAGGCGCAGGCCGGCCAGGTGCAGGTCATCGTGCCGAGCAAAGACTCGGGCGGGGCGCTCATCTCGTGGTCGGCCGCAGTCAGCAGGGTCGGCACCGGGACCACGGAATGGGACGCGGTCAGCGGGCCGCTGGCCGCTGGGCGGCTCAACGCTGTGCTGGAACCCGGCGAGACGTCATTGACTCAGCGCTGGGCGCGGACCGGGGCGATCTTCCGCCTCAGTCCCGTGGGTCCTGGTTGACGACTGGCGTTCTTCCCGGACGCGCTTGTTGCTGAAGCACACGGCGATCGCGTAGTCGAGGTCGAGGCGCTCGCCGTACCAGTGCGGGGTGATAGTGCCAGGGGTGATCTCCGCGTCATGCTGGTCCGCGAGGTGCCCTCGCGGCGCCGGCCACGGAGGGCTGTTTTCGATGAGCATGCCGTTCGGGCGGCAGAAGCCGAAGCCGCTCGGCCCGGCCTTGATCTGGTAGCCCTTCTTATGCACGAGGCCGTGGTGGTACCGGCACAGGCTCACCATGTTGGCCAGGCTGGTCGGGCCGCCGGCCGCCCACGCCTGCACATGGTGGGCGTCGACCCGCCGGTTGCCGCAGCCGGGGAAGCGGCAGCGGCAGCGATCTCGCTCGCGGACGGCGCGCCGCAGCGCCGGTGGCGGCACACGGCGACGACGCCCGACATCGATGACGTTCCCCCGCGAATCGTGCCGCATCCAGCTGATGAGGCTGTCGCAGGCGAGCATCTGGAGCGTGTCCGTGCTGATGGCAGGTCCGTCATCGATGTGACAGCGGCCGCCCGGCCGGCCGGCGAGGCTGGCCGGATCAGCGTGCACGATCACCTGGTAAATATCGGGGTTCTCGGCCGTCCGCGACTTGCTGGCGATGAATGATTCAGCGATCTCGACGAGGGCGTCAGCGAGGCTCGTGGATGTGGGCCGCGCTGGCGTTTCGGGGGGTTCCGGCGTTTCCGCGGAAACGCCGGCCTGCTCGGCTGGCTGGTCAGCGCGCTGGACAGCGCGCTGGACAGCAGCACGCAGCGCAGTGAGCACGGTGGCACCGTCCTCAGGCGGCAGCCGGACGGTGATGCTGAGGCAGTTGTCCTCGTCCAGCCGCCAGGTGAGCCGGCGAGCCAGCCGGGCCTGCTCGTCGTCGATGCCGGTCACCTTGCGGTGCGCTCTCGCGAACCGCTCCAGCTGATTGGCAGTCATCGGCGCGGCCATCTCCGCCAGGTCGGCGTCAGTTTCTGGCCCGGCGATCCTGGTCAAAGCCCGAACCTTGGCATAGGACAGCCGCCCGGCAGCGAACTCGGACCGGATCGTCGGCAGTGTCCGCAGCGAACGGGCGACCCGGACATGCTCGCGCGCGGTGCCCGAGGCCATCGCGCACTTCCAGGACAGCCAGGCCGCACACGACGAGGTGCCCCAGTCCGCCCAGCCTTCCCTGGCGTCGAATTCGGCCAGCAGCACGAGGAACTGGCAGGTGGCCGCGGCCAGGTGGCCAGCCAGTTCGCAGATCTCGGCTTCCAGCCTCTCTAAGGGTTTTGGCGTGATCGCCTGGCCGCCGGATGCAACCGCCGCCAGGCCAGGCTGAGCATGGCCACCAGGGGCTTCCGGCATTTGCGTAGCGCATGAATCGAACATGTATTTGACGATAGCCAGCAAGTCCGACAGTCAGGCTGACGACGAGTCATAGCGGGCGAAGGCCGGCACGGCCAGCCTGAGGACGACGGCGCCCAGGACGGCGGCCAGGCCGCCGCTGACGGCGCTGATGGCCGGCGACGTCAGCGAGGCGACCACGCCCGCCTCGAAGTTGCCGAGCTGGGGAACGCCGGCGCCGACGACATAGTCGACGCTGGTGACCCGGCCGCGGAACTCATCCGGGGTGACGGCCTGGACGATGGCACCGCGGAAGATGACGCTGGTGGTGTCGGCGGCCCCGCCGATGGCGAGCAGGAGCAGGGCGAGCCAGAGGGACCGAGCGAGGCCAAACCCCGTGATGGCTGCCCCCCAGACGGCGACGGTCACCAGCATCGCCCGGCCCTGCCGGGAGACCCGCCCGGCCGGACCGGACAGCCCGGATCCGAGCAGGCCGCCGACCGCCAGAGCTGCGGTGAGCAGCCCGAGAGTCTGCGGAGTGCCGCCGAAGCGGGCCGCGTTGAGCGCCGGGAACAGGGCAATGGGCAGGCCGAAGAGCATGGCATCCATATCCGCCAGGAACGCGCCCACCAGGATCGGGTGCTGCCGGATGAACCGCAGCCCGGCCGCGGCGGCCCGCAGTCCCGGCCGGGCCGCACTCTCCTGGGGAGGCATCGCGGGGAGACGGGCAACCCCATACAGAGCGGCCCCGAAGCTCAGCGCGTCAATGAGGTAACACACCCGCAAACCCGCGGCCGCGGTCAGCACGCCCGCCAGCACGGGCCCGAGCAAGACGCTGACGTAGCCGGACAACTGGTTCAGCGCCACCCCGGCGGCCAGCCGGTCAGCGGGGACGAGGCGGGGCAGGAACGTCCGCCGCGCCGGGCCGTCGATGGCTTCCAGCACGGCCTGGACCGCGGCCAGGACGTAGAGCAGCCAGAGCTGGCCGAGGCCGAGGAACGCCTGCGCGGCGAAGCCCGCTGACACCACGGCCAGGCAGCTGCTGGTGACCAGGGTGAGCTTCCGGCGATCGACGGCATCGGCGAGGGACCCGCCCAGCAGTCCCAAGATGAGGACGGGCCCAGCTTGAGCGAGCCCGATCGCGCCGACCGCCACCGAGGACCGGGTGAGGTCATAGACCTGCAGCACCAGCGCGAAGAAGGTCATTCTGCCGCCGATGGACGACAGCGACGAGCCGACCCACAGCCGCCGGAACGCAGGTGACTCCCGCAGCGGC
This sequence comes from uncultured Streptosporangiaceae bacterium, assembly GCA_964412845.1. Taxonomy (GTDB): domain Bacteria; phylum Actinomycetota; class Actinomycetes; order Streptosporangiales; family Streptosporangiaceae; genus JAWWPY01. The sequence continues at coordinate 74,631 of CAYPQM010000003.1, forward strand.
CGGATGTCGGCCAGCAGGCTCCTGGTCACCTGCGGTCGCCAGCAGTACCGCCACCGGCAGGCCCAGGGCTCACCGGGTAAGCGGCCATGGCGGACTATAACAGCCCGGTCGCAGCCGTTCCGCGCACCCGGCCGGGCGCACCGGTGGCGGGCACATACGATGAGGCCATGACCTCCCCGCCTACCGTCGCTGCACCGCCCACCTCCGACGAGGTGACCAAGGCGCTGGCCGGCGTGAACGACCCCGAGATTCACCGGCCGATCACCGAACTGGGCATGGTGAAGGACATCACCATCGCCCGCGACGGGTCGGTGCGCGTCGACATCTGGCTGACCGTGGTCGGCTGCCCGCTCCGCGAGACCATCATCCGCGAGGTCACCAACGCCGTCAGCAAGCTGGCTGGCGTGTCCAGGGTGCAGGTGGAACTGGACGTGATGAGCGAGGAGCAGCGCCGCGGACTGCAAAGCAAGCTGCGCGGGGGACGCCCGGAGAAGGAGATCCCGTTCGCCCAGCCGGCCTCACTGACCAAGGTCTACGCCATCGCCAGCGGCAAGGGCGGGGTCGGCAAGTCGTCGGTTACCGTGAACCTGGCCGCGGCCCTGGCCGCCGCCGGCCAGAAGGTCGGCGTGCTCGACGCGGACATCTATGGTCACTCCGTGCCGCGCATGCTGGGCGTCACCGACCGGCCCACCCAGGTCGAGCAGATGATCATGCCGCCGTCCGCCCATGACGTGAAGGTCATCTCCATCGGGATGTTCACCACCGGTAACACGCCAGTCGTCTGGCGCGGGCCGATGCTGCACCGGGCTGTGCAGCAGTTCCTCGGTGACGTCTACTGGGGCGATCTGGATGTGCTGCTGATGGACCTGCCGCCCGGCACCGGCGACGTGGCGATCTCGGTCGCTCAGCTCGTGCCCGGCGCGGAACTCGTCGTGGTGACCACTCCGCAGATCGCCTCCTCCGAGGTGGCGGAGCGCGCCGGGGCGATCGCCACGCAGACCCACCAGCGCGTCGCCGGTGTCATCGAGAACATGTCATGGCTGCCGTGCCCGCACTGCGACGAGCGGATCAGCGTCTTCGGCTCCGGGGGTGGCCAGGCCGTGGCGGACGCGCTGACCCGGATCGTCGGTGCTCCGGTCCCGCTGCTCGGCCAGGTGCCGATCGATGTGCGGCTGCGCGAAGGCGGCGACAAGGGTGTCCCGCTGGTGCTGAGCGATCCGGAAGCCGCAGCGGCGCAGCAACTGACCGGGATCGCGAAGAACCTGGTCAGCCGGGCTCGCGGGCTGGCCGGCCGCCAGCTGGGCCTGACCCCGGCCTGACGAGGAGCCTAACCAGGGCTCAGGTGGCCTCGGAGTCGTAGGGCGGGCTCTCCTCCGGCGCCAGCGCGCCGCCGCCCACCACTGACTGCGCCGCCTCGACGTTGGCGGTGACCCCAGCCGCCGCGGCCGCGGCCGGCGACATGGGCGTGTCCTCGGCATCGAAGCCATCGAGCAGGTGCTTGCGCACGAAATTGCGCGGGTGCAGGTCGGTGACATCAAAGTCGGAGAACTCCGGGCCGAGCCCTTCCCGCAGGTCGGCCGTGGCCCCCTCGGCCATCCGCCGCAGCTCGCGCAGGGTACGGCCGGCCTGGGCCGCGAGCTTCGGCAACTGGTCCGGGCCGAACACCACAATGGCGATCACGGCGAGTACCAGCAGCTTGCCGATGGACAGGTCAAACACTCAGGTCTCCAGCGAAGGCGAAGCCCGCACCTCCGGCGCGGTCTGTCCACTCTAACCGGCCAGGCTGCTCACCGGAACGGGTCCACCCAGGACACCACCCGCCGCAGCCCGCGAATCAGCCGGGCGACCAGCCCGGGCTTGGCCTCGTGCGGCAGTGCGGCCACCACCTGATCAACTGTCTGCCCGGGCGTATCCGCGATCACCGTGTAGACGAAGCCGCCGGCTGACCATGCGACGCTGCGGTCATCCGGGGCCGCCGCATAGACACGCTGCCCTCGGACCGCGACCTCGGACCATCCGCTGAGCTCGGCGGGCAGGTGACCGTGCTGCACAAAGACCGACACCATGGAAAGCCCGTCGGAGTAGGCCAGCTCGACGACGGTGCCCGCGGAGGTGCCGCTGCGGGCCGCCCGCAGCAGGCTGAGCCGACCGGGCAGCGGCCCGGGCAGCGGCCAGCCTTGCGCTCGCAGCCGCGCGAGCTGCCCCCGGGACAGCCAACTGCTCCGCGGACTGGCCCCGGCGGCAGGCGCACCAGCCGCCGCCTTGCTGCCCAGCCTCAGGTCGATGAACGCGTCATCGCCAGTCAGCCGGCTACTTGTATCAAAAATCTCCCGGCGCAACGGCAATTTGGTGGCACTGTCCAGCCAGAAGCGAGCGGCCAGTCCACCACTCGTCCGGCGCACTTCCACGATCTCGGCAGGCCGTCCGTCCGCCCGGCCCCCGCCGGCGATCGTCACCTGGTAGTTGTCGCCCAGCAGGGCGACCATCTGCTGAGTCATGCCCAGCACCGGCGCCGAGACCTGCTCCTGGTCCGTGTCGCTGTCGCTGTCGGTGCCGGTCGGCACGCGGGCGAGGCTGCGGCGCAGGACAGGGGGTGACGCCAGCACCGCGGCCTGGATCAGCGCGTGGCGGCCTCGTTGGTGCCAGACATCCACCACCGAGATGCTGCGGCCTGCAGGGCTCAGCGAGGCGATGACCTGGACACCCTGGTAAGCGACGCTCTGGCAGGCGGCAGCGGCGTCGCCGAGCAGCCGCAGGCCAGCACTCCGGGCCTGCGGTGGCACGGTCACGGCCAGCGGCCCCGACATCGCCGCGGTCCGGCCTGCTGGCCGGCTGGCCACCGCGCCGCCACCGGCGTCCGGGCCGCCCCGCACGGCATCCCAGGAGATCACCATGACGCCGGCCGCGAGCAGGCCGAGCAGCACGGCGGCACTGGCGATCCTCAGGTGGAGTGGGTCTTGATCGAGGAGCACTCCACCACGTTCCTGCGTGGCCCGGGAGAACATGCGCTAGCTCACGGCCCCTACGGAACAGCGTTGGCGGGCGTGGGCACGCCGGTGGCTGGCTGCGGCACCGGCAGGTCACCGGTGACGATCGATTGCTGGACCATGTACACGTCCACGGCCGGGGTGACCTTCGGGCTGGGCGGCTGCTGGTCGCCGCCGACCACGAACGCGGTAGTCCCGAGACCGACCACGACGAACGCGAACATTCCCGCGGCCAGATAGCGGGCAGGCGGGTGGCGGTGACCCGCGCGCCAGCTCCCCGGGCCACCCCACGGACCCTGCTCATCCGGTGCGCCGACGGCTATCAGGCGCCCGGTCAGTCCGGTGTCCGCCAAAGTCTCGCCCAGGGCATGCATCCGCCGCTTCAGCGCCCGGAGGGCCACGACGTCAGCCCGGCACGCATCGCAGCCGACCAGATGAGTGAGCACCCGGTCGCGTTCGAAGTCGGTCAGCTCGCCGTCGACCAGGGCGGACAGCCGCTGTCCCAGATGGCTCATTGGTCACCCGCCACAGGCGCGGGCACTGCTCCGGCGCGGCGCGGACGGCGGTGGTCAAGGGCGGTCCTGAGCTGTGCGCGGCCCCGGTGAATGCGGCTGCGGACCGTGCCGAGCTTCACGCCGAGCGTGTCCGCGATCTCCTCATAGGACAGTCCCTCGATGTCGCACAGCACGACGGCCGCCCGGTACTCGGGGGCCAGCGCCTTCAGCGCCGCCTGGATGTCACCATCGAGATGACGGTCGTCGAATACCTGCGCGGGCGTGGGCTCGCCACCGCGCAGCAACTGAGCCGTGTCATCCCCGAGGCCTTCGAACCTGATGCGCTGCCTGCGCCGGGCCATATCGAGGAAGAGGTTCGTGGTGATCCGGTGCAGCCAGCCCTCAAAGGTGCCTGGCGTGTAACTGGACAGGGAACGGAACACCCGGACAAAGACCTCCTGGGTGAGGTCTTCGGCGTCATGGGTGTTCCCGGTGAGCCGGTACGCCAGGCGGTAGACCCGGGCCGAGTGCTGGCGGACGACTTCTTCCCACGTCGGCGGCGTCCAGTCCGGCGCCGGAGTCACAGGCTGACTGGCCTTGCCCACGACCTCCCCTTCCCGCAGCATGCAAGGAACAACGCTCAGGCCGGCCCCACTGGTTCCCAGGTTACGCCGCGTGACGATAAGCTTTCGCCCTGGGAAGGTACAGCATGCACCGGAGGCAGCAACCGTGACCGCAGAGGCCAGCCTTGCCTATGTCGAGGAATACCTCACCGAAGATGAGCCGCTGCTGGCGGCCCGGGCGAACGCGTTGGAAGTTGGCGGCGCGTCACCGATAGGGCCGGCCGGCGGGGCGGCGTTGCGCTTCATCGCCGCCGCCATCAGCGCCAGATCGGTCGTGGAGATCGGCACGGGCTGTGGCACGTCAGGCATCTGGCTGCTGCGTGGCATGCGCCCGGACGCCGTGCTGACGAGCGTTGATGCCGAGCCCGAGCACCAGCGACTGGCGCGCAAGGCGTACACCGAGGCTGGGTTCGCCTCGAACCGCTACCGGCTGATCAGCGGTAAGGCGCTCGACGTGCTGCCGCGGCTCACCGATGGCGGCTACGACATGGTGTTCTGCGACGCGGACAAGCAGGAGTACCCGGACTACCTGACCGCCGCGCTGCGCCTGCTGCGGCCCGGCGGGGTGGTGGCGTTCGACAACGCGCTGTGGGGCGGCCGGGTGGCCGACCCGGCCCGGGACGACCCGGAGACGGCCGCGATCAGGCATCTGTGCGAGCAGGTCAGGGCAGACGACCGGCTGGCGCCGGTGCTCCTGCCGGTCGGTGACGGCCTGCTCGTCGCGGTCAAGCGGGCTGGCTAACCCGGGCCCCAGCGGACAGCCAGTGCAGCAGCAGCCTGGTCCCGAACCCGGTCGCTCCCTTGCTGATCTCACCGTCATCGGCGGCGGCCCGGGCCGCCCCGGCGATATCCAGGTGGGCCCACGGACGCTCACCGGCGAACTCACGCAGGAACAGGGCCGCGTCGATAGAGCCGGCCCGGCCGGCGCCGTGCGCGACGTTGGCCAGGTCCGCCACTGAGGACTCGAGCCCGTCGCGGTACTCCCCGGCCAGCGGCATCCGCCACAACCGGTCACCGCTCGCCGTCCCCGCCGCGAGCAGGTCCGCCGCGAGCGCGTCCTGAGTCGCGTACATCGCGGCCATGACCGAGCCCAGAGCCACCCGGGCGGCCCCGGTCAGTGTCGCGATGTCCACCAGCACATCCGGGTCGAGCACCTGGTCCGCGTAGGCCAGCGCGTCGGCGAGGACCAGCCGGCCCTCCGCGTCGGTGTTGAGCACCTCGACCGTGCGGCCGCCGTAGTGGGTGATCACGTCCCCGACCCGCAGCGCCGACCCCGACGGCATGTTCTCCGCCGCCGCGACCAGGCCCGTTACCCGGGTGGGCACGCCTAGGGCGGCCAGCGCCGACATGACCGCGATGACCGCCGCCCCGCCGGCCATGTCCGTCTTCATCAGCTTCATATTGTCGTTTGGCTTCAGGGACAGTCCGCCGCTGTCGAAGGTAATGCCCTTGCCGACCAGCACCACGTGGCGGTCCCAGCCCGGCGGCTCATAGCTCAGCTCAATCAGGCGTGGCGGCCGCACCGACCCCGAACCTACCCCGAGCAGCCCGCCGAACCCGCCGGACACGAGGTCGGCGTCGGTCCAGACCCGCGACCGCAGGCTATGGCGGTCCGCGAGGCTGACGGCCTCCGCCGCCAGCCAGGCCGGGCTCTTCACCGACGATGGGGTGTTGCTCAGGTCCCGGGCCAGGGCCACCGCCCCGGCCACGGTGACCGCCCGGTCCACCACCGCCTGGGCACGGTCCGTTGGCCCGGCCACCAGCAGGCTGATCTGCGTCGGCCCGGAGCCGGCCGGGTCGGCGGACTTCAGCGAGTAGCGGTACGAGCCGAGCAGCAGCCCTTCGGTGAACGCCTGCCTGCCCTCGTCAGCCTCGTCGAGGACCACGGTGACGACCGCGGCCCGCCCGGCCGGGACCTGGCGGGCCAGCGCGGCGCCCGCCTTGCGCAGCGCCGCTGGCGAACGGTCCCCCACGCCGAGGAAGACGACGCGGCTCGCGCCGGAACCCAGGCCCGCCACTGACGCGGCGACCTCGCCGGCGCGGCCGGTCATCTCCGCACAGGCGGTCACCATGGCAGCAGCCGCGCCGAGGTAACCGTCAAGATCGGCCGCCCCGCCGCTGGGTGCCGCGTCCGCGGCCTCAACCGGCACCGCGATCACCGCTGGGGCTTCGAGGACGCCCTGAGTCACCGCGGCGAGAAACTCGCTGAGGGGCTGCGGGCGGCCCGCGGGCGTGACGGCTATCTGGACGTCGATTGGCAAGGCTCAGCCCGTGACGGACTTGAGCGCTTCTCCGAGCCTGGCGGCTTCGTCTGCCGACAACTCAACCACCAGCCGCCCGCCGCCTTCGAGCGGGACACGCATCACGATGCCGCGCCCCTCTTTCGTGACTTCGAGCGGACCGTCACCCGTCCGCGGCTTCATCGCCGCCATTCCGCATCCCCTTCCTGCTTGGGGCCGCCTGAGACCTCGCGGAGGCCTGCCGCACCGGGATCCCGGCGCCTGCGGCGGGTCCGGCCACTCACAGCCGTGTCGATCAGTACCTCTATTATCCAGAGTTCCGGCCGTCAGTGGTAATGATCAGCGTTCGGTTGCGGGCCGCGGACTCCGGGTGGGCGGCACTGCGGCGGGCAATTGCGCCGCCTCGGGGCCTGCTGGCAGGCGTTACCACCATGGTCACAAGGCTGCCGGACGGATGCGGGCCGCCGTGCGACGGGCCACGGCATGTGCTGATCTTGCCCTGGATGAAACACTGTGGATCGGCTGGACAGGATCTGCCCGGGAAGGCTTCCGGCCAGGCAAAGGAGACGCTCGTGACCGACAGCGTGCGCTGGGACCTCGACGGAGCGGTAGCCACCATCACGCTGAACCGCCCTGAGGCCAGGAACGCGCTCACGGCTGAGATGAAGGCGGCACTCCTCGCCGCGCTGGGCCAGGCGGCGGACGCCGCGGAGGTCCGCGCGGTGATCATCACCGGTGCCGGGCCAGGTTTCTGCGCGGGCCAGGATCTGCGGGAGCACGCCGGGCTCCTGGCGGCGGGCGAGATGGCGACCGATACCGTCCGGATGCACTACAACCCGATCATCATGACCATCACGACGATGCCCAAGCCGGTGATCGCCGCGGTGAACGGAATTGCCGCCGGGGCCGGCGCGGCGCTGGCCCTGGCCTGTGACTTCCGGGTCGCCGCGCGGCAGGCCAGCCTGCTGATGGCCTTTGCGCGGGTGGGACTCGGCCCAGACTCCGGGGCCTCCTGGACCCTGCAGCGGCTGGCCGGCCTGGGCCGGGCGACCGAGTTGCTGATGCTGGCCGAGCCGGTGGAGGCGGACCGCGCGCTGGAATATGGCCTGATGACCTCGGTGGTCGAGGCGGCCGACCTGGCCGGCGCGGCGCGCGGGCTGGCCGACCGGCTCGCGGCCGGCCCCACCGCCGCCTACGCGGCGATCAAGGAGGCGCTCTGCTATGCGGCGGGGCACGGACTGGCCGAGTCCCTGGAGAAGGAGGCGCAACTGCAGGCGGCAGCAGGCCGGACCGCAGATCACCTGGCTGCCACGCGCGCCTTCGTCAGCAAGGAACAGCCCCGGTTCGAGGGCCGGTAGCCCGGGCTGAGGGCCGGTGAGTCAGTCAGCGTCCCGCTGGCGGGTGCTGTCCAGTTCCTCGTGCCGGCATACGATCTGCTCGGCCGCGTCGACCATGTCGTAGAAGGCGCGGCACTCCCGGCGGCCCTCCCGGGTTGTCCAGGAGACCACCCGGCTGCGGCACCACACGGTCAGATCACGCCGGATGGACAGCACCGACATGCCCGAGGCCGGCGCATCGGAACGCACGATGTGGCCGCCGACCCCGCGTTCGTCGAGCATGGACTGGAGTTCGCTGGCCGCCTCGCAGGAGCCGGGCTGCGGACGCTGGAACCGGTCCAGCCCGCGGCTCACCGGCACCGGCACGGCGAACCAGACCACCTTGCCCGGAACCTTCCAGGCCCCCAGCCTGGCCCGGGTCGGGTGATGACCCCAGCGGCCCTGCGACAGTTCTTCGACGACCCGCAGGCCGCGGCCGGTTTCCCAGTCGGCGGTGTCATCAGCTGGATCAGCAGAGACGCCGGGCTTCCAGCCGGGAAGCGAGTCAAAGAACTTGCAGACCAGTTCCTGCTGCCCGCCCACCCGGCGCAGGTACAGCCACAGCTCAGGCGTGCCGGCCACCGGCCAGACCCGCGAGCCGCGGAACTGGATGTTCGCGTGCGCATGCAGGGTGTTGGCGGCCAGTTCACTGGCCATCGTGGCACCCTCGTACGTCACCTCAGCGGGCAGGCCAACACCATCCGCCGCGTCACGGAACAGTCTCCTGGCGGCGGCGGCGCAGGTGGGATCAAGGGGCAGGGCAGTGGCGGCGCAGCCGCCAACGGCAACTGCCGTAACCGGATCAGCCGCCGGCCGGAAGACCCGCGGCTCGGCAACGGCAAGCGACCCGGACATGATCACCAGCCTTCCCGGCGAATCCTATCTGTGAAACACAGATTACGAGTCGTGTGCGCGTTACGCAACGACATGTGGTGGTAAGGAGTGATTTTTGATTATTTGTTAACGCGTCGTTCAGCCCACGGCAGCACTGAGGTGACCGATACCCCGTCACGACCGGACACAATCCCCCGAGCCGGGACATTTCCACCGACGGTTCGCAGCGGTACAGTCACACAGTGGCGGCGCGTGGCAGCGCCCGCCATGGCCTTGAGACAGGCGCATGCAACGAAGAATCCCCCGGGTGGCAGCCCGGGGGATTCTTCGCGGTGCGCTGCGAGATGGATCAGCCTGAGACGCGGGCATCCAGGTCGTAGCGGCCAGCCTTCGCGTCGGTCAGGAATGCCGCGAACGCGGCCCGGCCGACGACGTGCGCCCCCCCTTCGGGACGCGTGCTGTCCCGGACGGCGATGACGCCCGGGAGGTTGGCGGCGACTTCGACGCACCCTCCGTTGAAGGAACTGATGCGGGCTTTCCGCCAGGCTGCTTGAGACAGGTCAGTCATGATTACTCCAGTTGCTCAGCTAGGTCCTTGAGGAAGGCCGCGGTGTCGGCCGGCTCAAGTGCCGCGTCGACCGCGCGGCCGAAGGACTGGATGTAGCTGTTTACCGATTCGGTGTTGCTCACCTCCTCGATGACGTAATCAGTCTCCAGGTAGACCAGGGCAGGCTCGCCCGGGAAGTCCAGGATGTTGACCATGGAGTGCATGCCCACCGGGGGGCCATCGGCGAAGCGCTGGATGCGCAGTTCCACGTTGGGGCCGCGGGCCGCGTCGAGGAGATGCTCAACCTGCTCCCGCCGGTCGGCCTTGGCGCCCCACCGGTACATCAGGGACGCCTCGGTGATCACCGCGCTCAGCTTCGGCGCGGTGCCGTCGGTGCGGCCGAGCACCTCCTGCCGGCGGAGCCGGGTCTCCAGCGCCCGCCGGCGCCACGCGGGGGACCGCAGCCCCGCCCGCATGAACGACTCCACGTAGGCCGAGGTCTGCAACAGCCCGGGCAGCACGAGAGGCATGAACACGCGGATCCGGGAGGCATCGTTCTCGAATCCGGGGAACTCGTTCTCGAAGATGTCCGGGTAATCGCGCCACCAGGGCCTGGCCCGCGCCCGCATGGCCAGGTCCCCCAGTCGCTCCCGCTCATCCTCGGCCACGTCGTAGATGCGCAGGAGGTCCCGGATGTCGCTCATCTCGGGGCGCCGCCACTGGTTCGCCTCGAACCGGCCGACCTTGCCCCGGCCCCAGTTGAGCATGTCGCAGACGTGGTTGGCCGTGTAGCCGCGCGCCTGACGGAGCTCGGTCAGCCGGCGGGATAGCTGGCGTTTCGCCACGGTCGCGCCGTATGCGTCGTCCGCCATCCGGATTTCCTCCTTGAAATGCTTAGAGTCGCATCATAGCCCTGAGTAAAGTGTGAATCACAGATTAATGAGTACTGGGCGGATTTGCCCCAGCAGCTAGTCGGCGGGGGCGTCCGGGGCGGCGGGGACGTCGTCGAACTCGCCATCCCGGACCCCGGCCAGGAAGCACTCCCATTCGTTGCGGTCGTAGACGAGGACCCGGCCCTCAGGGTCACCGCCGACACGCATCAGCACCCACTCGGTGCGGCCGGTTCCCGGTTCCGGGACGAACGCGATCTCAATGGCGCCCGTCCCGTCGGCCTGATCCCCGTCGCCCGACCGTTGCCATGCCTGGGCCTGCAGATCGATGCCCAGGTCCGCGACGGTGGGTTTCTTGATCACAGCTTCCTCCTTGGCCGTCTTAGCGGAGCCGGGCAACACCGCAGTAGCCCCACCGTGACCCGTCGCTGTCCGCGAGTTCCGGGTCCTCGGCACCCCATTCGCCCATGAACACCAGTCGTGGTTCCGCGCCATCGTAGGGCGGCACCAGGTCCAGCCCGGCGAAGAAGCGCTCCACCTCGGCCCGCGGCCGCAGGTAGATGTTCTCGGTCGCCTTGGCGTACTCCGCCAGGCCCGTCTCCAGCCCGCGCTGCGGCACATTGTCCGCGGTGACGTGGGATATCGCCAGGTAACTCCCCGGTGCGAGCGCCCGCACGTACCGGGCCACCAGGCCCCACGGATCGCTGCCGTCGGCCACGAAATGCAGCACCGCAGTCATCAGCAGCCCGGCGGGCTGGCTGAAGTCGATCAGCGCGCGCAGATCCGGGTGATTGAGCACGCTGTCTGGATCACGCAGGTCGGCGTGGATGACGGCGGTGCTGCCATCGCCGGTCAGCAGCTTATTCGCGTAGGCGAGCACCATCGGGTCGTTGTCCACGTACACGACTTTGGTCTGCCGTGAAATGCTCTGCACCACGTCGTGGGTGTTGCCCTGGGTGGGCAGTCCCGACCCGATGTCGATGAACTGCGTGATCCCGCAGTCAGTCGTTAACCAGCGCGCGGCGCGCTGGTGGAAGCCCCGGTTCGCCCAGGCCATGTCCGAGATCTCGGGCAGGTCGGCCCGGATACGTTCGGCGGCCTCCCGGTCGACCGGCAGGTTGGCCGTGCCGCCGAGGTAGTAGTCGTACAGCCGGGCCGGGGCGGGCTTGGTCGGGTCAACGCCGGGCGGAACCTGCGGGGTTTCCAGCATTTCTCCTCCATGCAACAGTAAGTTCCCAGTCTGGCACGCAGTGTGTGAATCCCGAACCCGTGCCGCGCAGATCAGGAGTACGCGCCGCTGCGGAAGCAGCCGGCCAGATGATCATCCACGACGCCGCACGCCTGCAGCGTCGCGTAGGCCGTCACCGGGCCGGTGAAGGAGAACCCGTTGCGGCGCAGTTCCCGGGAGAGGGCCTTGGAGGCAGGCGTCCACGACGGGATGTCCGCCAGGGCGGCCGGCGCCGTGCGGCCCGGGGCCGATGCGGGCTCCCCGTGCTGCCAGACAAGCGCGGCCAGTCCGCCAGGGAGCGCCTGGGCGGCGCGGGCGTTGCCGATCACGGCCTGGATCTTCGCCCGGTTGCGGACAATGCCAGCATCGCCGAGCAGCCGGGCGACGTCAGCGGGGCCGAACCCGGCCACGGCCGCGATGTCAAAGCCGCGGAACGCGGCACGGAAGTTTTCCCGCTTGCGCAGGATGGTCAGCCAGGACAGGCCGGACTGAAACGCCTCCAGGCTGAGCCGCTCGAACATTCCCTGGTCATCGCGGACCGGGCGGCCCCACTCGTCGTCGTGATAGTCGCGGTACTCGGCGCTGCCCAGCGCCCACGGGCAGCGCAGCCGCCCGTCCGGCCCAGGAAGCGGCCCGGGAACCGGCTCAGTCACCGGTCCCGGGCCCGGTGTCGGCGGGCGCAGGACCAGCCGACGCCCGCTGGGCGGCCGCACGCTCGATGAGAGCACGGTCCGCTGACGCGCGGTCGAGCCGCGCGCGGACGGCGGGCGCAGGGTCCACAGCCGCCGGGTCAGCGTCCGCGGCCGCAGCCGCGGACGAGGTGTCGGCGCGCAATTCGGCGAGCTGCCTGCGCAGCGCCGCGATCTCCACATCCCGGTCGGTGACCACCTGGGCAATCCGGCTGAGGGCCTCGTCGGTGGCCGCCACGTTGTACCCCCACAGCGCCGAGGGCGGGTGCAGCAGCGCGACGTCAGCGGCGGTCATCAGGTCACCGGCCTCGAACGGCGGGTAGTCACCGGCGAACTCCGCCATCTCACCACCGCGGCCGATCGCCACGCCGACCACGCCGACCAGGATGACGATCGACACCAGGATCACCAAGACAAGCACAGTAGGAATCGTCGCATGTTTGCCGGGGTGCTTGTGCCTACCTAGCCGGGTTCGCCCTGACGCCCATGCGCCTTGGTGATGATCCGCACGACCTCCGCGGCGTCATCCGCGACGGTCAGCAGATCCTCGTCGCCCGGGGAGATCTTGCCCTGGGCCAGCACCGTTCCGCGGATCCAGGACATCAGGCCGGACCAGTACTCGCTGCCAACCAGCACAATCGGGAACCTGGTGATCTTGCCGGTATGCACCAGGGTGAGCGCCTCGAACAGTTCATCCAGCGTGCCGAACCCGCCGGGCAGGACTACGAATGCTTGCGAGTACTTGATGAACATGGTCTTGCGGACGAAAAAATACCGAAATTCCACGCCGATCTCGACGTAGTCGTTCAGCCCCATCTCCAGGGGCAGCTCGATGCCCAGGCCCACGGAGACACCACCGGCGTCCGCTGCGCCCTTGTTGGCCGCTTCCATGATCCCGGGGCCTCCCCCGGTGATCACTGTGTATCCGGCCGTGGCGAGCCCGGTCGCGACGCTCTGGGCCAGTTCGTACTCGGGGGTGCCGGGCTTGGCCCTGGCTGACCCGAACACCGACACGGCCGGGCCGAGTTCGGCCAGCAGGCCGAAGCCTTCGACGAATTCGGCCTGGATCCGCAAGACGCGCCATGGGTCGGTATGCACCCAGTCGCTGGGCCCGCGCCGGTCCAGCAGCCGCTGATCGGTGGTGGTGTTCGGGATGGAGTCGCCGCGCAGGGTGGCCGGCCCCTGGCGGCGCACCCTGCGTCCTGATTCAGATTGCACGGTCCGATCCTGCCACGTCCGGGCGGATTAGGACCCAGGTCAGGCCGGGCGATGGTGCTGGCCGGGCGGCTGTGCTCAGCCGTTCACCCCGTGGTCGCGCAGGATGTCATTGAGGGCCAGCTTGTCGTGCTCGGTGCCTTCGGCCAGGCGGGCCAGCACCAGCACACAGGGCAGGCCGAAGTCGCCGCCGGGAAAACTGCGGCTGCGCGTCCCGCTGACGCAGACCGACCAGGCCGGTGCCTCACCGCGGGGCAGTTCCTCGCCGGTCGCCACGTCGATGACGTGCGTCGTGGCGGTCAGCATCGTGCCCGAGCCGAGCTTGGCTCCGCGGCGCACCCGGGCCCCTTCGACCACCATGGACCTGGATCCGATGAACGCGTCGTCCTCGACGACCACCGGCACCGCGTTCGGCGGCTCAAGCACCCCGCCGATACCGACCCCGCCGGACAGGTGCACGTTCTTGCCGATCTGGGCACAGGAGCCGACGGTGGCCCAGGTATCGACCATGGTCCCGGAGTCCACGTAGGCGCCGATGTTCACGAACGACGGCATCAGCACCGCGCCGGGCGCGATGTAGGCCCCCCAGCGCGCTATCGCGCCCGGCACCACACGGACGCCGTCCAGCCGGGTCTTGAGCGGGATCCGGTCGTGGGAGCGGAACTCGCCCGCGTGCCCCTCCTGCATCGGCAGCACCCGGAAGGCCAGCAGGATGGCGCGCTTGGCGCGCTCGTCCACGACGATCTCGCCGGTGGCCGGGTCGGGTGCGGCCACCCGCGCCTCGCCCGCGTCGAGGGCGTCCACGGCCGCCACCACGGCCGCCCTGGCCTCGGTGTCCTGCGGGGTGAGCTCCCCGCGGCGGGCCCACAGCTCTTCGATCAGGGCGGGCAGTGGTGACACCAGCAGGTCTCGACGTGGGTCCATGGCGAGCGAGCTTAGCGGGGGACTCCGGTACCTTCGGGATGTGCCGAGAAGCAGCCAGCAGACCCGCCGGAAACACCGGTCACGGAGGGGAATTTTGCTGTTGCTTGTTGTAGTCATTGCTGTTGCCGTCTACGCGGAAGTCCGGCGGCTCACGCCGGTGTTCGAGGGCACCGGCTGCCGGGCGGTCTCCGGCCATCAGACGTTCGCGCTTGACCCCGAGCAGGCCAGCATCGCCGCGACGATCGCCGGCGTGGCCCACAAGCAGTCGATGCCCCCAGGCGCGGTGACCATCGCCTACGCGGCGGCCCTGCAGGAGTCCAAGCTGCACAACCTGCACTACGGCGACATGGACTCGGTCGGGGTTTTCCAGCAGCGCCCGTCGGAAGGCTGGGGACCTACCAAGAAGCTCGAGGATCCCGTCTACGCGACCACCAAGTTCTTCCGGGTGCTGGCCAACGTGCACGGCTACCTCAAGCTGCCGGTGTACCAGGCGGCGCAGGCCGTGCAGCACAGCGCCGACGGCTCCGCGTACATCCAGTACGAGCAGATGGCCACCGGGCTGACCGCCGTGTTCACCGGTGGCCACGCGCACGCGGTCTCCTGCTGGTCCTCCTCGGCCCCCCCGAAGCACGCCAAGCTGGCGGCGGCCGACCGGGAGCTGTCGAGGACGTTCGGCACGATCACCGAGCAGGTGACCGGCTCGCGGGGCAGCGATCGGTCGGTGCAGGCGGGACAGGCCGGCCAGCTGCGGGTGGCGCAGTCGCCGGTCGGCTGGGCGGTCGCCGCCTGGCTGGTGACCCATGCGGCCAGATACGGTATCCACGAGGTCCGGTACGGCGGTTACCAGTGGCAGGCGTCCACGGGATTCCACGGCTGGACCCGGGGCTCGGGCACACTGCCGCGCGGCGTGGTCCAGCTGAGCTGATAGCGTGCGGTCCCGCACTTCCGCGATACTTGAATAGCAAAGCCCGAGGACCCTGCGAGGGAGTTCCGACGTGACCTACATCATTGCGCAGCCCTGCGTCGACCTGCTTGACAAGTCGTGCATCGAGGAATGCCCCGTCGACTGCATCTACGAGGGCGAGCGCATGCTCTATATCCATCCCGATGAGTGCGTGGACTGCGGCGCGTGCGAGCCGGTCTGCCCGGTCGAGGCGATCTTCTACGAGGATGACGTGCCGGACCAATGGAAGGACTTCTACCGGGCCAACGTCGAGTTCTTCGAGGATCTCGGCTCACCCGGCGGCGCGTCCAAGGTCGGCAAGATCAGCAAGGATCACCCGGTCGTGAGCGTGCTGCCCCCCCAGGGAGAAGAGAGCTGACTCTCGCCGCGCGCCTGCCCCGCTTCCCGTGGGACCTTCTCGCGCCGTACCGCGAGAAGGCACGGGCGCACAGCGGCGGGCTCGTGGACCTGTCCGTGGGCACGCCCGTGGACCCGGTCCCGCGCACGGTTACCGGCGCGCTGGCCGCCGCGGCCGACGCGCCGGGCTATCCCGCCACCCATGGGACGCCCCGGCTGCGGGAGGCGGCGGCGGGCTGGCTGGCCCGCAGGCACGGAGTGACCGTGGACCCGGCCGCCGTGCTCCCGGTGATCGGGACCAAAGAATTCATCGCCGCCCTGCCCGCGCTGCTGGGCTGCGGGCCCGGGGACAGCGTCGTGCATCCGGAACTCGCGTACCCGACCTACGACATCGGGGCCCGGCTGGCGGGCGCGACCGCGGTGCCGACGGACGGCCTGACCGCGCTCGGCCCGGCGCCCGCCCGCCTGGTCTGGATCAACTCGCCAGCCAACCCGACGGGCCGGGTCCTGCCCACCGAGCACCTGCGCAAGGTCGTGAGCTGGGCTCGCGAGCGCGGCGCGGTGGTCGCCTCCGACGAGTGCTACCTGGAGCTGGGCTGG